>JAISFP010000099.1 GCA_031263525.1 Deltaproteobacteria bacterium | reverse complement strand
AGGGATAGGATATAAGATTGTAGATAAGGTCTGTCTTGTCAACATATATGGATTTTGTCCGGATAATATCTAGGAAATTCGTCGCGCCGACACCAAACGTGAACTTTGTAGAGATGTTCTCGTTCTCGCTCATGATGCGGCCCTCCTTCATCAGGCTGCGCCGAACAGGCTTTGTCAGGGCGATAAACCCAGATGGACGTATTTTAACAAACAAGACCGGCTGGAAGCAAGCTTTCATCGGCGGGACCACTGGAAGATGCTGTTCATGCGCAAGCAAATCTCAGTAAAGGCTTGTCAATCGTTGATGTTTTTGGCATATTTATTGCGTAAAACAAATGTCTTTCCGTACGAGCTTGGTGATTGTTTTGTTTGAATTGTTGTCTGGACAAAGCTCTTGAAAAAGCATGTTATACCTTGAGATATTCAGTAGAAAACTAAATAATTATTTAAATTTCATTTAATGTAATTCCGTAAAACATACGTATTTGTGAACTAACACAGGGTGGCGGACAACCTCGGTACGCGCTGAAGACTGGGCAGTGTTCCAGGCGGGAATGTCAATCCCGCCCGGCTTACGGAGTATAAGTTCAATGGCTGAACTGTCAGGATGGCGGGGTGTGGACAAGGCGGCCAAGGTGAGGGCAGGTCCTGCGCCTAGGCGGCCAGCCAGACAGGGGCGTTTCATGCCTGCCGGCAAATGCCAGATACTTGTGACGCCTGACGATATCCCCGATGGTCTTCGACTCTGCGAGCTGCGTCTGGAAGTCTGCGGAAGTTTGCTGACGAGGGGGTTCAGCCGGGGCGCTGGGCGGATGGCCTTCCGGGTCTGTTCATTGGCGTTCCGGAACGTAGCGGTCCAGGGTGTTCCGGAACGTGCCGGGGGTGGAAGTCGGAGCTGTGCTGGCCGCACGGGCGGGTCACCGCCCGATCGGCAACTTGCCGTCGCCTGGCAAAGCGAAGGCTGCTGGAGGAGAGGTGTCTCGCGGTCGGACCCGGTGCTCAGGCAGAGGCTCAGGAGTTTCCGGTACTGCGTCATGTCCGAGCCCGTGTCGGAGTAGAGCTCCTGGAGGAAGACTGGGGAAACGGGGCCGGAAGACTGAGTGCCTGAGAGACAGGGTGCCTGAAAGACAGGTGGCAACTGTTCAGGTGCCCCCCCGAGATGAACTCAACAGGCCGATCTTCCCTTCAAAAATGCCCTCAGCAGAAACTTCTTGCCCCCACATGAAGCGTCCAAAGCTGACTTTTCAACTTCAAGGGTTCCTTTTCAGGGCTCTTTTCCTCGAAAAAAGTTCTCAAAAGAGGGGCACCTGAACAGTTACGACAGGTGAAGGCTCCGGGTTCCATGGCCCGGACGGCAATCTTGCCCGGGAAGGCGGGGTTGAGCTCCGCCCCCGCCCGGCACCTGGCCTCGAGCGACGCCGTCCCCGGCGTTCCGAGTGTCGCCCCTGCCCGGAACGGACCCGCGCCCCAGCCGCAGGTTGCCCTGCGGGCGAGGGCCGGCTCCGTGAAGGCCGCGGACGCGCCCCTGACGCCTGTACTCCGGAACTCCCGGGGAGGCCGGGATCCTGGCCCGCAACGAGGCGTTCCCTCCTTCCCCGGCCGGCGGGAGCCCGAATGCGAGATCGCCCGGGGGCCGGCCTGTGCCGGTCAGGTCGATTCTGGCTGCTAGACTGAAGAGTCCCTCCGCCGCGATGCTGCCGATGACGCGGGAGGTGTCCCCGGTCAGCTGCTCGTGGTCCGCGGAAAGGCTGGCGTCGCCCGTGAAAGCCGGCACACCCGGCCTTCTCGCGGGGCCGGCGATCCTCTTCGCCCATTCGGGGGCGTCCGGGGACACCTCGCCCACGCGCACGTTGAAACCCCGAGCCGATCCGGAGGTGCCGGAGAGCCCGCCAGCCCTGGCGGGGCCGCTGAAGCACGGCTCCCGGAATCCCGACTCGCGCCGGCCGTCGTTCACGTCCGGCCCGCCTGCGGACGCGGACTCCGGCGAGAGCGGGAGCGCCAGGAGTCGCGCTGCCGCGGACCATCCCGCTGCGGAATCCGGGCCGCCGGGCCGGGCGAGCTCGGAGGCAGGAGCGACCGCCGCGTCAGCCGCCTAACGGGCGCGGTCCCCCGATTCACCGAGGCTCCTGAGCTTCCGGGCGAGACTGCCCTTTCCGGATACCCGCGCCTCCAGGCCGTCAGGCGCGAGCCTTGCGAAGACTCCGGGCCCGTCGGCGCCTTCCGTCTCTAAGGAGGCGAGGGACACCTTGGCCGGGACGACCTCTGAGGGAGTGCAAACGACCGAGAAACCTGACAGGCGTTCGGATCCGGAGGACCAGTTGAGGAGGACCCCTGCAGGGCCGCCCCGGCCGCCGGACGCGAGGACCGTGCCGGACGGGGCTCCGGCGCCTGGCGCGACAAGGGTGTCCGACGGGGGTCCCGTGCCTGGCGCGGGGACCGTTCCGGAGACGGAACCGTCACCTGACGCGTGTGCCGCCGGACCCTCGAACGTGATCTCGGAGGCCTCGCTGGACCCGGCCCGGGCCTCAAGTCCCAGGAACGTCCTGAACATAATGCCGGACAGGGTCAGCGCCGAAAACGCGAGAGCGCCGGCGTGTCACCCTGCCGCAGGGCGGGACTCGCCGAGGAAGGGGCCCTCCAGGACTGCGAGGTCGAAAATGGCGGAAACGACAGAGACGCCGTCCTCGCCGGGGCCGGGGGTCCCGGACC
>JAISFP010000088.1 GCA_031263525.1 Deltaproteobacteria bacterium | reverse complement strand
CCTCGGACCCTGGGCTAGTTTCGTTTAAGCCGGATGTTCCGAAGGCCGCCGAGGGATCTCCCCGGGTAAGAACAATGACTTTCCCCTCACATACCCGCCCCATTTACGCCCCGTCGCTCATGCAGTGTTGGACTTCGCTTTGTCAAGCAAGCTCGCCCGCTTCGGAACGCCTGATGTGGTTTCTGTTCGTCGGGCCGAGGGTTTGCCTCCAGCTTCTTTCAGTTGGGCCTTACGGCCTTCACCTTGCTATTGGCTAACAGTTCCCACTGCCAAGTCTGTAGAGGACTTTCACCTCCTAGTCATTGCCCATGCCGGGCACACTTGACATCCTCCCAGGACCTCGGTCCGGGGAGGATATCAATCCAGCCAATCTCCGGGTCCGGCAAATCCTCCATTCAGGTTTGGTCGGGCTTGGTCCTAACCCAGGCCAGCCTTTCTCCAGGCCAAGTAAGCTACCCTCGGAGTTTAGAGCAACCTCACCAGACCTAGGGGAGCCTTCCCGGCAAACGAATGCCTCTTAAGGCTTACCTTCCCCGCTCGAAGCTGTCACCCGACCTCGGGACAGGACCGGCCTCTCCCCTGCTCGCGGATGTCCCACGCCCTGGAGCAAGGCTTACCTTCCCCGCTCGAAGCTGTCATCCGCCCTCGGGACAGGACCGGCCTCTCCCCTGCTCGCGGATGTCCCACGCCCTGGAGCAAGGCTTACCTTCCCCGCTCGAAAATGTCACCCGCCCTCGGGACAGGACCGCCCTCTCCCGCCTCACGTCACTGGGCCCCCTCTTCCCGTGACGGCAACGATTTCCTGCCGTGCCCTGACCCGTACCGTCCATGGCCGACCCAGAGCCCTGGCCCCGGAAGGCGCAGGGCAAAAAAAAGGCCCCCCTCACTCCCAAGACACAGGGGGCCTTTTTCGCGCCCGCGCCGGGAAAGAGAGTACCCGGGGACGCAATTCCATGTGGCCAGGACACGGCGATCAGCCGCTCCGGCACCGCGAATAGAAAAAGGCCCCCCGCTCACTCCAAAATCGGGAGGCCTTTTTCTGCTCTAAAGGCCATGAAGGGCCTTCAGATTCTTGAGGGAACCGGCAGCTGGCATCGGGAAGAGAGCCGTTTTCCGTCAGCCGGCCAGGTTCCTGAACAGTATGCCTCCGATCCGCGTACTGCGCCGGCGAGCGCCAGCGAGTTGGCCTCACGGCCGGGGAGGTAGAGCCGGCAGCGCGGTCCGCGCCGGCACGGCCTGCGTTTCTGCGGGCCTTCAGCATCTGTTCGTCTGCCCAGGGGATTACCCTATTACCCAGGGCTTCACGTTAGGCAATACCACGTGCCTATGTTCGCAAAGAGCTGTCCGGCCAGGTTTTCTGGCTCCCGGATCCATCTACTCACGGCGCCTTCCCAGGGGCCCCTAAGCCCCCAGTGACATCAGCCCGGAGAGTTACCTCTTTCGCCTTCGGGCGCGAGAGGCTCTGACCTGTTCCCTCGCCCTCGGGCTATCCCCAAGCTTTCCGTTTTCGTCCCCGGATACAGCGGCGGGTCCGCGTTCGCTTCTACGACACTTCCCTGTTCCGGTCAGCCATTGCCGATGGTTAAGTAATAAGGGCACCTCCTTGAAGATTCAGTTTCTTCCGGCTTCCGGACGTCCCTGCGCCCGTGGCCTAGCCCAAGGGGCATGTTCCGCGGATTGGGAGGATCAGGACAAAAAAAACCCGAACCAAGCTTACAGCTGATTCGGGATGCCCTTCTTATCCTGAACCTTATTCCCGAGCCGCGGGGAAGAATATTGTGGCAGATTGGTTTCTGGCTCCCGGATCAACCCTGGCAATCGCCTTCCCAGCCCTTTCGAGCCAGTGGCTTTAGGCGCCTCACGCACCTTCTTGCTTCGGTCCCCGATTACAGAGGCGGGCCCGCTCTCGATTCTAACGAGATTCCCAATTAAGGCCAGACAGCGCTCATCCAACTCCAGGAATCGTGCCGTCTGTTTCTGCTTGAGTGAGTTTATACCGATTTCCCTTCCCGGGGTCAAGCGTTTTTTCAGGCCGGGAGGAGCCGACCGGAGCCTTTTTTGCCCCCTTCCGTCCTTAACTGCCCGAAATGACTCATACTTTTCCCTCAGCAAGAAAATCCGGCACCCCTGTTTTTTCTTGACGATTTCCCCCCAGCCCGCCCCCCGGGGACCCCGGCGACGGTCTCCGAAGCTCTCCCCCCGCCTCCCCATGAGCCGGCCCGGACTCCCTGAAACCCTTATGCGGCCTGGATTTCAGCGTGTTACCGGACCCGGTGGCGAAGGTCCCCGCCCCGCCCCTCCCGGACACGGACAGGGACCCGGATTGACCCTCACGGCCCGAGCCCAGGCCCCGGGCCGACTTTCTCAGCGCCAAATCCCAGGCTCCAGGGCCGGCTCCACCTCACCCGAGCCAAGGGCCCAGCGAGCCTCCATCACTCCCGCGCCAACGTCCCAGACGTCCTCACTCACGGCCCGCCCAGGTTCCGGCGACCTCCCCCCCAGGGCCACCGCCAGGCCCCGGGCGGCCTCCTCACGGCCCGCCCAGGTTTCCGGCGCCCCCCCCAGGGCCACCGCCAGGCCCCAGGCGGCCTCCTCACGGCCCGCCCAGGTACCGGCGACCTCCCCCCAGGGCCAGCACCAGGCACCAGGCGCCCTCCTCACGGCCCGCCCAGGTTCCGCCGACCTCCCCCCAGGGCCAGCACCATGCCCCAGGCGGCCTCCTCACGGCCCGCCCGGGTGCCAGGCCGACTCTCTCAGAGCCCTCTCCCCAGGTCCCGTGAGGCTTCCCTGACGGCCCGCCCCGGACTTCGGCACCACCCTCCCCGGTCATGCCGACCGCCCTCCATACTTCCAGAAACGTCCTCGCGACTTGATCGGAAGGGCCATCAACAAGATATTGTGTCGGAGAGCAGACCACGTTTCCAGAAATTCGGCTGCGCCCCCCGGACGCTTCTGTCATCCAACTTCCTCACATCAGGCGCTGGCCAGTCATGTTCGGAAGTGACCTGAAATACGGAAGTGACCGGGGCCTTGCCTCCGTCCAGGCCTTGCCGGCCCACATTCACGCTCCGGAGGCGCGGCCCCGCCTTTCCGTCCAGTGGACGCGGGGCCCATCGCGCCGACACGCCCCTCCCAGCGGACTCCGTCCGTTTTGCCGGTTCCGGACCTGGGGCCGTCCATCCCATGAGGACTCCGGAGCTGCCTGTTCTCCGGGCTTTCGAGCTTCTCGGCCTGCAGGATCACGGTTCCTTCGGCACTTCGGGCTTGGGGCCTTCGGGCTTCATGCCTTCGGACCCCGATACCTCCGGACACCCCGGCTTAAAGCCACCTGGACCTCGGAGCCGCCGGACGTTCCGGCTTTGGGCCCCCCGGACCCCGAAGCCTCCGGATCACCGGGCTTAATGCCGCCTTGGACCCGGAGCCTCCGGAACTCCGGTCTTTAGGCCACCAGGCCCCCTCGACAACCCTGACCCCTGGCTTCGGACCACCTGGACCTCGGAGCCGCAGGACGTACCGGCTTTTGACCCCCCGGACCTTCCGGATCTCCGGGCTTAAAGCCGCCTGGACCCCGGAGCCTCCGGATGTCCCGGCTTCCGGCCGCTCGGACCCCGGAGCCTCCGGTTCTCCCGGCTTCTGGCCGCCTGGACCCCGGAGCATCCGGTTCTCCCGGCTTCCGGCCGCCCGGACCCCGAATCCTCCGGATGTCCCGGCTTAAAGCCGCCCGGACCTTGGAGTCACGTAGTTCCTGGCTTCGGGTCTCCCGGACCAAGGAGTCTCCGTAGCGGCGGCGCAGGGCGGCTTGCGTACGCCTGCTTCTTCCCGAATCCGGAACCCGGCCTGCAAGGCCGCCGTTGCCGCCCGTGGGCCACTCTAGCCGCCCTACAGGTGTTCCATCACGTAGAGCACCGTGTTCACGTAGGTACCGCTGTTGTTGTACTTCCGGATGACCGCCCTTCTCTTGTCCTCGGAGGACATGTCCCCGGACCAGCCGTGCTCCTTCAGAAAGTTCCCGATGCTGAATATGGCGTCCGGCTTCTGGAAGAGGTCTATCCTCTGGTCACCGTCCCCGTCAACGGCGTAGCGGGCTATGTTGGAGGGCATGAACTGCCCGTAGCCCACGGCCCCGTAGACGGAACCCGGGAACTGCATCGGGTCATGGCCGTTGTCCCAGGCGAAGCGCAGGAGGGCCGCGAGCTCGTCGCGGGCCCAGGCTCCCCTCTTGGCCGCGGTCTCCGCCAGGAACGACCTGGCCTCGTCGTCCCTGGCCAGATCGGACACGTGGGGGGCTATGAGGGCGTAGTCGGCCGAGGCGGCCATGGAGGCCAGGTTTGCCGCGGCCCTTGCCTTTCCGAAGTAGCTCCCGTAGCCGGTCTCTATCCACATGAGGGACGCCACGAGCTTGCCCGGCACGTGGTACGCCCTCTCCATCCTCTCGAATGTGGGGAGATCGGCCTGGTAGAGACCCCTGAGCTTCGCCACGGCAGCCCCGTCGGTGAACTGCCGGTGGGTGGAGCTCCTGTCGGGGGGCCTCGCGGGCGGGGGCCTGTACTCGGAGAGGGGCCTCACCCTCCCGGCCCTGACCTTGCCCTCCAGCTCGTCCGCGAGCCTCTGCGTGACCCGCGAGCCCGCGACCGAGCCGGAATCCCTCAGGTAGGCCTGGATGGCCGCGCTGGTCCCCGAGCCGTTGCGCCCGTCAATCGTCAGGTCGTAGCCCAGCTGCCAGAGCCGCTCCTGGATGGCCTTGGTGAGGTCGGACCTGAAGAAGATGGGAAAGAGCTCCCGGAGCTTGGTCTCCATGGGGCTGGGGTTGTAGCTGAGCCCCGAGCTCGCGAAGAAGCCCCTCACCTTGTCTGCGGGAAGCCCCTCGCGGACGAGGGACCCTGCAAGCGTCGCCCAGGGAGCGCCCACCCCGGGGAGCTCCTGCCCCGCCACTGGCCTGGGCCCTCCCGGCGGGGGGCCCGGAGTGACGCTCGGCTGCTCCGCCGGCACGGGCTTTGTCACGCCGCAGCCGGCCGCGACCGCACACAACAAGGCCGCGACCGCCACGAGCAATGTCGCGCGACCCCTGCCGGCGGGCCGCAGGTGGGCGAATCTGGCGGCCGGGGCCGCGCCTGAAACCGTAAGACTGTGCATGAGACCTCCCGGGCCCAGCCGGCACGTGAACGGGGCCACCGGACCGGACGGGGGGGCGGGTTACGCCCCTCTAGGCCCGCGGCGGCGGGCCGAGACTTGCCGCCCGTCCGGGCCTGAAGCCGAGCCGGGTGGCGGAGATGCCCGACGAGGCGCCGGGCCGGAAGACGGCCTGGCCCAGCGGCAGGCCGGTCTAAAGACGTGACCCCGTCCCGCCGGGATGCCGGGCCAGATGGTGGCAATGACCATGCATGAGGCAGGCCCGTAAGAGGGCCGGGAATCAATGCCCGGCCTGAAGAGGGCCCCGGGCCGCAACGATGCCGGCACTTGAGATGGCTGGCCTGGCAGCCCGGGCCGAACCGCGGGCACGAGAGGCGGCACGGGCCCGGCACCCCACCTTGCGAGCCATGCACCAGGGAGGCCTCGGGCCCGAGAAAGACGATCCTGTTCGCTGTGGAGTTCCGGCGGCAGGCTTCGCCTGTGGCGAAAAACGGCCTGGAAAGACAGCCAGGGAGGAACGTTTGCGGATCGTCAGGGCTGTCTTCGGGGCGAACCGAAGAGACGGCCCCGTGCGTTCCGGCACCCTCCTCCCGACCGTCCACGGAACGTCCCTGCCCGTTCGACCGGAAACACAGGGCCGTGTCCCCCGTTCTCCGGAGGTCTGCGGCCCGCAATTAGGGGGCCTGAAGGCCATAAATGGGGCAGTCGGCAGCGGAGGCGGGCCCGAATGCTTTTCCTCCCGCCCCGGGATGGCGCCTTCCGCACCGAAAAGCCGCCCGGATTGAGTCGGGAAACGTCTTCCGCCCCGGCCTGGCGTGACCGGGGCCGGAGACGGGGGCCGCGAGCGCCGGCCCGCGACTTTCGGACCGGGCGGCAGGCCAGGTTCCTGCCCGGAAGCCGGCGGCCCAGGACCTGGGGGCAGGAGGCCGGAAGCAAAAAGCAGAAGGCAGGACGACGGGGCACGGGGCTCAGCGACTGCGGAGCGCAGGGCAACCCAGGATCCCAGTGCTCGCGGGAAGGCCCGTGACCCGCCGGAGGCGCCGGGCCCCCTCTACAGCACCAGGGTCCTCTTGATGTTCTTCACCACCTCCTCGGGGTCGTCGAGCACCATGAAGTTGTCCAGGTCCTCGGGGGAGATGTACTTCTTCTCCTGCATGTTCCTCTTCATCCAGTCGATGAGGCCGCCCCAGTAGTCCGAGCCCATGAGGTAGGCCGGAAAGGAGCGGATCCGCCGGGTCTGGATCAGGGTCAGGGCCTCGAAGAGCTCGTCCATGGTCCCGAAGCCGCCTGGGAGGATCACGTAGGCCTGGCTGTACTTGACGAAGACCACCTTCCTTATGAAGAAGTAGTGGAAGTTCATCTTGATGTTGGAGAAGCGGTTGGGCTCCTGCTCGTGGGGGAGCTCGATGTTCAGGCCGATGGAGAGCCCGCCCGCATCGGTGGCACCCTTGTTGGCGGCCTCCATGATGCCGCCCCCGCCCCCGGAGACCACCCCGTAGCCGTTCTTGGCGAGGAGGTAGGCAGTCCTCTCCGCCATCTTGTAGGCAGGATCGTGAGGCTCGGTGCGGGCCGACCCGAACATGCTCACGCAGGGCCCTGCCTCGCTCATGGCGGTGAATGCCCTCACGAACTCGCTCATGATGGAGAACATCCGCCACGACTCACCCGGGCCCAGTTCGTTGACCGGGTAGGGATCGCGGAGGGTGTGGTACCTCTGGAGCCTGTGGACGGGGGTGTCGGGGGAGGTCTCGGAAGGGGTGCTTTTCTTGTTCATGAGGCTCGCGGGGTCCTTCGTGAGGTTGTGTATCTGGAGGCCGGGACTCGGGAGGCCGGGCCCCGGAAAAGTCAGGGCTTGGAAAGGCCAAGACTACCAGGAAAGGCAGGCCTCTGGAAAGGCCACGGCCATCTGGAAAGGACGGGACCTGGAGAGGCCGGGGCCATCCGGAAAGGACGGGACCTGGAGAGGCCGGGGCCGTCAGGAAAGGACGGGACCTGGAGAGGCCGGGGCCGTCAGGAAAGGACGGGACCTGGAGAGGCCGGGGCCGTCAGGAAAGGACGGGAC
>JAISFP010000061.1 GCA_031263525.1 Deltaproteobacteria bacterium | reverse complement strand
GGACCTGTCTAGCGCCCCGGGCTCGACCGACCTGGACCTGGTTACCGGGCCGGGCAGCAAGGCCCTGGACCTGGCTAGCGGGCCGGGCAGCAAGGCCCTGGACCTGGAGAGATGGCCGGGCAGCAAGGGCCTGGACCTGGAGAACGGGCCGGACCGCAAGGGCCTGGACCTGGAAAGAGGGCCGGGCCGCAAGGGCCTGGACCCGAAGAGCAGGCCGGGCAGCAAGGGCCTTGACCTGGAAAGAGGGCCGGGTCGCAAGGGCCTGAACCTGAAAAGAGGGCCGGGTCGCAAGGGTGTGAACTGGAGAGCGAGGCCAGCCTGATGGCCACGCAAAGAACTGGCAGGACCCGGAAGCTCGACCGGAGCCGAAAAAACCGGGCATGAGATTGACAGGTACGTAAGAAAAGGAGCGGAAACTCGACCTGAGCCGGGAAGGTCAGGACCTGGAGGGTGGCCCGGCCAGGAAGGCCAGGGGGAACTACGGGGCCGGGCTGTGCCTCTAAGTCCTGGGGAGCGGACGGGTCCGGCAGATCCTGGACACCCAGACCTCCGGACGGCCCCAGGACTCACGTGAAGCTGACGGCCCCAGGACTCACGTGAAACTGACGGCCCCAGGACTCACGTGAAGCTGACGCCCCCAGGACTCACGTGAAGCTGACGCCCCCAGGGCTCACGTGAAGCTGAAGGCCCCCGGCCTCACATGAAGCTGACGGCCCCCGGACTCAGCTGAAGTTGACGATCCTAACCTTGGCCATCCTCCCGCCCCTCTGATCTGACAGAACGAGGCTCTGGCCGTCGCTCAGGACGATATGGCCGCCGAGGGGCACCTGAATTCCCTTGTCGCGGTCCTTCATTGCCGGCAGCTTCTGGTTCACGAAGAGCCACCTGCCCTGGTGGAAGGGGAAGTAGCCCACGGGAATCTTCTGGTCGTCCGTGAGCTTCTCGCCGGGAGTGACGTCCCTGGAGGCATGCCAGGAGTAGATGTAGTCGTTTGGGTAGACGGTGACGCGCCGGCGGTCGGACACGAAGTCGCGGCCGTTCCTGGTCGTGTGGAGGTCCAGGAAGACGATGGACGGGTGCTGGTAGGGCGTCCCGCAGAATGGGCAGACGGGTCGCGAGGCGGCCGAGCTCACTATGTGCCAGTGCTTCATGCAGGCCGGGTTGCCGCAGGGGACCAGGAGATCCCTCGTCTCCACCAGGGCGTCCTCCCACTCGTTGGCCGTGGGCCTTCCGGGGGGGTTGTGGAGGTTGGTGACGAAGGCAGAGAGGAAGAGCTCCTGGAGCAGGGGCCCCATCACCGTGAAGGGGAGCCTGTCCGTGTCAATCCAGGGGAGGTAGGGCCCGTCGTCGCGGTCGATTTCCACCTTCTTTCGATTGGTAACGTCCGTGGGATGCTCGATGAACATGGCCTTCTCGCCCATCTCCAGTGTCTCCTGCTTGTTGTCGTCCAGGTCCCAGACCTTGGAGCCGCGCAGGGGGTGGCGGTGGAGGAGCAGGTTGTAGACGAGCACGGCGAGCGCGTGGCGGTCCGTCTCCTGGCAGGGGAGGAACTTGCCCGGCTTCCCCAGGGCCATCTCCAGCGTGGTCATCACCTCGGGGGCGATGAAGTCCTTCGTGCCAACCACCTCCGGGGGGAAGAGGCCCGGGACCACCAGGCCGTCTATGTCTATGACGCAGGCGGACCCGGTGGCGGGATCGATCAGGCAGTTGTTGAAGGAGAGATCCGAGTGCGCGAGCCCCGCCGCGTGAAGGCGCCTCACCGCGCGGCTCAGCGACGCGCAGACGCTCATGAAGCCCAGAAGCGATCCCCTGTCAGGCTCCTCGATGAGCCGGTTGAAGTGCTTGCCCGAGGCGAACCAGTGGCTGTTCTTCTCGCAGCCGTCCATGGACCCTCCGGAGAAGAAGAACTTGCTGTCGTAGACGGGCACCACTATCCCGGTCCTGCCGCCGTGCTCGACTATCCTCTCCGGCCAGCGGTAGAGATCCCTGTAGTACTGGCCCCCCTCGCGCTCGAAGATGTTCTTCCTGTAGTCGCCGACAAGCCTCTCCAGGCGCTCCCTGCCGTCGGCTTCAACCGGCTTTTTGTAGAAGGCCACCACGTAGCTCCGGTCCGGGGAGAAGAACACCTCCTTCATGGTCCCGGACTTCGGCTCCCCGTCCTGGACGAACTGCACCTTCTGCCCGTCCGTCGACGTGACGGATACCGTGGTGTTTTTGGCCATCGTCTCTCCCCACCTCCCTGCCCCGGGCCTCTCCGGCCCCGGCATTCACGGGCCCGCCCTGCCGCAGGGCCCCCTTCCGCCCGCTGGTCCCGACCTGAAGCCGGCACCCAGACCATGAGGCACCGAACGCCCCGTCAGCCCCCAGCCCCCGGCAGTCCGGCAGGACCGCCGGCCCGGGGACGGACCCATTATAATCAGTCTGGCCCTGAAGCCGCCAGACCGGGCTACACAGACTCCGGCCCGGACTTGTCGGCTTCTGCCCTGCCTCCCCCCTCCCGGCCCGGAGCTACCGGCTTCGGCCCGTCCTCTCCGGCTCCAGTCCGTCTCACACCTTCCCGGCCCGGACTTGTCTGCATCTGCCCTCCCCCACCCCGGCTCCAGGCCGCCCAACCCAGCTGGCGGCCAGGACTTGCCGGCTTCAACAGGCTACCCCGGCTCAGGCCGCCCAACCCCGCTGCCGGCCAGGACTTGCCGGCACCGGCAGGGCCACCCAGGTAAAGGCCGCCCAACACCGCTGCCGGCCAGGACTTGCCGGCTTCAACAGGGCACCCCGGCTCGGTCAGCCCAACCCCGCTGCCGGCCAGGACTTGCCGGCTTCAACAGGGAACCCCGGCTCGGTCAGCCCAACACCGTTGCCGGCCAGGACTTGCCGGCTTCAACAGGGCACCTCGGCTCAGTCAGCCCAACACCGCTGCCGGCCAGGATTTGCCGGCACCGGCAGGGCCACCCAGGTTCAGGCCGCCCAACACCGTTGCCGGCCAGGACTTGCTGGCACCGGCAGGGCCACCCCGGTTCAGGCCGCCCAACTCCGCTGCCGGCCAGGACTAGCCGGCACCGGCAGGGCCACCCAGGCTCCAGCCGCCCTGCCCCTCTCCCGTCCCGGACTTGCCGGATCCGGTCAGGCGCTCCGGGAACCAGCCTCATTCTTCGAGTTTGTACACCATGCCCGCGACGGCCGTCCTCCCGCCCTCCGCCCGGGACAGAATGAGCTCCTGGCCATGGCTCAGGGCAATGCCGGTGTCCACGGGCACCCGGGTACCGGTCGCGAGATCCTCGAGCGAGTCCAGGCCCCGGTTGACCAGGAACCACTTCCCGTCCCGGAAAGCGAACTCCGCAACCGTCCCGGACCCGGGCCCGGACCCGACAGTTCCGCCAGTTCGGGTGCCCCAGTCCGGAGGGCCGCACCTCTCCGGAGGGATGTCCCGGTCAGCATGCCAGGAGCGGACGGGCCGGCCCTCGTAGCCCACTAGGCGGCCGCCGTCGGGAAAGCTCTTTCCGCCGTCCCGGAAGAACCGCAGGTCCAGGTAGGGAAGCGACGGGAGCCCCCAGGGGGTCCCGCACAGGGGGCAGACAGGCGTCCGGGCTTTGCCGGTCACGACGACCCAGCCTGCGGGGCAGTCCGGTCCGGGGCAGGGGACCATGAGATCCAGGGTCCTGGCAAGGGCGTCCTCCCAGGCCAGGGCAGTCGGCCGGAGGCGGGAGACATGGAGGCCCCTTACGAAGGCGTCGATAAAAAGCTTTCCGAGGTGCGGCCCCAGGACGGCAAACGGCACCTGATCCGTGTCCGCCCAGGGGAGGAAGTCCTCCCAGCCGGTATAGGGGAGGAGGCGGTTGGCAGGATCTTTGGGGTGCTCGATGAAGAGGGCCCCCTTGCCGAGCTTTCGCGACTCCCGCAGCGCGTCGTCCAGGGTCCAGTCCGCCAAGCCCAGGAGCGGGTGGCGGTGGAGCAGGAGACCGTAGACGAGCACCGCCAGGGAGTGGAGGTTCGTCTCGACCGAAGGCTGGCACTTTTCGCTCTGGCGGGCATGAATGTACATGTTCTTGACCGTCTCCGGGGCCATGTAGCCCCTCGAGCCCAGGACGTCGGACGAAAACTCGCCGGGCGAAAAAATCTGGTCAGTCCCGGTGACGAGCACGCTGCCCGTGGGGGGATCGATAAGCAGGTGATTGTCAGACAGGTCGGCCAGCACCAGCCCCGCCGAGTGCAGGCGGCCCACGGCCCGGCACAGCTCCATGCATGTCCAGACATGGTCCCGGAGCGTGCCCCTGGACTCAGCAGGGACGTTCCTGGAGAAGCTCTTGGCCGAGGCGAACCAGCCCGCCGTCTTCTCGGCCCCTTTCAGGGGGCCTCCGGAGAAGTAGAACTTCCTGTCGAAGGCAGGGTAGACCAGCCCAATCATGCCCTTCCACTCGACAATCCTCTCAGGCCAGCAGAAGAGCTCCCTGAAGCTCTCGCCCCCCTCGCCCTCGAAGATGGCAATCCTGTAGTCGTCGACCAGCCTGTGCAGGCACTCCCTGGCATCCTTCTCGACCAGGTAGTTCGGGAATGCCACCACGTAGCTCCTGTCCGGAGACCAGAAGACCTCCTTCTGGCCGCCGGACATGGCCAGGCCGTCATCAACATACTCGACCTTCTCCCCGTCCGTCGCCGTGATCGACACAACCCGAGACATCCACTTTTCCTTTCGTTAAGTTGTCCTGAGCCGCCTGAGCCGGGCCTGCCCGGCCCCGGCAATCATGGGCCCGCCCTGCCACAGGGCCCCGTTCTCCCGGCCATCCCGACGTCCTGTCAGCCTTAAAGCCACGTGACGTCCGGCCAGCCCGCCCCTCCCGGCAACCCGGCAGGGCCGCCGGCCAGGACCTGTCCAATTCTGCTGGGCCTCCCCGCCTTCCACGCCCCGGGACCGGGCTTGCAGGCCTTACCCGACCCTGGAGACCGAACTTCACCGCCTCCGGCCGGCCTCCCCCGCTCGCTGCCAGACTTCCCCGCCCCAGGACCGGGCTTCACCGCCTCCGACCGGCCCCCCGGCTCCCATCCGGCCTGCCCAACTCCGGGACCGGGCTTGACGGCCTCCGGGCGCCCTCCCCGGCTCCCAGCCGGCCTGCCCCGCCCCGGGACCGGGCTTGACGGCATCCGGGCGCCCCCCCCGGCTCCCAGCCGGCCTGCCCCGGGACCGGGCTTGACGGCATCCGGGCGCCCTCCCCGGCTCCCAGCAGGCCTGCCCCGGGACAGGGCTTGACGGCATCCGGTCTGGCCTGCCCGCTCCGCCAGGAGCTCCGGGAACCAGCCTCAGCCTTCGGGGAATGACGCCAGGCCAACGACGACCGTCCTCCCGCCCGCCGCCCGGGACAGCACGAGCTCCTGGCCGTGGCTCAGGGCAATCCCGACGTCTAAGGGCAACCGTTTGCCGGATGCCAGATCCTCAAGCGAGTCCAGGCCCCGGTTGACTAGGAACCACTTCCCTTCCCGGAAGAGGAACTCCGCGACAGTACCGGGCCCGGACGCGGCAGGCCCGCCTGCATGGACGCCCCTGTTCGCAGGGATGTCGTGGTCCGAGGGGATGCCGCTGTCCGCAGTGACGTCCCTGTCCGAAGGCGCGCGCCTGCCAGGAAGGACGTCTCTCTCCGGAGGGATGTCCCGGTCCGCATGCCAGGGGCGGACGGCCCGGCCCTCGTAGCCCACGAGGCGACCGCCATCGGGAAAGCTCTTTACGCCGTCACGGGAGAACTGCAGGTCCAGGTAGGGGAGGGACGGGTACCCCCAGGGGGTCCCGCACAGGGGGCAGACGGGCATTCGGGAAGGGTCGGTCACGACGACCCAGCCAGCGGGACAGTCCGCTCCGGGGCAGGGGACCATGAGATCCATGGTCCTGGCGAGGGCGTCCTCCCAGTCGCCGGCGGCCGGCCGGAGGCGGGGGTCGTGGAGACCCTTGACGAACGCGTCGAGGAAAAGCCCGCCGAGGTGCGGCCCCAGGACGGAAAAGGGCACTTTCCCCGTGTCCTTCCAGGGGACGAAGTCCTCCCGGACGAGGCAGTCCTCCCGTCCGGCATCGGGCCGGAGGCGGTTGGCCGGATCGTCGGGGTGCTCGATGAAGAGCGCCTTCTTGCCCATCATGAGCGATTCCTGCTCATCCGAGTCCAGAGACCAGACAGCCGAGCCCTCGAGCGGGTGGCGGTGGAGCAGGAGCCCGTAGACGAGAACCGCCAGGGAGTGGAGGTTCGTCTCTACCGAGGGCAGGGACCTTCCTGAGAAACCGAAAGGCAGGTAACTTGCAGCGACGACCTCGGGAGCCATGCAGGCCAGCGAGCCCAGGACTTCGGGCGGGAAGAGGCCTGGCACCACGACCTGGTCAGTCCCGAGGACGCACGCGCTCCCCGTGGGGGGGTCGACCAGCAGCCGAAAGGCGGACAGATCTGCCAGCGCGAGCCCGGCCGCATGCAGGCGGCCCACGGCCCGGCACAGCATCATGCATGTCAGGACATGGTCCCGGAGCGTGCCCCTGGACTCCGCGGGGATGTTAACGGAAAAATTCCTGGGCATGGAGAACCAGTCCGCCCTCTTCTCGACCCCGTCCCAGGGGCCTCCGGAGAAGTAGAACTTCCTGTCGTATGCCGGAAACACCAGCCCTGTCCTGCCCCCGTGCTCGACAATCCTTTCGGGCCAGCGGAAGAGCTCCCTGTAACGCTCGCCCCCCTCGCGCTCGAAGATATTCCTCCTCCAGTCCCCGACGAGCCTCTCCAGGCGCTCGGAGGCATTGCTGTCCGGCAGGTCACGGAAGAAGGCCACCACGCTGCTCCTGTCCGGGGACCAGTAGACGTCCTTCATGTTGCCGGACATGGGAACGCCATCGTCCACGTATTCTACCTTCTGCCCGTCCGTCGCCGTGAGCGACACCACCCGAGCCATTACCGTCTCCTTTCGAGCCTTTCGTTATCAAGTCGCTATCCTGCCGTTAGACTGTCGTTATCCTTAGCAACGCCTCTCCCGGAACCCTGCGTTCCGGAACCTGACATGCTGCTTCGCGTATCGTAACTGTTCGGGGGCCTCTCTACTGAGGGCCTTTTCGGAGGAAGAGAGCCCAGAAGCGGAACCTTTGAAGTTAAAGAGTCAACAATGGATACTTCATATAGAGGGAAAGAATTTCTGCAGAGGGTATTTGGGTTGGAAAGGCCTCAAGTTGAGCCCCTCTTGGCGGGGCACCTGAACAGTTACCGCGTATCTTACATGTACCGCCCTTACGATACCAGAATTTCCGGACATCGTCATTTCAGGACCTGAAGACAGCGCTGGTGCATTCCGTGTCCCTGAGCGGCTTCAGGAGACCTAAATTCCAGAAACTGGAGCCAGGACCCCCGTCCTTCCGTGTCCCGAAGTCCGGCTCCTGGAGACCTGATTTCCAGAAACTGGAGAGTCGTGACCCCGAATTTTCGCGTGCGGGAATCCGGCTCCAGGAGAAATGCATTCCAGAAAATGGAGAATCAGGACCCCGTCTTTACGCGTCCGGGAATCCGGCTCCAGGTGACCTGCATTTCAGCTACAGTAGCAGCAGTAGCGGCAGCAACAGCAGTAGCAGTAGCAGTAGTGGCCAAGTTTGCCTTCATTAGGGTCAAGAGGACCTTCATCCGGACTCGGCTCGGCCTTCTCGCCTCACGGCAGGCCAAGGGGAGAGCCCTCCTCGGCAATCGGGGCGGATGGGCTTCAGAGCTCGGGGGCACTGCCCTCGAATCGTAGGGTGACACCCAGAGAGAACTGAATGTCAAAAATTATGCCAAAACTCTAGGGTAGCCAGATGGGGATTGGATAGAGTCGAGGGGTCCGCCGGAACTAGACGTTTCAACTGAGGAACAGAGTCGGCATTCTGGCTGTTCCTTGCCGGCGCGAGGGTTGATGTGGTTGTACACGGTGAAGTTGCGACTTTTGCATGAAGATGCATCAACATTTTGCGTAGACAGCGAACTGAATCGACAGCTAAGCAATGGGCATAACGAAATCTCCTCACGGACGTGCGTGTCAGTCAGGCCGGGAGAGGAAAGGCGGCAACCGACGGGGACGATGTCGTCATACCAGTTTGCCGTTTTCCCGCAGGACCCCTATGACTTCTTCCAAGTCGAGAGCCATCGTCGAGCTAATCTCAGCAGGGCTCTTGCCATAGGAGTGAAAGGCTAGCACTGCCCTGCTTATCACGAACAAGAGCTCCGATTTCTTGGACTCGAGCTCCGATTTCTTGGACTCGAGCTCCTTCATGGTGTTCGATAAGAGTCCGTCTGTCATCATGTCACAGAGCTGAACTACGTTAATGTCCATGGTAGGGTAGGTCACCTTAAATATCTTGATGTACTCCCGGGAGAAGTTGGGGTTTCTTAGCAACGACGCCCATAAACATCACGTTAAAAATCACCAAGTCGTCGAACTCTTTGGAAATGACACGTCCCATTTCGAGAAATTTTTCGATGTCAGACGCAGAGACGTTCGGGAACAGAACGAGAGCGGCGACAAGGAACTGGAAAATCTCGTCATTCGACAGGGAAAACTTGCCACCATCCTTCTTGAAGCGCTCGAACTCGGGCCAGTGCTTCTCGACAATCTTGTCAATGCCGTCGCATTAGCTCAGTTAAAGTATCATGATGGAAAATTTCAGGATACACTTGTTCGCTTTTAGTCCGTTAAAGAGGTAGTGCGTGGCTGACGATGTGGCCGCAAAGTGAACTGAAAAAATGACATGTTGAAATTAATTTTTTAGTTTTGATCAATTATATCATAACATATCAATCGGAAATTATAAGGATATTTTAATTTTCTTGGTAGATAATCGTAAGATAAAATTTTAAAATTTCTTATTATGTCATCATTTATAATTAACAATAATCCAATTAAATTATTTAATTATGATCGCAGAGTGCTGAATTTGTTAAGAATAAAGGTAATATTTAACATGATAAAATTAAAGATAACTGAAGATTTGTATCAACCATTTAGAGCATACTGACAGAATTTTGTAGTTATAAAGTTTTATATCCTTTATTCGAAAACATGACATTCGTTTATCGAACAATTTCAAAAGTGAAAAAAGTCTATCAATGCGGTTGTAAACCACGAAATCAAAGGATATTGCAGATATAAATGTTGTATTTTTGTAACTGTTCAGCTACCCCTGTATTGATGGACTTTTTGAATGAAGAGAGCCAAGATGAGAAATCCTTAAAGCTTAAGAGTCAACAATGGATACTTCATGTGGAGGGGAAGAGTTTTTGTAGATAGCATTTTGCTTGGAAAGGCCCCATGGCGAGCTCCCATGGGGGCACCTGAACAGTTACGAATTTTATTAACAATTCAAAAAACTATCATTTTATAGCTGAAAAGGGGAGGGATGCCTTCGGGTTCTCAGGCGGGTCTCGCTCCGAGTTCAGGGCGAGCCTTCCTCGGTGCTCATGACCGGTCCAACCTTCTGGCCTCTGGCGAGCTTTCCTCGCGCTCAGTGCGTCCCTGTCTCCGTGCCAGCGGGAGCCGTCCTCAGCGCTCAGGGCGGTCTCCCCCTCCGGACATATTCCTGCTTCTTCATGTTTCAAGTCCTTACTTCTTAGTCTCAAGCGCTGATCCTCCTCCGGACTCAGAGAAGACATCCTTATAAGTACCCCTCCCGCTGCGGCCATCTGGTTAACCAAGGCTAAAAGTTGTGTACTGGTTCGACAAACCCGTGCGCCGGGCCTCCGGTCGCAGGACCGGTCGCTGGGAGCCCGGCACCTCCGGGCGGTCACCGGGACCCTCCAGGAGGCCCGACATGCCGTGACGTCAGCGAAGGACGCCGCAACATGCCGTAATTTTCATAGTTGCCAAGTCTGCCTCCATTAGGGTCCAGAGGACCTTCATCCGGACTCTGCTCGGCCTTCTCGCCTCACGGCAGGCCTAGGGGAGAGCCCTCCTCGGCAATCGGGGCGGATGGGCCTCTGAGCTCGGGGGCACTGCCCTCGAATCGTAGGGTGACACCCAGAGAGAACTGAATGTCGAAAATTATGCCAAAACTCCAGGATAGCCAGATGAGGATTCAGATAGAGTAGAGGGGTCCGCCGGAACCAGACGTTTCAACTGCGGAACAGAGTCGGCATTCGGGCTGTTCCTTGCCGGCGCGAGGATTGATGTGGTTGTACACAGGAAAATTTGTTACTTTTGCATGAAGACAAAGCAACATCTTGCGCAGGCAGTGAGCTGAATCGACAATTAAGCAATGGGCATAACGAAATCTCCTCACGGACATGCGTGGTCAGTAAGGCCGGTAGAGGGAAGGCGGCAACTGACGGGGACGATGTCGTCAAACCAGTTTGCCGTTTTCCCGCAGGACCCCTATGACTTCTTCCAAGTCGAGAGCCATCGTCGAGCTAATCTGCTCAGGGCTCATGCCATAGGAGTTAAAGCCTAGCACTGCCCTGCTTATCACGAACGAGAGCTTCGAAGTCTTGGACTCGAGCTCCTTTATGGTGTTCGACAAGAATCCGTCTGTCATCATGTCACAGAGCTGAACTACGTTAGTGTCCATGGTAGGGTAGGTCTCCTAAAATACCTTGATGTACTCCCGGGAGAAGATGGGGTTCTTAGCCACGACGCCAATAAACATCACGTTGAAAATTACCAAGTCGTCGAACTCTTTGGAAATGACACGTCCCATTTCGAGAAATTTTTCGATGTCAGTCGAAGAGACGTTCGGGGACAGTACGAGAGGTGCGATAAGGAACTGGAAAATCTCGTCCTTCGACAGGGGAAACTTGCCACCATCCTTCTTGAAGCGCTCGAACTCGGGCCAGTACTTCTCGACAATCTTGTCAATGCCGTCGCAATCGCACAGGTAGAGCAACCTGATGGAGAAGTTCAGGATGCCCTTGCAATTGCTCATCTCGCTGGGGTAGTACGAGAATGGGTGATCCAAGAGGTCGTCGGACGACTGCGGTGGCTTCAAGATGTCGCCGCGAAGGATGAGCGTAGTCCTGATAGTAGGCAATAAATCTTCCTCATGGTTCCAATTATTCGCTGCCACATAAGAGGCATACTTGAAGCACCTGAAGAAGATCCCCTTTCTAAGAGAGGACTGGAACTCGATAATGTCAATCATATTGTTGAAGAGCCGGAACACGCAGTCGAGAAACTTTTTCTCTATGATCGGCGCGGTCAATTCAGTTACAAGTGGCACGGCATTTTCTGCAACGGCTGGAGCATTGCCAATAAACTGCAATAAGAGGTTGGGATAATGATCCCTGATGATTTTTTGGATGTAATCATCGATACTGTGGTACTTGATGTCAGCATTCTTGTCTTCGCTGTCGTCGCCCTGCCCGTCATCCGCAAGGCAAACCGGACTGGCCAACAGGCTCAGCAACAGAACAACGAGAGGGATAGCGAGAAACTCTAGCATCCTTTCTCCGATGAGGCTTCCTGGTGGAAGGCACGTCGACAGGGACCTTAATCGGTTCGGCGTCTTAGGAAGGGGCCAGGACGATCCTCCATCATGCCTGAGAAATTATAGACAACTTCGTCTGGTCAAGCAATACTTCCCGAATGCCTCGGGCTCTCGCCATGTCTGGGGAAACTGCTGTCCTGAGCCTCGTCCCTGGAACTCAGGCAACCCTGCCAAGGACCGCTTCGGTCCATCCGAACTTCCGGGGCACCCTCCGCTTCGAGCCATGACGTGACCAGGGAGTCTAGTGCGGTGGCTATCAGGCATCTGTCGCCTCCAAGATCTGGGGCAGACCT
>JAISFP010000476.1 GCA_031263525.1 Deltaproteobacteria bacterium | reverse complement strand
CGGTCTGCTGGGGCAGGGTCTCGCACTCGAGGACCACGCCCGGGGACTCCAGCTCACCGGCGCGCTTCAGGGCGTCGCGCACGATCATCTCGTAGTGCCCGTACATCTCCTTGACGGTGTTCTGCTCGAGCTTCATGGCCGGGACCGTGAAGTTCAGCTCGGGGTACAGGGTGCCGCCGCCGATGACCAGGCCGTAATTCCTGGTGACGACGGGCTTGGGGGCGGTTCCGAAGATCAGGTCATCGGGATTCCCGATGGCCAGGTTTTTGTACAACATAAAAGGCTACCTCCGATGTACAAGGTGTGTGATGAGAGCGTGGCCCGCTGAAAGCCTGCGGACCGGTGGACACGGCTGAAGGCCGAGGAGTGAGTTGACCCGTGGACCTTCGCCCCGCCGTCCCGGAGGGGGAGGCGCGGCGTCCGGGGCAGGCCGCCTATGCGGTAGCGGCTGGGACGGAAGCGCGCTCATCAGCCATCCCGCGCGCCGTCGCCGCACCTGCGGCCTGACCGTTCTCGGTCACGAGTCCGGCCTCCTGGAAAATTCTGTAGAGATCGCACGGGCTGGTCTCCAGGAGCGGGACCGCCCTGAACCTGCAGGCGGGGTTCGCGGAGGAGATGCCGCCGGCGATGGCCGAAAGCTCGTCCCCGGAAAGCGGGGAGAAGAGGTTGACGAGGGCGAGGTCAGAGCCCGCCGCGAGCCCCTCCGCCATGAGGGGGGCCTCTTCATACAAGTCAGCCCAGCCACCGGCCTCAATCATGAGAACCGAGAAAGGCTGGGCTGAGTCGGTGAGCGACTGGACGACCTTGTCCTTAATGGTCTGGAAGCCGATACAGGAGGCCTCGACGAGGAGCCAGGAGGGCCTGTGCCCGGTGCGGAGCTCGTCCAGGGTCTCCCAGAGGCCGGCGCTGAGCGACGTACAGCCCACGCAGCCCCTGGTCAGGTCTTCGGGGGAGAGCTCGCAGGCCACCGGGCTGTCGCCCGCCTCGGTCTCCACCACCGCGACTGACTGCGGACCGCCCAGCTCCCGAAGAAACAACGCAAGACTCGAAACCGCTGTCGATTTGCCGGACCCTAACAAGCCTGTGAAGAGAACGGTCCGCATCAAAAGCTCCTGGCGTGGGAAGGGAGGAAGGTGGACCAACGAACTGGGATGCCTGTGGCGAGTGACCATCTTATATCGCAACCGGCAACCGAAATCAAGCGAAAAATCTAGATGTCTGGCGGTTCCTTTCGGAGGGCCTCCGGGGCGTTTCCTCCCGCAAGTGTCCGTAACGGCTGGACATTCTGCCATTCCGAAGACGGGAACCGGCAGGTCCGGGCCGTTTCCGGGAGAAGGGATCCGGAAAAAAAATTTTTTTCCGGGCCGGGAGGCCTCGGGAGGGGGGCGGCCGCGGCTCACGGCGTACCCGGCTCCAGGCGCAGGTAGGGCGTCTGCGTAACTGACGCCCGCAGTCCAGGGGACTGGTTCCCGGCTGACCGCCGAAGGGGCCTGTCCGCAGGTCCCAGACGCGCATCCGACGACGCGCGCCCTGTCGGGGAAACTCCGGAAGGGCCGGCGCGGCACCTCCGCAGAGGCTTAAGGCTCCTGAGAGCCGAACCGCGTCTTGGTCAGGTGGTCTGCCTGCCGGGGGAGGCGGCGTTCCGACCTTTTCTCATTGACGGCATATTAGCAGAACCCCGGACCCTTTTCAATAGTCTAGCGCAGGTTTGTTTCGGGAAAATTGAGGGCTTAGCTATGTCTATAATTAACTCTGATTAATTGTTGGGGCGTTTTTTTAAGCACTCGTTAATTCTGATAAGCAATATCACAATCTGAATTTCTAAAAGATTTTTAAAAGTTATCTTTAAACATCATATTGATTATTCATATGCATATAATGAATAAAGTTATAGCGTTCGTTGTTGAGTTTAGCCTCGTTTCCGTGGATTCGTTTAGTCCTCTAGCCCTTGCCTGAATCGGGCCGGGGCTCCGAATCTTTCGCGGGGGGCCGGCCTCCGGCGATCCCGGGACGGGGCGGCCCCCCCGTCACCCGGCACGGCATGCAGGCGTCTGCACTATATGTGTATCTGTTCACGGGGGGCAAGGTTGTTCAGCCGGCCCTGCCCTCTGCACAAACAACAAGCGCTCTCATCCTCAAGCACCTCAGCCCTCCACGCTTTGGAGTCCCGCCAGGTCTCCGGGGTACCGGTTCTCCAGTCCCAAAGTGCCTCCAGCCTCTAAGTCACCCTCCGGGAACGGACAACCACAGAATAAGGGCAGGCATCCTGGAGTTTTCCCCTTGCTGTGGGAGAGTTGGCATCATTTCACAGATGGGGCCACTTTCGTCTCCCTTCCGGCCCAGAGATCAGCGGCGGGGGAACCCGGACGGGAAGTGTCGCCGTAGGAACCTGGACTTTCACCCCGGAGTCGGATGGGGCCGATGGCTGAAGGCGAGTTTGGCTCCGGTGGCACCTCCTGCTCCTCAGGCTCCGGAACTGCCGCAGCGTGAGCTTTCCCCCCGCCCGTGCCAGGGCGCTTCCAGTCCTGGGTGGGGCATCATTCTGACTGAACACGTAATCATGTGGAGCATGTCGAGGTGTTTTCAGGAACTTTCGTACCGCCGGCGCTTCTCAGGCAGTCCCTGTTCCAGGCCCTCATCGGGCGAGAGAGAGTACGATGGGTAGTGTGGGGGGGAGGACGATGGGGCCATTGGCAATGGACGGTTTCGACAACGCGGCCTTCCTGGAATGACGTCCCCGCTCGTCCAGGAACCTTACCGTGCATCGTCGCCTCCAGGTTGCCTGCACTCGGGTGCTGGTGCCATTTCGGGCGAGAGGAGAAGGACGATGGTCAGGCGAATCGGGAGGACGATGGTCAGGCGAATCGGGAGGACGATGGCCGGGTAAGGGATGAGGACTATGGTGCCCCTGATTTTTTGAAGACTCAGCTCATGCGGCCCTTGTCTCCGGAAGTTCTGGTGTGTCCCGTAGCTCCGGCAGTTTCGGGAGACCTATGGTCATGGCCTGAGAAGTGCCGGGGCGGCCATGAGTTTGGGCGAGTCCAGGTGCTCCGGTGGTGCCGGGGCTCCATGAGTTGAGGGGTGGCAGGGGTCCCGGTGCTGCCATGAGCGCCGGCGAGACCAGGGGCACCGGAGGTGCCGGGCCTCCGTGAGTGGAGGGGGTGTAAGGGTTGCCTGGGCGGCCTTGGGATTGGACGAGTCCAGGAGCTCTGGAATGTCTGGGGCTCCATGAGTTCTGGGGGGCAGGGGGCCCGGTTCGGTCGTGAGCTCCGGCGAGTCCGCAGGCACCGGAGGTGCCGGGGCTCTATGGGTTTAGGGGGGCAGGGGTCACGGCTATGTCGTGAGCTCCGGCTAGGTCACGGGCTCTGATGCTCCGTGAGTCCGTGAGTCCAGGTGGGCCAGCCCGGTGCGGCAGCTGACTCTGGCGGGTCCACGGGCTCTGATGTTCCGTGGCTCCGTGAGGCCCGGCGGGCTAGGGGCCCGGTGCGGTCGCTAGCTCCGGCGGGTCCGGGGGCTCTGATGGTCCGTGAGTCCAGGTGGGCCAGCCCGGTGCGGTCGCGAACTATGGCGGGTCCACGGGCTCCGGAACTTCATGGGCTCCATGAGTTTCGGCGGGGCGGGGGCTCCATGGTTTCCAGGGCTCCAGAAGGCCCTGGAGTTCCGGCGGGCCCGTGGTTCCCGGAAGCCCGGCCGGCTTGCGGGGGCGGGCTGCATTCCTGGGATCCCGGTCGCGTCCGGCAGCGCCCTCCGGGTCGTCCCGGAATAAGGCGGCCGATCGGGCCCGCCGGCCCCGGGCGGGCGCGGGGGCCGGAGAGACGCCGGGGTCCGGGTCTCCTATGGCTTTTTCCGGCGGCGGGGGCTATCATGTTGGTGCTCCTCCATCGCCTGCCCGGTCCTCGGACGCCCCCGCGGCAGCTTCTGCTGACCCGGGACCTCAGGAACGTGGCGGGCCCGAGGGCTCCGGGCCCCGCGGGCCCCCTCCCGGGCGGGCCCCGCGTCACCTCCCAGGCAAGCCGGCTTGCCGGCCCGGAGGGGGGACGGAAAAGAAGAAATCGAAGAAAGGCGGCATAAGCGCCATGACGACCCAAGACGACGGAAGTTCCCAGGCTGTAGTTAACATAAAGAGCGCCTTCAAGGGCCCCGCCTACGTCCAGCTGGCCGCCCTCATCAAGGAGAAGATCTCCAAGGGCGAGTTCCCCCAGGGGTCCAGGATCCCCGCCGAGGTGGCCATCTCCAAGACGTACGGGGTGGCCGTGATGACCGTGCGCCAGGCCATCCACGTCCTGGCCGAGAAGGGCATCCTCCGCCGCGTCCACGGGAGCGGCACCTTCGTGTGCGGGCCGGACTGGTCCAGGGCGGCCTTCAACATGGGAGGGCTCCTGGAGAAGCTGGAGGACCGCAAGTCCGTGGAGATCCAGATCCTCTACGCGGGCATGGTGGAGGCCACGGAGAGGGTGGCCGACTCCCTTGAGATAGAGCCCGGCGACATGACGGTCTGCCTGGAGCGGCTGGTCTACCACCGCGGCGAGCCCTTCCTCCTGAACAAGGCCTACCTCCGCTACGACCCCAAGAGCCCCATCGTGGAGTCGGAGATGGAGGCGAGTTCGCTCTCGAGCCTCTTCACCGGCAAGGACAACGGCTTCGTGAAGAAGTCCCAGCTGAAGCTCGAGCCGTGCTTCCTCTCGGACCGTCAGGCCGACCTCCTCCGCACCCAGCCGGACCGGCCCTCCTTCATGATCCGCTACACGTTCTACGGGTACGCCGACGAGCCCATGGGCACAGGGTGGTTCATGACGCCCATGCAGAACATCTCCTTTACCACCAGGATCGGGGTGTGGGATGATTAATAAGATGCTCCCTGAGAAGACCTGCCTCGTGAACCTCATCCAGTCCCTCATAGCCCTTGAGGTGGGGGCCTCGGTGGACATAGCGAGGAGCCTGAACGAGCGGGAGATGCCCCCGAAGTGCATCCTGGCCGCCTGCGAGGCGGCCATGATGGAGATAAGCGAGCTCTACGACTCCGGGGAGTACTTCATTGCCAGCCTCATCATGGCCGGCGAGATAATGAACCGGGTCATAAAGCTGGTGGCCCCCCGCATAGAGGCGCGGGAGAGGGGCCACTACAAGGGCAGGGTGGTCATCGGCACCGTTCGCGGGGAGATCCACAGCCTCGGCAAGAACATAGCCGGTGCCCTCCTGACCGCCTACGGCTTCGAGGTGAAGGACCTGGGCGTGGACGTGCCCGCCTCCCGCTACGTCGAGTGCGTACGCGAGTGGCAGCCGGACGTCGTCGGCCTCTCGGTCCTGCTGTCGAGCTGCTTCCACAGCCTGGAGGACACCGTCTCGGCCCTGATCGACCTCCGCGGCCCCGCCTCCACCCCCGCCATCTTCATCAGCGGCGCCCAGGTCACCCCGGCCCTGAAGGACTACTGGAAGGCCGACTACTACGCCGGCACCGTCTTCGACACCGTGAGGCTCTGCGAGTCCCTGGCCCGGAGCCGCAGGCGGGTGGCCTAGGGCCCGCCTTTCCGCACGCCCGACACTTCCGGCCCGGACGCCGCCGCCGCGCCCCGTTCCAGTTCTGCCCCCTTTCCCTGCCCTACCCCCTCCGCTCCTTCCGCCCCTCCCCCCCGCTCTGCTGTCCTCCTTCCCTCCTTCCCCGCTTCTCCTGACGCCACTCCGCTCCTTCGCCCCCCTCGGCATCCGCCATGGTTCCGTCTTCCATCTCCGGCTTCGCCTGAAGGCCCCCCTCCGCTCCATCGCCCCCCTCGGCATCCGCCAGGGTTCCGTCTTCCCTCGCCGGCTTTGACTGACGCTCCCCTCAACTCCGTCGCCACCCTCGGCATCCGCCAGGTTTTCGGTTGCCCCCTCTCCAGCTTCGTCTGAAGCCCCCCTCCGCTCCATCGCCACCCTCGGCATCCGCCAGGTTTCCGGCAGGCACCCCTCTCCAGCTTCGCCTGAAGCCCCCCCAGTTCCTTCGTATCTGTTCACAGACGAAAGCGGGGGAACCTACAGCAGGACCAAGATCTTCATCATTCCTGGTGCAGGACGGCCTTCCTCCAGCCCCAGGACAGGTTGCCTCCGTGACCAGAGCGCCC
>JAISFP010000475.1 GCA_031263525.1 Deltaproteobacteria bacterium | reverse complement strand
GTTGAGTCCCCCTTGGGGGGTACCTGAATGGTAACAGAAAAAGGGAAAATTATTTTTTTCTGTAAGCTAAACCCCCGAAATCATTGAAGAAATTGATTTAATGTTAAACTTGGGCCGGCCCCCCGGCCGGCCCGGCTCTCCGCCCCTTGCCTCCCGGCCCCTGGCCATCAGCTGGCCGGCCCCCGGCCCTTGGCCCGCCCGGCTCCCTGGCCATCCGCTGGCCGGCCCCCGGCTCTTCCGGCTCCCCGGACTTCTGCCTCCCGGCCCCGGGCCCTCGTCCCATCCGGCTCCCCGGACTTCTGCCTCCCGGCCCCGGGCCCCGGGCCCCGGCCCTTCCGGCTCCCCGGCCCTTCCGGCTCCCCGGAACTCTGCCGCCCTGCTCCCAGACTCACAGGAACCCTGCCCTTCAGGCTGCCCTGCCGGCCATCCGTCCGAAAGCGGACTCGACCGGTCGCGGCCAGGCGCACGTCTGCCGCCCTGTCGGCAAGCGAGGTTTCCCAATGGCCTTCCCCCTGGACCGTCCCCGCCGCCTGCGCGAGAGCGCCGTCCTTCGCGATCTGCTCCGCGAGACCAGAGTCGATCCCGAGGATCTCATATACCCGATATTCATAGTTCCGGGGAAGGACGTGAAGAGGCCCATAGGGTCGCTCGCGGGGCAGTTCCACCTCTCCCCCGACAGGGCGGCCGAGCTCGCGAGGGGGTTCCGGGACGAGGGGGGCAGGGCCCTCATACTCTTCGGGATCCCGGACAGCAAGGACGAGGCCGGGAGCTCCGGGGCGGACCCCGGGGGGCCGGTGCAGCTGGCCATAAGGGCGATAAAGGACGCGGCCCCCGAGCTCATGGTCGCCACCGACGTGTGCCTTTGCGAGTACACCTCCCACGGCCACTGCGGGGTGCTCTCCCCGGAGGGCAGGGTGTTGAACGATCCCACACTCGAGCTCCTTGCCGCCCAGGCGGTCTCGCACGCGGAGGCGGGGGCCGACATGGTGGCCCCCTCGGACATGATGGACGGCCGCGTCCAGGCCGTCCGGAAGGCGCTCGACGGTTCCGGCTTCGAGCGGATACCTATCATGAGCTACTCGGTGAAGTACGCATCGGCCTTCTACGGCCCCTTCAGGGAGGCGGCGCAGTCAGCCCCTAAGGCGGGCGACCGGAAGGGCTACCAGATGGATCCCGGCAACATCAGGGAGGCCTCCCTGGAGGCGGAGCTGGATCTGGCCGAGGGCGCGGACATCATCATGGTGAAGCCGGCCGGGCCCTACCTGGACGTCCTCAGGGAGATACGCCTCCTGACAAGGAGGCCGCTCGCCGCCTACCAGGTCTCGGGCGAGTTCGCGATGCTCCGCGCCGCCGGTGACGCCGGCCTCCTGGACTACAGGGCCGCCGCCCTGGAGTCGCTCCTGGGCATCAGGAGGGCGGGCGCGGATCTGATACTCACCTACCTGGCGCCGGAGTTCCTGCGCTGGCGGGGATAGACAAGGCACGGTCATGCCCTGTGCCGGAGCCCGCCGCTTCGTCGCCGGCGAGGGCAGGCACGGCTTCCCTGCCAGGGCGGCTGGACGGGAGAGGCGACGTGTCGGGCGAAGCCGGGGATTCCGGGCAGGCGGGGTCCGGAGTCGGGGAGACGTGTGAGGACAGGGGGGAGGCGACGGGGGAGGCCTGGGGAGGGGAGGCGACGGAGGGGGCATGGAAGGGGGGAGACGGAGGGTGCATGGGGAGACGGGAGACGGAAGAAGGAGAGGGCGACCGGATTGGCGGGACAGACAGATGCCGTTCACGAGAGCGGTGCCTGGAGGGACTTTCCCGTTCGGCCGGCTCGCCGGCACTCTCGCGGATGTCCCTAATGCCGCGGCGCTGCGCGACGTCCATGCCGCTTTGCCGTCATGGCCGGACAGCCGGATCCTGCCGCATGCCCTGATCGTGATTCGTCGCTGGCCGGCGACATGTCCGTCTCATGCTCCGGCAATGGCCAGTGAAACAGTGCGGCAGAATTATTATTTGTCTGTATTTCTGAATTGGTTTCATTTGACATTTTCAAGTATTTGTTATAAAATTTTATCAAAATTTAAGAAAATTTTTTGAATGATTCTTGGCGGCCAAACTGAAAAGTTGTGTCCTGTCGGACGGCTTAACTTTTGCTGGGCGTCGGCACATCCTCATGAGCCTGAACCTTATGATCTGCCGGAGCTTCAGGGGACAAGGGAAAAATTCTCCCGTGACTCGCTCGTGCCCCGGGCCACGGTTCCGGCCAGGTCGCCCGGACCGGCCGTGCGTGGCAGGAAGGCCTGGCGGCGAAGCCCGGTCGGAACGCCCCTGCGACCTCGCGGGGAACATTTCATGAAATTGACCGGGAATAGTTGCGTCTCGGATCCGGCCGGACTAGAATGCGGCTTGATGACGACTGTCCCGCCTCCCCACGCGGGAGATCGCGTGGGCCGGCACGGCTGAGGCGCGTTGCCGCCCGTCCGCACATGCCAGCAGGGCATCGCGGGCTGGGCAGGGGTCCGTTGCGCCAGGGAGGCGAGGAAACAGTCGGCGGCTCCCCTGCAGGGAGGCCAGGTGAGATGATGCCTTTCCGGACGGCGGCAGCTGCGGCTGCTCTTTTCCTGATGGCCGCGCCCCTTCAAGCGCAACAGTCGTTCACTAACATCCTGGGCATGGAGTTTGTCCGGTTCGAGCCGGGGAACTTCATGATGGGGGAGAGGCCCGGCGCCACGGTCCGCTCGGACGACGACGAGCGCCCGGTCCACAGGGTGGCGCTGACCAGGCCATTCCACATCGCCCGCCACGAGGTGACCCAGGCCCAGTGGGAGTCCGTGATGGGCTTCAACCCCAGTCATTTCCATGGCCCTGACCTGCCGGTCGAGCAGGTGAGCTGGCTGGACGCGGTGGAGTTCCTCGCCAGGCTAGACGCCATGGAGGGCGAGAGCGGCCGTTACCGCCTCCCCACCGAGGCAGAGTGGGAGTATGCCGCCAGGGAGGGCTCGGAGGGGTTCTTCTCCTTCGGCGACGTCCCCTCCGACCTCGTCCAGTACGGCTGGTTCCTGGGCAACTCGGGCGGCACCACCCGCAGCGTGGGATCCATGAGGCCCACGGGCCGCGGGCTTTTCGACATCCACGGGAACGTCGCCGAGTGGACCTCCGACTGGTTCTCGGACGCCTACTATTCCTCGAGCCCCTTCCTGGACCCGGCCGGGCCGGCCTCGGGCTCGGCCCGGAGCGTCAGGGGATGCTCATGGACCGATCCCGACTGGCGCTGCCGCTCGGCCTACAGGGGCTTCATGGCGCCCAGGGACCGGAACTACTACACTGGCATCCGGGTCGTGCGGGAGCCGGGGAACCTGAGAGCCACGCGGAGCCGCTGAGCCCGTCTCAGGTGCCTGTACAGACAGGGGAACCGTGCCGTGATGCGGGTCCGGGCCCGACCGGGGGCGGAATCACGTTTCGGCCGCGAGGTCGGCCGAGCCGCCGTTCTGAGCTGCGGCAGCGGGGCAGGCAGAGGCGGCGGAGTCCTGCGCCGGTCCTGGGCGGGGCCGAGCTCAGTCTCCCGGTGCGGCCGTGAGGCAGGCTGAGACGCGGCGGATCCTGGTGGACTCTTCACGACTCTGGGTGAGGGCTAAGGCTTGAAGCTGTCGCGATGCCGGCAGAGGATCTGTCTCATGCGGCGGGTCCAGGGCCGGCTGAGGGACTGATCCCTGGTGAGACTCCGAGGACTGGTGAAGCTCCATGTCCTGTTGCTGTTGCGGGGGCGACCGATGCGCTTGGCGCACCGTAACTGTTCAGGTGCCCCTCTTTTGAGAACCTTTTTTGAGGAAGAGACCCCTGATGAGGAACCCTCGAAGTTGAAAAGTCAGCTTTGGATACTCCATATGGGCGATATAAGTTTCTGTGCGGGTATTTTTACAGGGAAGCTCGCCCTGCAGAGTTCCCTGTAGAGTTCCCTTAGGAGGGGCACCTGAACAGTTAAGGCGCACCGAGCTCAGCCGGGTCTGGGGGGAAGGCCGGCGGGTTGAGCCGCAGGACCGCCATGAGGCCGGCAGAGGGGAGGACCACTGCGGTCGCAGTCAGTCAGGCGGAGGCAGAGCTTTGGCAGCGCCCCGGATGGCAGTCCGGATCCCGCAGAACGGGGTAAGGTGTCCGGAGCGGCCAGTGTAACGGAGTTGGCTCGCGTTGCCGTGTCACGTCGGGATCGCTCGTGGCGACATTCCGGCAAAGGAGCGAGCGGGGACGGCTCCGGAAACCTGGAACCGGACGATGAAGCCTGCGGAAGGCGGGACACCGGACGATGCGGCATGCGAAAGGCGGGACTGAGAAGATTTTCATGTATCTTTTGTTCACAAAACACATCTCACATGCAAATCCAGAGGCAAATGCAGAATGATTTTCTTCAGGAATGCCGGGCGGGCTCCCGGGCATCTTGCCGACGAAAATTTCCGATAAGGCAGTCGTCGCGATCGAATAGGACGGGGCGCGATGAGGTAGTCCGATGAAACGGCTGAAGGCGTCGTGACGTCGCTGGCCAGACGATTAGACGGACAGCGTGAAACTGAAGGCATAAGAGAGTATGTTAGTATTACTGTAATCGTTTTCAATATTTTGTGTTAAAAGTGCAAAGCGACAGGATAAATGGGGCAATGAACCAGTCTTGTCGTTCGATTCGGATATCAATTCCACTTGGGAATGATTTGTTGCAGCCAGCAGGATATTACCCGTTTAATGAAATGTCGGAATCTTCTTCCATAATTTAGTAGCGAATCATAACGAATAGATACCATGACTGGATGTTTGTCCGACATTTCCCCCCTGGACTGATAGGCAAATT
>JAISFP010000291.1 GCA_031263525.1 Deltaproteobacteria bacterium | reverse complement strand
TTGTAGCGGCGCAGGTAGGCGCGCGGCCGTCCGCACACCGGGCAGCGGTGGTAGGCGCGGGAGGAGAACTTGGCCTTCCGCGCGGCTTTGACGATGAGTGAGGTCTTGGCCATTCCTGTAGGCTCCTTGAGATCCCCCGTGGGGATCAGTGCTGGGCGGCGCCCTTGCGGAAGGGCATGCCGAGCTCGGCCAGGAGGAAGCGGGCCTCCTCGTCGGTCTTGGCCGTGGTGACTATGGTGATGTTGAGCCCCTTCACCTTGTCGATCTTGTCGTAGTCTATCTCGGGGAAGATGATGTGCTCCTTGAGGCCCAGGGTGTAGTTCCCGCGACCGTCGAAGGCCTTCGGGCTCACGCCCCTGAAGTCGCGCACCCTGGGGAGCACGATGTTCAGGAGCTTGTCCAGGAAGTAGTGCATCCTGCCCCGGCGCAGGGTCACCGTGGCCCCTATGGCCATGCCCTCGCGGAGCTTGAAGGCCGCTATGTTCTTCCGGGCGCGGGTGATGACGGCCTTCTGGCCGGTCATGGCCGTGAGCTCGGCCTGGGCGGAGTCGAGGATCTTGGGGCTGTCCTTCATCTCCTTGCCGAGGCCCATGTTCAGGGTCACCTTCACCAGGCGGGGGACCTGGTTGACGTTGGTGTACTTAAACTCCTTGGTGAGCTTCGGCACGACCTGCTCACGGTAGAAGTCCAGGAGGCGTGGCATCTTCTGTCTTTCCTCTGGGGTCCGCCTTCTCCGGCGCGGCCGTGGGGGGCCCAGGCCGGGGATGCGGAAGGTATATGGCCTGCCCCCGCGGGCGCGGGGCGGGCCCTTGCCGGGCGGGCGGCGCCGCTAGTCCTTCTTCGGGTTGCGCGGGACGGACTCCCCGCACTCCCTGCACTGCCAGTCCCAGCGCATGCCGGCGGCGTTCCTCTCGTCCCCCGCCGACCACGTCTCCCTGCGGACGAGGCGGGTGGGCTTGGAGCAGTGGGGGCAGTTCAGCGCGGTGTTCGAGACGTGGATGCTCAGCTCGGTGTGGACCTCGCCGCCGGCCTTGTTGTTGTTGGGGTCGGCCTTGACGAAGTGCTTGACCAGCATGCGGCCAAGCAGGAACACCCGGTTCTTCTTGGCGTCGTACGCGAGGAACTCGCCCACCGCCTTCAGCTCCTTGCCAGTGTGCACCGAGACGATGTCGCCCTTGATGTACGGGCAGGGGATGCGCCTCGAGCGCATCACCTCGGCCTTGTGCCTGCTCCTAGCGGCCCTGTTCTTCGCTGCCATTGGGGACCTCCTAGATGACCTCGGGGGCGAGGGAGACGATCTTCGTGAAGCGCCTCGCCCGGAGCTCGCGGGCCACCGGCCCGAAGATGCGGGTGCCGACGGGCTCGCGGTCCTTGTTGATGAGGACCGCTGAGTTGTCGTCGAACTTGATGTAGGAGCCGTCCACGCGCCCCACCTCCTTGACGGTGCGGACGATGACGGCCTTGGCGACGTCCCCCTTCTTGACCTTGGAGCCGGGTATGGCCTCCTTGATCGAGACGACGATGATGTCGCCCAAAGAGGCGTAGCGGCGCTTCGACCCGCCCAGGACCTTGATGCAGGAGACTTCCTTGGCCCCGGAGTTGTCGGCCACGCTAAGTCTGGTTTCCGGCTGTATCATATCTCGAATCTCCCGGGGCGCCCTCGATGGCGGCGCCTGGCGCCTCAGGCCTGGGTCGCAATGACCTTGATGAGCCTCCAGCGCTTGAGCCTGGAAAGGGGCCGCGACTGGATGATCTCGACCGTGTCGCCCATGTGGGCGACGTTCTTCTCGTCGTGGGCCATGAACTTGGCCCTGCGGCGGATGTACTTCTTGTAGACGGGGTGCTTGACCAGGCGGTTCACGAGCACCACAACGGTCTTGTCCATCTTGTCGGACACCACCACCCCTGTCAGCGTCTGGTTAGGGCGTCTTTCCTCTGCTTCCACGTTCTACCCCTCCCCCCCCGGGCTGTTCCCGGCGTCCTGCGCCTGTCCGTCCGTGCTCTCCGCCTCGGCCTCGGCCTCGATCTCCTTCTCCCTGATCACGGTCTTCATCCGGGCGATCTCGCGGCGGCGCATCTTGAGCGCCTTGATGTTCGTCTCGACGGCACTGCCCGCTTCCATGCGGCTGTCGAGCGCGGCCTTCTCGAGCGACTCGAGCTCGGCCTGGAGCTGGTCGGGCCCCATCCGGCGCAGGTTCTCCAGGTGGTCGGCCCTGTTCCTGTACGACTCTTTCACTGGATCTCCCCCCTGACGACGAAGCGGCACCCGAACGGGAGCTTGTTGGAGCACAGCCTCATGGCCTCGCGGGCGACGTCCTCGCTCACGCCGTCCATCTCGAAGAGGAGCCGGCCGGGCTTAACGACGGCCACCCAGCCCTCCGGGGCGCCCTTGCCCTTGCCCATGCGGGTCTCGGCGGGCTTCTTGCAGACGGGCTTGTCCGGGAAGATGCGGACCCAGAGCTGGCCCCCGCGCTTCACGTGACGGTTGATGGCGACGCGGCCGGACTCTATCTGCTGCGCGGTCATGTACCCGCGGCCCAGCGACATGAGCCCGAAGCGACCGAAGTCAAGGGAGCTGCCGCCCTTGGCCTGCCCGCCGCGCCTGCCCTTCTGCTGTTTCCTGAACTTTGTTCTCTTTGGGGAAAGCATTGTCCGCTCCCTCTGTGGTTGTACGAGGAGTCCGGGCCCCGGGGGGCTGCCCGGCGGGGCGCCCGCGAGGGCTGGAGGGCCCGCCGGGCCCGAAGAAGGGCCTGAGGGGCCTGGAAGGAGGTGGGGCCCGAAGACGGGCCTGAGGGGCCTGGAGGACCGCGGGGCCCGGTGGAACGTGGCCCCGATGAAGGGCCCGGAGGGCCCGGAAGGACGGGGGCCCGGAGGGCCGGAAGGACGCGGGGCCCGGTGGAACGTGGCCCCGCTGAAGGGCCCGGAAGGACTGGGGCCCGGAGGGCCCGGAAGGACGGGGGCCAGGAGGGCCCGGAAAGACGTGGGGCCCGGAGGCCCGGTAGGACGGGGGGCCCGGAGGCCCGGTAGGACATGGGGCTCTGATGGCCCGGAAGGACATGGGGCTCTGATGGCCCGGAAGGACGGGTGGCCAGGAGGGCCCGGAATGACACGGGGCCCGAAGGGCCGACAGGACGCTGGGGCCTGGAGGACCTCGGGCTCCGAAGGGCTGCGGGACACGATAGGCCCGCGCGGCCTGAAGCCCGGCTGCCGACGCTTGGGCCAGACAGCCGGCAGGGCGACCGCTAGCTAGTCGGCGCGGTCGTCCTTCATGATCTCGCCCTTGAAGATGTGGACCTTCACGCCGATGATTCCGTAGGTGGTCTTGTCCTCGGCGAAGCCGTAGTCCACGTCGGCGCGGAGGGTGTGGAGCGGCACGCGGCCCTCGCGGTACCACTCGCGGCGGGCCATCTCGGCCCCGCCCAGGCGGCCCGCGCAGTGGATCTTGATCCCCTGGGCGCCGAACTTCATGGCGAGCGACATGCACTTCTTCATGGCCCGGCGGAAGGCGACCCGGCGCTGGAGCTGCTGGGCGACGTTCTCGGCCACCAGCTGGGCGCAGATCTCGGGCTTCCGGACCTCCTTGATGTCGATCATGATCTCGCGGTGCAGGACCTTCGCGGGGGCCGGGGCGGGCGCCCCCTCGTCCTGCGCGGCGGCGGCCGCGGCCACCGAGGCTGCGGAGGGCTCGCGGACGGGCCGCGAGATCTTGTCCACCAGCTTCACCAGGTCCTTGCGGAGAACCTCGATCTCGCTCCCCTTGCGGCCTATCACTATGCCGGGGCGGGCGGTGTTGATGGTGAGCTTGACCTTGTTGCCGAAGCGCTCGATGTCGATTGCCGACACGGAGGCGGCCTCCAGCCGCTTCTTGAGGTAGTCGCGGATCTTCCGGTCCTCCAGGACCTGGAGGCCGTAGTCCCGGCCCGCGTACCAGCGCGAGCCCCAGGTCTTGATGACCCCAAGCCGGAAGCCCACGGGGTGAGTTTTCTGACCCAAGATGCCCTCCCAGATCCGGAGCCGTCAGGCCCCGGTGAATGCCCCGCCCTGTGCGGGGCGGGGGAAGCTTTCGGGCCTCCGCCTGTAAGGGGGGGACGGCCCGGGGCGCGGGGGGGCGCCCGGAAGACGAAGGCTGAGACAAGGACGAGGACGTCGGCGGGAAGCCGGAACCGGAAAGCCGTGAGCCTGGAGTCGCCGTGCCGGCGAACCGGGGACGGATACTGCCGGGGCCCGCCGGGCGGTTCGGGCCGGAGACCCGGGGCCGCGGGGCGGGTGACGCACGCGGGAGCGGGCGGGACCTTCCCCTACTCGTCCGCGGCGGAGCGGACCTGGACGGACCGCGAGGAGCGGGCCGCGCCCGACGTCCCGGGCGGCAGGCCCCTGCCCGTGGGGTCGGCCAGGCGCCTGCGGACGCTGCCCTTGCCGTCGGGGAAGCCGCCCGCCGGGGGCTCGTCGTAGCGGAGCTGCACGGCGATGTGGCAGGAACGCTTCAGGATCTTCTTGGCCGTGCCGTGGGAGACCGGGTGGTGCCGCTTCAGCACCGGTGCCTGGCCCACCTGAATCCACTCTATGGAGAGGCCCTCGACCACCCTTTCCTGGACCTTGCGGTGGTTGAGCGCGTTGGACGTCGCGGACTTCAGTACCTTGCCGATGAGCCGGGCGGAGTTGGTGGGGGAGCGGTCGAGGAGCGCCTGCGCCAGCTCGACCGGGAGGCCTCTCAGGGTCCGGGCCCTGACGATGGCCTTGGAAGCCGGGCACTTCAGGTACTTGCCGATGGCGTAGAAGAAGCGCTTGCGGCGCTCCTTCTGCAGGGCAATCTTTTCCTTCTTGGGAAGCTTCGTCTTCGTAGCGTGCTTCATGGTCTCGGATCCTGATCCGGCTCGGACGGTTGCGCCGAGGCCGGGACGGCATGGTCGATGGCGGAAACGGGACGGGCCGGCGGGCCGTCCCCCGGAGGGGATGCGTCCCCGGACGGGCTTCCGGCGGCGGCGGGGGACCCGCCGCGGACGGCCCGGCGTACGGGAGGCTACTTGCGGGCGACCTTCTTCACCTTCTTGTCGGCCGCGTGGCCGTGGAAGGTGCGGGTGGGCGAGAACTCGCCCAGCTTGTGACCCACCATGTTCTCGGTCACGAACACGGGCAGGAACTTCCTGCCGTTGTGGACCGCGAAGGTGAGCCCCACCATCTCGGGGAGCACGGTGGAGCGCCGCGACCAGGTCTTGATGACCCTGCGGTCGTTGGCGTCGGCCGCGGCCATGGTCTTGCTCATGAGGTGGGCGTCCACGAAGGGGCCCTTTTTCACGCTGCGTGGCATCTGCTGGTTCCTTGCGGGAAGTGGCGGCGGGGGCCGACAGGCCCGCCGGGCGAGGGAAGGCCAAGTCGCCCGCACGGTCGCGGGGGGAGGCGGGGTCGCCCGCACGGACGCGGGGAAGGCCGAGCGGCTCGCCCGGTCGAGGCGGAGGCTGAAAGGCCCCCGGGCCGGGCAGGAGGCGGAGGCGCCCGCCCGGTCGGGGCAGGGCGGCCCGCTACTTGGAGCCGCGGCGCTTGACGATGAAGCGGTTGGAGGGCTTGTTCTTCTTCCTGGTCTTGGCGCCCTTGGTGGGCTTGCCCCAGGGGGTGACCGGGTGCCGGCCGCCGGAGCTCTTGCCCTCGCCGCCGCCCAGGGGGTGGTCGACGGGGTTCATGGCGACGCCGCGGACGTGGGGCCTGCGGCCGAGCCAGCGGGAGCGGCCGGCCTTGCCCAGGGACACCGAGTTGTGGTCGTGGTTCCCGACCTGGCCCACCGTTGCCCTGCAGACCGAGAGCACGCGCCTCATCTCGCCGGAGGGGAGCTTCACCAGGCAGTAGGCGCCCTCCTTGGCCATGAGCTGGGCCGCGCAGCCCGCGCCCCTGGCCATCTGGCCGCCCTTGCCGGGCTTCAGCTCGATGTTGTGGATGAGCGTGCCCAGGGGGATGAGCTTCAGGGGGAGCGAGTTGCCGGGGCGGATGTCAGCCCCGTCGCCCGAGAGCACCGTGTCGCCGGGCTTCAGGCCCTGGGGCGCGATGATGTAGCGCTTCTCCCCGTCCGCGTAGAAGAGGAGGGCTATCCTCGCACCGCGGTTGGGGTCGTACTCTATCGCGTTCACCTTCGCCGGGACGTCCAGCTTGGCGCGCCGGAAGTCCACCACCCGGTACATCCTCTTGTGGCCGCCGCCGCGGTGCCGGCAGGTGATGCGTCCGAGGTTGTTCCTGCCCCCGGTGGAGGGCAGGGGCCGCGTGAGCGCCTTCTCGGGCTTCTTCTTGGTGATCTCCTCGAAGGAGGGGTAGGACTGGGCCCTCCTCCCCGGGGAGGTGGGCTTCACTTCCCTGATAGCCATGGCAATCTTCCTCGGGACCCCGGAGGCCCTACGCCGACTGGAGCGTCTTTATCTCGCCCTTCACGGACAGGTAGGCCACCTTGCGGTCCGGCCTCCAGCCCTTCCTGAAGCGGCCGCGCCTCTTGGGCTTGCCGTGCCTGATGAGGGTCCGCAGGCCCAGTATGTCGCGGTGGGTGATGTCGAAAGCCTCCTGGAAAGCCTTCCTGATCTCGATCTTGTTGGCGCGGATGTCGACCTCGAAGACGTACAGGAAACGGCCCTTCGCCGCGTCCTCGGCGGCGGAGTCGCCGCTCTTCTCGCTCACCAGCCTGCGCCGGATGATGTTAAGCCTGCTGGTACTCATCTCTTGAGAAGCCTCTCCTCGATGAGGGGGAGGGCCCCCTCCAGGAGCACCACGTGCTCGTAGTACAGAAGGTCGTAGCAGTTGAGCCCGGCGGCCCTCAGGACCTTGACGTAGGGGATGTTCCTGACGCTGAGCTCCAGGTTCACGTCCTCGCCGGGGGTCACGAAGATGATCTTCGGCACGTCCTCCCAGGGGGCCAGCGCCGCGTAGACGTCCCTGGTCCTGATCTCCGGGACCGGGAACTCGTCCAGGATCTCCAGCACCCCGGCCGCGAGCTTGTCGGAGAGGACGCTCCGGAGGGCTATGCGCCTCACCTCGGCGGGGGGCCTGAACCCGTAGTCGCGGGGGTGGGGCCCGAAGATCGTGCCGCCCTTCTTCAAGAGGGGCGAGCGCCTGGTCCCCATCCTGGCCCGTCCGGTCTTCTTCTGGCGGTAGGGCTTGCGGGTGGAGAAGGCAACGTCGCCGCGGGTCTTGGTGTCGGCCGTCCCGGAGCGTCGGGAGTTCAGCTGGGCCCGCACGATCTCGTGGACTATGTGGGCCTTCACCTCCGCCCGGTAGATGGAGTCCGGGAGCTCCACCTTCCTCACCGGCTCCCTCTGGAGGTTTATCACGTCTACTGCGGTCATAGCGTTGTTCACCGTTGCGGCGGTCCGCCGCGGGCCGGGGCCCGGCGCGGGGGACTCTTTAGGCCAGGGAGGGGAAGTCCCGGCAGTCCGGGATGCTTCGGGGAAGGGGGAGCCGGCGGCGCCCGGGGGCGGACGGGGCTCCGGAAAGGGGCCGCGGACCGGAATCCGGCGGCTCGGGACGGGCGCTGTGCCCGGAGGCATGGGAGCCGGGAAGCCTGTCGTCCGGAGGCCGGGGCGGCCTGACGGAAGTCTTGGCGGGCCGGGCGGGCGGAGGCCGGAAGTCCAGGCGGGGCCCCCGCTAGGAGGCCGCCGCCGGGGCGGTCCCGGCGCGGGGCCTGCGGGGCAGGACCGTGCTCTTCTTGAGGAGGACCAGCCCGCCGTTGGGGCCGGGCACGGCGCCCTTCACCAGGATGACCCCGTAGTCGGGCCGGACGTCCACCACCTCCAGGTTGCGGGTGGTGACCTGCACGTTCCCGTACTGGCCGGCCATCTTGCGGCCCGGCACGACCCTGGAGGGGTCGGCCGCGGAGCCGATGGAGCCGCCGGAACGGGGGGTCAGGCACCCGTGGGTGGCCCTGCCGCCGCCGAAGCCGTGACGCTTCATGACGCCGGAGTAGCCGCGGCCCTTGGAGGTTCCGGTCACAGAGAGCTTCTCGCCGGGCGCGAAGATGCCGATGGGCACCTCCTCGCCGGGAACGGGGGTCATGCCGTCGGCTATCCCGAACTCCCTGATGATCTTGAAGGCCATGGCTCCGTCGGCGTCGCCCTTCTCGCGGCCGGAGGCGTCAGTGACCGGGTACGGGTTGCCGTGCCTGGCGGCGTGGCCGCGCTCGGGCCTGGTGCCGTGCCGCCTTGCGCCGAAGCCCAGCTGCACGGCGGAGTAGCCGTCCTTCTCGGGCGTCTTCACCTGGACCACGACGTTCGCGGCGGCAAGAACCGCCGTGACGGGCACGCATCGACCGCCGTCCAGGAACAGCCGGGTCATGCCCAGCTTCTTGCCTATGAGACCTTTCATCTGTCTTGCGCGAGGAAGCCCCGGCAGCTTGCCGCGGGGACGAGTCGCGCCCTCCTTGATATCGTCATATGGCCTCCTTGCGCATCCTGAAGCGGGCAGTCTACAGCTTCAGCTCCACGTCAACGCCGGCGGACAGGTCAAACTTCATGAGCGCGTCCACGGTCTGCTGGGTGGGCTCCAGGATGTCCAGGAGCCTCTTGTGGGTCCTCACCTCGAAGTGCTCGCGGCTCTTCTTGTCCACGTGGGGCGAGCGGAGCACGCAGGTGCGCTGGATGGAGGTGGGGAGCGGCACCGGACCCGCGACCCTGGCCCCGGTCCTCTTGGCGGTGTCCACTATCTCCTGGGTCGCGCGGTCGAGGAGCTTGTGGTCGTAGGCCCGGAGACGGATGCGGATTTTCTGGTTGTTAGGCATTGTTGGCGGCCCTTCGGGAGGGGTGCCGTCGCATCCGGCGCAGAAATGGCGCGGGAGGCGCGGGAGGAAACGGTTGGGGGCACGGGACGGTCGGCGCCGGGCACTGAGGCGCGGCGGGGCTCGCTTCGGGCTTCGGCATGGCCGGCTTCGGCCTTCGGCATGGCCGGCTTCGCCCGGCCTTTCGGCAGGGCGGGCAACCCTGCCCTCCGGCAGGGAAGGCTTCGGGATGCCGCCGGACGGGCCGGGGGCTGCGCCCGGCGGGGCCGTGCCGCTTGCGGGGCGGGGATCCGGGGGAGGCCCCGGACGGCGCCCCGCGCGGCCCCGGGGGGCGCGGGAACCCCGGACGCCGCTACTCGACGATGTCGGTGATGACGCCCTGGCCCACGGTCTTGCCGCCCTCGCGGATGGCGAAGCGCAGCTCCTTCTCCATCGCGATGGGGGTGATGAGAGAGACGCTGCAGGTGATGTTGTCGCCGGGCATCACCATCTCCACGCCCTCGGGGAGGGTGAGGACCCCGGTCACGTCCGTGGTGCGGAAGTAGAACTGGGGGCGGTACCCGGTGAAGAAGGGGGTGTGGCGGCCCCCGTCCTCCTTGGTGAGGATGATGACCTCGGCCTTGAACTTCGTGTGGGGCACGATGGAGCCGGGCTTGGCCACCACCTGGCCGCGCTCGACCTCGTCGCGCTTGGTGCCGCGGAGGAGAAGCCCCAGGTTGTCGCCGGCCTGGCCCTGGTCCAGGAGCTTGTGGAACATCTCGACGCCGGTCACGACGGTCTTCTGGGGCTTGCGGAGGCCCAGGATGTCGACCTCGTCCCCGACCTTGATGATGCCGCGCTCGACGCGGCCGGTGACGACGGTGCCGCGGCCGGAGATCGAGAACACGTCCTCCACGTTCATGAGGAAGGGCTTGTCCACGTCGCGGAGGGGCTCGGGGATGAAGTCGTCGACCGAGTCCATGAGCTCCAGGACGGGCCGGCACTTGTCGCAGTCGCGGGAGCCGCACCCGCACTCCAGGGCCTTAAGGGCGGACCCGCGGACGATGGGGGTCTTGTCGCCGGGGAAGCCGTTCTTGTCCAGGAGCTCGCGGAGCTCGAGCTCGACCAGCTCCAGGAGCTCGTCGTCGTTCACCATGTCGCACTTGTTCAGGAAGACCACTATGTAGGGGACGCCCACCTGGCGGGCCAGGAGGATGTGCTCGCGGGTCTGGGGCATGGCCCCGTCGTCCGCGCCCACGACCAGGATGGCGCCGTCCATCTGGGCCGCGCCCGTGATCATGTTCTTGATGTAGTCGGCGTGGCCGGGGCAGTCGACGTGGGCGTAGTGGCGCTTCTCCGTCTCGTACTCCACGTGGGCGGTCGAGATGGTGATGCCCCTGGCCTTCTCCTCCGGCGCCTTGTCGATCTCGTCGAAGGAGACGTAGTTGGCGCCCCCGTGCTTGGACAGGACCAGGGTGATGGCGGCGGTGAGCGTGGTTTTCCCGTGATCGATGTGGCCGATGGTGCCGACGTTCACGTGCGGCTTGTTGCGGTCGAATTTCTTCTTGGCCATTTGGTTTGCCTCCAAAGCAAAAGGCTGATGATTTAGCGGCGCGCGGCGCGCCCGGCGGCGGGGCCGCCCCTCGCGTCTCTCTGCCTCTCCCTATCCTGAACGAGCGCCTGGGCCGCCCCCTCGGGGAGTTCCTGGTATTTTCCGAACTGCATGGAAAAGACCGCGCGGCCCTGGGTGCGGCCGCGGAGCTCGGTCGAGTAGCCGAACATGTTGGCCAGCGGGACCTCCCCCTTGATGACCTGGATCCTTCCCCTGGCCTCCTGCGAGACGATGCGCCCGCGGCGGGAGCTCACGTCGCGGATGACCTCCCCAGTGTAGTCCTCGGGGGTGACGATCTCCAGGTCCATGACCGGCTCCAGGATGACGGAGCCGCCCTTCTTCAGGCCCTCCTTCAGGCCTATCGAGCCCGCGGTGGAGAACGCCATCTCGCTCGAGTCGACCTCGTGGTAGGAGCCGTCGAAGAGCGTCACCTTCAGGTCGGTCACCGGGAACCCGGCGCGGACGCCCCCGCGGCGGCAGGCGTCCATGACGCCCTCGCCCACGGAGTTGTGGTACTCCTTGGGGACCGTGCCGCCCACGACGGCGGTCTCGTAGACGAGGCCGGAGCCGGGGGCGAGGGGCTCGAGGCGGAGCTCGACCACGGCGTACTGTCCGTGGCCGCCGGTCTGCTTGATGTGCCTGCCCTCGGCCTCCACGGCCTTGGTGATGGTCTCGCGGTAGGCGACCTGGGGCGCGCCGAGCGAGACCTGGAGCTTGAACTCGCGGCGGAGCCTCTCGGCCAGGATCTCCAGGTGGAGCTCGCCCATGCCGCTCATGACGGTCTCGCCGGTCTCGGGATCGGTGCGGACCCTGAAGGAGGGGTCCTCGGCCGCGAGCTTCGCGAGCGCCGCCGAGAGCTTGTCCTGGTCGTCCTTGCTCTTGATGTTGACGGCGGAGTGGATGACCGGCTCGGGGATGACCATGTTGCCCAGGACGATGGGCTCGCCCTCGGCGCACAGGGTCTCGCCGGTGGAGGAGTTCTTCAGTCCCACGGCGGCCACGATGTCGCCGGCGGCGGCCTCCTTGATCTCCTCGCGCTTGTTGGCATGCATCTTGAGCAGCCTGCCCACGCGCTCGCGGGTGCCCTTGACCGAGTTGTACACCTGGTCGCCGGTCCTGACGGTGCCCGAGTAGACGCGCAGGAAGGTGAGATGCCCCGCGTAGGGGTCGTTCCACAGCTTGAAGGCCAGGGCCGACAGGGGCGCGCCGGGGTCGGCGGGCCTGGACTCCTCCCCGCCCTTGGGGTTCACGCCGGTCACGGGCTTTATGTCCCGCGGGGAGGGCAGGTAGTCGACCACGGCGTCCAGGAGCGGCTGCACGCCCTTGTTCTTGAAGGCGCTGCCAAGGAGGACCGGGACGCACTTGAGCTCGAGGGTCCCGCGGCGGATGATGGCCCTGAGCCTCGCGGCGTCGGGCTCGCGGCCCTCCAGGAAGTCCTCTATGAGGGCGTCGTCCACGTCCGCCAGGAGCTCGACCATCTCCGCGCGGGCGGCCCTGGCCTCGTCCAGCATGGCGGCGGGGACCTGCTCCTCGCGTATCGACTGGGGCTCGCGGGGGTCGCGGGAGTAGTAGTAGGCCTTCATCTCGAGAAGGTCCACCACGCCCTCGAACTTGTCCTCGCGGCCTATGGGGAGCTGCAGGAGCACGGGCTTGGCCAGGAGCCTCTCGCGTATCTCGGAGACGCACCTGGCATGGTCCGCGCCCTGGCGGTCCATCTTGTTGATGAAGGCCAGCCTGGGCACCCCGTAGCGGTCGGACTGCCTCCAGACCGTCTCGGACTGGGGCTGCACCCCGCCCACGGCGCAGAACACGGCGACCACGCCGTCCAGCACCCTGAGGCTCCGCTCCACCTCTATGGTGAAGTCCACGTGGCCGGGGGTGTCGATGATGTTCACCCGGCATCCCCGCCAGAAGCACGTGGTGGCCGCGGAGGTGATGGTGATGCCCCGCTCCTGCTCCTGGTCCATCCAGTCCATGACGGCCTTCCCGTCGTGCACCTCCCCTATGCGCTGGGAGACCCCGGTGTAGAAGAGTATCCTCTCCGTCGTGGTGGTCTTCCCCGCGTCGATGTGGGCTATGATCCCGATGTTGCGGGTGCTGTCTATGGGGTCGGTCTTGGACAAGTGGTAACCTGGGATGCCTCGCGGGCTCCGTTCCCGGGCGGGCCTTGGCGGCCTTGGCGGCGGGAGCGGTCGGGGGCGACTGGGTATGGGCCGCTAGCGGCCGGGACTGCCTCCGGGAGGCGGCTCCCGGAGGGCTGCGGACATGTTGGTCAGGACAGGGCAGGCGCAGCGGGGCCGGAAAGGCCCGGTGACGCCGCGCGTCCGGAAAGACGGGGCGCCTGGCGGCACGGGAAGGCCGGCACTACCACCTGAAGTGGGCGAAGGCCTTGTTCGCGTCGGCCATGCGGTGAGTCTCCTCCCTCTTCTTGACGGAGGCTCCGCGCCCCTGGGAGGCGTCCATGATCTCGGCGGCGAGCTTGGCGGTCATGCCCTTCTCGCCCCGGTTCTTGGCGTAGTTGATGAGCCAGCGGATGGAGAGCGCCGTCCGGCGGTCCGGGCGGATCTCGACGGGCACCTGGTAGGTGGAGCCGCCCACCCTCTTGCTCTTGACCTCCAGGGCGGGCCGCACCTGGTCCATGGCCTTCTCGAAGACCTTCACCGGGTCGTCGTGGGTGCGGTCGGCGATGAGCCCGAAGGCCCCGTAGAGGATGCGCTCGGCGCAGCTCTTCTTGCCCCGCCTCAGAAGGTTGTTGATGAAACGGGCCACCAGCTTGCTCCCGTACTTGGGATCCGGGAGAGTCTCCCTCTTGGTGACCTCTCTGCGCCTCGGCATGGTCTCCGATCCTCCTGGCCCGGCCCGCCCCGGGCTTCCGGGCGCCGCCCGGAAGCTGCCCCGGGCGGGGCCCGGCTTCTACTTGGGGAGCTTGGCCCCGTACTTGCTGCGGCCCTGGCGGCGCTTGGCCACGCCGATGGAGTCCAGGACCCCGCGGATGATGTGGTAGCGGACGCCCGGCAGGTCCTTCACGCGGCCGCCGCGGATCAGCACCACGGAGTGCTCCTGGAGGTTGTGGCCCTCGCCCGGGATGTAGGAGGTGACCTCCATCGAGTTCGAGAGGCGCACGCGGGCCACCTTCCTCAGGGCCGAGTTCGGCTTCTTCGGGGTGGCCGTGTAGACCTTTATGCAGACGCCGCGTTTCTGCGGGCACTGCTTCAGGGCCGGCACCGTGTTCTTCTTCAGCTGGGCCTTGCGGCCCTTGCGGATGAGCTGGTTGATGGTGGGCATCGCTTTGTTGGGTCCCCGGGGTCAGGTTGCGTCAGGGAAAAAAAACCCCTTCGCCGTGGCGTTAGCACCCTTCTGGGCCCCGCCGCGGGGCCCCGGGTCTGCCAGGGAAGGAAAGGCCGGGCTCTGGGCGCCCGGCTGGGGAAAAAGGGGCCTGGAGGGCGAGTGTACTCGGGTGCTCGCGGTCCAAGGCGTTAAGCCTCAGTTTTATATCAGAACCCGGTCCGGCATGCAAGCCCTGATCGCCGGGAAATCCTGTCCGGGGCCAAAAAAAAACCGGGCCGCGGGGCCCCCGGCTACGCCCCCGTGACCCCCCGAAAGGACGCCGCAGCGAAGCCCACACGTCTTCATGGGACATAGCGGGATGCGGGCCCAACATAAAGTGAGTTCCCCCGTCTCTCCACCCTCCTGCCCCCGGGAAGGTCCCTGCCCGCCCCGCCCGGCCCCTCCAGGAATTCCAGGGCCATCTCCACGCTCCGGAACTGCGAGGGCTCCCCCCCCGACGGGCCGGGGAGCCGAACCTTTCTGATGAGCCTCCCGAGAAGGCGCCGCCTCTCCGCCAGATGCAGCCGCGCGAACCCCTCAAGATCCACAAGAAACGGGCCCGTCTCCATGGACGCGGGCTCGGAGGTGCCCCGGGCGGCCCTTTCGCCGTCCCCGGATGCGGGAGACGGAGGTCCGGTCCGGAGCCCCGGGCCGCCCCCCCCCGCCGCAGGCAGTCCCGGCACGACTGAACGGCCGGCTGCGTCAGGGGCGGATCCGGAAGGCACATCTGTACATTCCCCCCCACTTGCCACCCGGACGCCCCCCCCGGCGGCTGCCCCGCAGCCACGTTTTCCGTCAGACATGGCGGCCATCTCCCCCGCCTCCGTGAAGTCCCCAGCGCCTGCCGAACCGAGGCCCCCTTCGCCCGGGGCCAGGCCGTCCTTCTCCCCCGCCGCACCGGGGCCCCTCCTCTCTTTGGCCGAGACGTCCCTATCCCCTGCCGTCCCGAAACCATCTCCACTTAATGCCAGGACGCCCCTTTCCCCCGGCGTCACCAGGCCGCCTTCGCCGGAGGCCAGGACGCCCCTATCCCCGACCTTCACAAGGCCCCCTTCACTAGACGCCAGGACGCCCCTCTCGCCAGCCGTCACAAGGCCCCCTTCACTTAAGGCCGAATCGCCCCTTTCCACCGGCGCCACCAGGCCACCTTCGCCAGATGCCAGGACGCCCCTCTCCCCGGCCGTCGCAAAGCCCCCTTCACTTGATGCCGAATCGCCCCTTTCCCCCGCCGTCACCAGGCCACCTTCGCCAGAGGCCAGGACGCCCCACTCCCCGCCCGTCGCAAGGCCACCTTCGCCAGAGGCCAGGACGCCCCTTCCCCCGACCGTCGCAAGGCCCCCTTCACCTGAGGCCAGGACGCCCCTTTCCTCTCCCGTCCCGGTCCCCCCCCCTCCGGGCTGACGGAAACCGGCACCCTTCCCCGCAGTCCAGCAGGCTGGGGCGGCGGGCCTGCCGCTGGCCAAGGTCGAACGACGGGAGACCTTCGGGCCGGCGGGGCGCACAAGCTCCAGCTCCAGCCGCCCCAGCCGCTCCTCCCAGAAGGCCTCCTCTCCAGCCGCCAGCTCGGACCCCCGGGCCACGGCCTCGACGAAGCGGGGGTTCATGTCCGTGAACACCGGCATGACCCTGTGCCTGATGCGGTTGCGGGAGAAGAGCTCGTCCGCGTTGGAGGGGTCCTCGATCCAGTCCATGCCCCTGAACTCCAGGTAGTCACGGAGCTCCCGGCGCGTGAACCCCAGTAGCGGCCTCAGCACCCTCCCCGACCGGAAGGGTATGCCCATGAGCGCCCCGGGCCCGGCCCCGCGCACGAGCTTCATGACGACGGTCTCGGCGTTGTCGCCAGCGTGGTGAGCCGTCAGCACCGACTGGCAAGCGTGCTCCTTCCGGACGCGCTCCAGGAAGGCGTACCTGGCGGCCCGCCCGGCCTCCTCCAGGCCCTTGCCCCGTGTCAAGGCCTCCTCCGGAACCTCAGCCCGTTCCGACACCGCGCGGAAACCCAGCCTCTCGGCCCTGGCAGTAACCTCCCTGGCCTCCTCGGCAGACCCCTCACGGATCCCGTGGTCCAGGACCGCGCAGATCACCCGGCCGGGTGGCAGGGTATCCTGGAGGAGTACGGCCAGGGCCATGGAGTCGCATCCCCCAGAGAGCCCCAGCACGTGCCGGCCACCCGGCCAGATGCTTTCCGCTCTCTCCATGGAGCGCCTGAAACGGCTGACGAGGGAGCGATGGTCGAAAGGCGGCATGTGCTGGTCTTTCACCGGCCCGGCTTCCGGGCATGAGCGGCAGGCGGGGGGCTGGAAAGGCCCCGGAAGACGGGGCGCGGTCCAGGACCTCGGCTCAGGAACGGCAAAGGCCCGGAAGCCGGATTGCGGGGCAGGACCTCGGCCAGGTACGGGAACGACCCCGGAAGTCGGGCGGAGGCTGGTCCCCGGCTCAGGAACGGCAACGGCCCCGGAAGACGGGCACGGGCCGGGACCCCGACTCAGATGACAGGATGCGGGCGAGCCCCCCGTAAGGGATCTTTAACATTATAGGATATTCGCGTCCGCGCCCGTGTACGCAAGAGCCGTTCTGGTGCCGCCAGGGCCGCAAGGCTCAGAATGGCCCCCTGCTCCCGGTGTCCCGTCCATGCCCAAGTTCCGGACCTGAAACTTCGTGCCGTGAGCCAGGGACAGGACCTGTCGGTCCGGATCTGCCACTGACGAACAGAGCCGACCCGAACTGACGAACCCGACCTGATGACCCGGTTCCGGATCATGCGGCTTCGTCATCCCAGGAATCACCTTGACATATGTGTATCCGTTCACGGGGGGAGACTGAGAGGCCGGAGGCACTTTCTTACGGGACAACTGGCACACTGGAGATCAGACGTGACTGAAAGGCACGGAGGACTGGAGGCCCTGGAGGGCTGAGGTGCTTGTGGGGGGAGAACGCTTGTTGTCTGTGCAGAGGGCAGGGCCGGATTATTACCCGGGCGGATAAATGTCGGCGGTGTAAAGTGTGAGGTTTATGCTCCCATGGACAAAAGATACAGAATTTTAGTTTTCTCATCTCTGTGCTAACTTTTTTCAACTAATCCATTTTTAGGTGATAAATTAGCTAAAACATACTGGTTTAGTTGCTTAAATGGCTTCCTCAACGAGAATACACAATCCGAAAATTATTAAGGTTATAGCGCATAAACACCTAACTTTGGATAAGGATGCGCGTTGGAATTCGTGGAGACTAGTTGATTAATTCGCATTTTCGCTGACATTTATCCGCCTGGGTAATAAAAACCTTGCGCTCATGAACGGTTACAATTTTTTTTAGATGATATTACAATAATGATCCTAATCAGAAAGAAAATATTATTACCCTTTCACTTAAATATGAACGACTGAGGGGCGCAGGGACTTAACAAGAAACTTGAACTCGAGCTCAATCAATTGCGTCTCATTCTTCCGAAGGCACATCATGAGTGGATAAGGGGCGAGCAGGCTACCGTTGCTAAAGCGGTTTCATCAGCTCACCGCCCCGTTCGTTCATATTTACGTGAAACGGTAATAAATAAATTTTATCACACATAATTTTATTATTCAAAAATAATGGAAATTGACCTGAATGCTTACCAAATATGATTAGGTTATCAATGTCACCAACTTAAGGGATATGGGATATGCCTAATAAGGCATCTGTTCACAGCGAAGGCTTGGGGAAGCCATTCGTAACATTTGCTTATGCTACTTGGCCAACTTGGAAAGCCA
>JAISFP010000281.1 GCA_031263525.1 Deltaproteobacteria bacterium | reverse complement strand
TCGGCATCCCGGCGTCTCGGCATCCCGGCGTCTCGGCATCCCGGCGTCTCGGCATCCCGGCGTCTCGGCATCCCGGCGTCTCGGCATCCCGGCTTCCCGGCGTCTTGGCATCCCCGCCTTCTTGACATTCCGGCTTCCCGGCAACCCGGCTTCCTGACTTCATGCCTTTATGCCTTCCTGGCTGGCTCATTGACAACATGTCTCATTCGTCTGTTTGGTGGCGATAACTATTTCGTCTTTCTTCGTCTGCACTCAGTCTGAGGTTTATCGTTTCAATTAAATTGTTGCAAGAAAAATAATATAGAAATTACCAGCTTGTTTACGTTGTCTTGATGGAAACTGACATCCTGATTGAATAATTAATTTTAAAATCTTCTATTTAATCTCCAAGCATCCATCTGCTCCTATTGAGAGTTTTTTGTCAGTTGATATTTTCAATGATGATGACATTTCATGAAATTATTATATTACGATAAGTATATTATATTACTTATAGCGCATGTGCTATTGCAGATTGAATAATAATATATTTTAAATTGTTGTATTTTTAATTTGCTAGCTGGATGAAGTTTTCAAATATCAGTCCAGATACTTTCTCAGCAGCTTTTGTCTGCCGTCCTCCATGTCTCGGATGACCTGTTTCAGGGATTCAATCCGGCTGTCGAGCTTTTTGGCCTTGGCGGCAGTCTCCCGCTGTTTCTCGATGGGCGGGAGGCGTACGTTGAGCCTCTTGACCCGTTCCAGTGACGCCCTCGTCTGACGGGAAAATCCTCGCGCGGCACCTGCCTGCTCCAGCGCCCAGGCGAGACACCGCGGCTCCACTTCCGGAGTTCTGACCCGCGCCACCCCGCAGTGATCGGTCGGATGGAACTCAACGCCCGACGGTACGTAGGCCACCTTCCAGCCTCCGTCCAGGCCCCACAGGACCGAGGGCGAGCCGAAATCGTCCTCAGGCCTCTCTTTCATGAAGCCAGCGGGCTCATGCACGTTTGCGCTGTAGAGCGGCACCCCGCCTCCGGTGTCAAGATCCCTCAAGATGACCCTCCTGCCGACCGACAGGGCAAACGAGCCGGCGTCGCCGAGGCTCCATTGTGCAGAGGCTCCGTCCCGGCTTCCCAGAACCTGGAGGGCAAGCTCCCTCTCCTCTTCCGCGACGCTCGCTGCCTCGCGGGCCCGGGCCAGCTCCCTGTCCAGGTGAGCGCAGTCGTCCGCCAGCGCCTTCTGCTCGGCAAGGGGGGGAAGGGGGATCATGAACTTCATGAGCCTTCCGAAATCTGCCAATGGCGACCTGGTACCCACCCTGGCGTCCCTCAGACTGGCGACGGTGTCCGGATCGCGGAGGAACTGCAGCACGTAGTGCCTCCCGGCCCGGTCACCTACCTCCACAGGAAGCAGGAGCCTCGAGCACCTCCCTGTGAAGCCGGGCACCGAGACCCTGTTCCAGCTGTCGAGCATCCTGGGGCAGAGAACGTGCCGTTCGGAGAAAAGGTACGACCTGGTCTCGGGAGACACTTCCCTGGTCAGGACGGCCCCCGAGATGGTCCCGTCCAGGCCGATGTCGTTGATCCCGACATACGGGAGGCCTAAACCCCTGGCGGGGACCTGGTCGCGGCGGCACACGTCCCCCAGAGCCGCGAGCGGATGTCTCCCGGAGCGGGGCCGTTCTTCCCCGCCGCAGAGGAAGATGGCCTTCTCCCCCCACGGTCCGGTGAAGTCGAGCATGTCAACCAGCCTCCTGAGCACGACGTGCTCGGACTTCCCCGTGCCCTTGCCTCCGAAGTTGGCGCGGATGATGGAGTTTATCCTGTCCGGGTCTTCCAGATCCGCCGGGTTGAACAGCGGCGTCACTATGACGTCGCCCGCGCCGTCCGGGTCCGGAGAACGGTAGCCTGTGCCGCCCTGGCCAGGACGGCCGTCCTCCCCGCCAGATTTTGCACCGAGGTACCTGATGCCCTCGCTTCCCCTGGCCGCGCTCCACTCGTATCCCAGAAATTTTTTGCTGTCGGCCAGTTCATGAGGACACTTCACGACCACCACGGGTTGCGGGTTTACGTGCGCGAGAATGAAGTAGTACATCTTTTCCCGCTCGATTCTGCGCACGTACCCGCCGAAGGCGATGTCTACCAGCCCGTCGCGCCTTTCCGCGTCAAGCTTCCCGAATGATTTCCTGTTCCTCAAGAGCCTCGTTTCCGGAGACCGTTCGAAATTTTCTCGATACGCCCAGAAAATTTCTGTAACGTTTTCTGCAGAGCCTGGACCTGAGATTAGAAAGTTCCGGTATTTTTTCGTATCGGGTCCAACGTGGACGCAGTACTCGTCAAGAAGCTCCGAGTCGCCGAACACGTTGTCCTGGCTGAAGTCGCCCGCGAACCAGGAGTCGATTCTGTTCCCGTAGTGCTCGGCCGGAGACGGTCCCCCGGCCCTGCGTCTCAGGAAGAGCGCCGCCGTATGCATCTTGGTCTTTGCGAAGGTTCCTGTCCCGAGCTCGCAGACAGCCACCGTGTCGAAATCCTTGAGGATAATCTCCCTGGCGCGAACGTAGGAGGCCCCCCCAGCCGACAGGATTGAGGACGGGAGGATGACTGCCGCGACGCCGCCAGGCGCCAGAAGCTGACGGGCCCGCTCGACGAAGAACGCCTCTATGGAACTGCTGGAAACGATGCCGTTGGCGTCAAGGCCTTCAGTGACGGAAAATGCCTCTCGATCGGCAGAAGTCAGGGTCTCGAGGAATCCTTTCACGCTGTAGGGAGGGTTCACACGAGAACGTCGAATGTCCCGTCCTTCACAGCTGCTCCGCGCGACAGGGCGTCTGAGCACACGATGCCTATCTCTGGGTGACCGAGCATGATGGCCGCAACTTTGGCCGCCTTGGAGAGACGGTATTCCTTTTCTGTGCCCGTGACGGCGGAACGGAACTCAGGAAGCCTTGTCGCAGGAGCGAAGCTTGCGAGATGTTGCGCGTACTCGTTTAAGAAATGACCGGGTCCGCAGGCATAGTCAACCATGCGGGAAATTTTTCCTTCCATCACGAGTTCACCTATCGGGAGCGATGACACGAGGAACCGCGCTATGGGCATCGGGGTGAAGTACTGTCCCTCGCTCTGCCTCACTCCGCCGTCGAGAAATCCCTCAAAGAGGTCGCCCAGAAGCTGGTTCGGCTCTCCGGCCCTGATCTTCATGTCCTGGAGCATGAGAACGATCTTCACAAGAATGCGCGAGTTCTGGATGAACAGTCTCTCGTTATGCACGTCGATGAAAGCGAAGTCGGAGTCGCTGTGAAACTTCATCTCGCAAAAATGTCTCAGAATTGTTTTACGCGTTGCGTACGGGTCAGTTTTCCACATCCTGAAGGCGCTCTCCATACTGGCTCTGTCGACGGACACGATTTCCTCGTCCATGAACAACCGAATGCCGTCGCGGTAAAGCCTCTGGAGCCTGTCAAGAAGGCGGTAGAAGTCGTCGAACGCAGTACCTTTCCAGCAGAACTCCAGGTCTTCCGGATTGAGCGTCTCGTCGGCGATCTTCGCAAGAAACAGGTTCACGAGCCTGTCGAACGCGTTCTCCCTCGCTGACACGTTGTGCTGCCGCAGTATTGTCGCGAAAGCGTGGTAGAGACCCTGTATCTCCTTGCGCGTCATGTCGTTCAGGTCGGCAGTCTTCCTTCTGCGAGTTCCTAGCCCGGACGTGCCTGCTCCCTCCTCGAACAGGCCACGAGTCTCGTATTCCAGTCCGTAGGTGTCACGCCACGCCGAAAAGAGCCCTCCCACGTCAGTCGCCTTGACAAACGTTTTCGGGTCCTTCAATGGTTTGAGGTATTCAGCATTGTCTTTTACGCTTATTATGTGGCTCCTGTAAACCCGCTTCCCTTCTGTGACGTCGGACGCGAACAGGCAGAGGAAGCATGCAGACCTGGCCTGCTGGAAATAGCTGAAAAGCTGACCTCCGTCCAGAAACATCTTCTTCCACTCGCGCTCGAACTCGTCCCCGTAAGTCTTGCACTCGATGATTATGAAAGGGTTGCCGCGACCGTCCTTCACCATTATGTCGGCGCAGGCGCCGCTCGTCCTGTGCCCAATTTTCCATCTGGGCTAAAGAATGATTTCCGACGGCATGTAGCCGATGGTCAGGAGCCGGTGGACGCAGTCAAAGACTGTCAGGTTCTCGTTTGCCCTGAAACTGCAGACCTGTCGGTCGTTTACTGCCATGCCGCGCGACTCCGGGTAGATAAGGGTGCAGGCCTTCAGGTCTGCCCGGAGATCGCAGCCGGACACAGGATAAGTCTTGCGAAAGACCCCGCCCCCCATGTCCTCGAAGCTCAAGCTCTCCAAAAGGTTCCTGATGTCCATCCTGTGAATTGACCTTCCCCGGCCTGCTGCCAGTCGCGGCCTGCAGTCTCTCAGCATGGTTCCTTGTCAGCCTGCAAGTCTCTATGAACCTTCGCCATCAGCTGCTTCCGTCCTTGCCATGCCTGTCGCCTGGCCGGGGCAGCGGCATTCGCCGGGGCATCCTGCGGAACTTTCACGACTCTTTCGGTCCATGTCGCTATTTGCAACGCGTGGCGCTGTCAGGAACGTTGGGCTGTCAGGATCTGACCGGATTCGTGCCGTTGCCCCGGACGCCGTCGAATCAGGGATTTGCCCAGTGAACGATCATGAACTGACTGGCCGCTCTGTCGCTCTCTCCCCTGCAGATGCCGGCACGGTCACGATCGGCAGCTCTTTCCGGCTCCAGTTCTTCTGGGCTGGCGGGGGGAGGCCGCAGCCTCTCTCCCCGCAGAGCCCTGTCCCGCGGCTAAGGCCTGAACTTCACTATCCACCCGTCGGTGTCTGCGGGCTTCTCGTCGTTCTCTGCGGGACCGCTTTCGGCATCCTTGCCCCTCTCCGCCAGATCCCAGTCGGTAGAGTCGGTTCTGCCGGCAGCCACCAGGCCCCCGTCCATGAGCGTCGTGACGGACTCCGCCAGGTCGTCGCCGGATCCGCCCAGGCTGGCGCTCCAGATGACCTTGCCGGTTCCGGAATCCACAGCCACCGCCAGCAGGTTCACGGTGCCCTCGTCCATATCCCCGCCGCGGCGGGTGCCTCCGGCCGCGAAGAGGCTGCCCGGCGCCTCGGTCGCCCTGTTGAGCCTGCCCTGGGGCAGCTCGCCCAGGATAGCGTCCCAGCGGGGCTTCCCGTCAGGCCCGATCAGGGAGAGCCAGGGGAACATCAGTCTCGCCTGCGGGCCAACAAGCAGGAACGATCCGGTCGCGAGCAACCCGTCGGAAGCCGCCGTCAGGCCCGCGGGCACCATGCTCCCCCGGTTATCCGGGCCTTCCAGCGGGAGAGTCCACAGAAGCTTCCCGTCCGGCCCTGCAGCCTCGATGCTGGCCTTCTCGTCCATGTTGGGGCTGTCGAGCATGTAGGCCACCCAGCCCACGTAGCTCTTCCCGTCAATGCCGGAGGTCACGGCAGGCCATTCCGGGCCGGGGTCGAGCCGGCGGCAGCCGGCCTCGCTCACTTCGCCGTCCTGGCTTATCCGGACCGAGCGCATGATGGTTCCGCCCTGGCCCGTCCCGCAGTCGTCGCCGCCTGGGGCCACCCTGGCCGAGCCGGTCACGATGATCCCTTCCCCGGACTGCACCGTCATGTCTGCGGCCGCCCATGCCTTCCCTGGCAGGAGGATCTTCACCCACCGGGTATTCCCGCCCTCGTCCAGGCTGGCCGCCCAGGCTTTCAGGTTCCCGTCGTCGTCCCCCTCGCCCTCGAAGTCGCCGTCAGTAATCGTTGTCCCGCCGGCCACGAGATAGCCCCCGAAAGGGACCTCCCGGACCGCCCCGGCCCAGTCCACGCCGGAGCCGCCCAGGGACCTCTTCCACTGCACGGCACCGTCCTTGTCCAGCTTCAGAATCCACGCGTCCGTGAGCCCGCGGTTGCCCTCCGCGTCGCCGTCAGAGGAGCTGCTTCTTCCTGCGGCTATCAGGCCACCGTCAGAGGTGGCAGACACGCTGTCGAACTGGTCGAATCCAGTGCCTCCGTAGGTTTTGGCCCACCATACATGGGACTTGCCTCTGTCCGGGGTTCCTGCCGGAGGGCTCCCGGCGTCTGCGGTCCCGACCGGGGGGCTTCCCGCGTCCGGTGTCCCGGCGGGGGGGCTCCCCGCGTCCGGTGTCCCGGCGGGGGGGCTCCCGGCATCAGGGGTGACGGCGGGTGCGGCCTGGGCGTCTGCGGCGGCGGCAGGGGGGGGCTCGGACGGGCTGGCGCCTGCCTCCTGGGCGGCGGCCGTCTGGGAGAGCGCGCCGAGAAGGAGCGCGGTCGCGGCGACCGCGGCGGCAAGCTGGATCATGAGTCTCATGGTGTCTCCTTCCTGGCCCCCGCCGTAAAGGGGGCGATGCACGGTCGGTCTGAGGGACCGCCGGCTGCCCTGAAAGACGCCTGGCTTCTTGCGGCTGCCCGAGGCCATGCCGCAGCATGGCATGTCTGCGTCATCGGACAGGCTCGCGGCCGATACTGGCGGCTGTCAGGTCCGGGCTACTGACCGGCCTTTGACGATGATCGTTAAGATTTTATGAGATCACCTCCTGGCTTATCAAGCAGGCTTCGATGTTTTTGATTTTCCATCTGTCAGGATACTGCTCTCTTGCTATCTGAACTACTATTAGTCTATGTAATCTGGATCTTATACTCTGATTTTGACTTCTTTAATGTTCTTTGCTTCCCAAATTCAATCTTATAATTATTTTTTATGTCTATATAACATAAAAAACATTGTTGCAACACTCTTTGTTCTTAATTTGGCAGACTTGTACTCGGACGTTTCGCAAACTCTGTGCCTGAGTCTCCATTCCAGCGCCCTGCCTACCCTGGAGACCGAAACCGTCGGCTCGCGATTTTTTACGGTATAAGGAGGGTTTTGAGCTATAATCAGCCTTTTCTCCGCTGGCTGCGTCCTTCCTGGACCTTTGCGGGGGGGACCTTTCCCTGCGCCATCATGCGGCCCGGCGGCACCCTGGTCAATGAAAGCCATGCCATGCAGCGCGGCTTCATGTTGTTGCGTTTCCGGTATCGGGGCTCCTGAAAACTTTTTTAATTAGGCCGCTGGAATCGGGTCAGCCCGGTGCCCCGTCGTTTCAGGGTCTCGGACTTCCCGAGACCTGCCGATTTCGGCACTCTGCTCTCCGTGGTCTCCCCGGTCCTCGGCCTCCCGGTCCGCGGGCCCTTCCGTGCCTCCGGACTCCCAGTTTTCCTGCCCTTCCGGGGCTCCGGCCTCCCCGTTTCCGGGCCCGCCCGGGCCTCCGGCCGTCCCGGCATCATCTTCAGCCCGCGTTTCTCATCCTCCGCCCGCCCCCGGGGCACCCCCCCGGCTACCATCCAGGAGACCAAGGTGGACTTCTTCTCTTACGTTAACGGCGAGCTCCATGCCGAGGGCGTCCCCGTCTCGGCCGTCGCCAGGGAGGCCGGGACCCCGGTCTTCATATATTCAGGGGCGGCCTTCGCCTCGGGCCTCACGTCGCTGAGGGACGCCTTCGGGGAGACCCCCGTCCAGGTCTGCTACTCGGTGAAGGCCGCCTCCAACCTGGCGCTGCTCAGGAAGGTGGCCGACCTGGGCATGGGCGCCGACATAGTCTCCGGTGGCGAGCTCTACAGGACGAGGCTGGCCGGCATCCCCGCCTCCAGGGTGGTCTTCTCCGGTGTGGGCAAGACAGCCCGGGAGATGGCCGAGGCCCTGGACGCGGGCATAATGATGTTCAACCTGGAGTCGCGGGGCGAGATGGAGCTCCTGGCCCAGGTGGCGTCCCAGAGGGGCGCGGTCGCCCCGGTGTCCCTGCGCGTCAACCCTGACGTGGATCCGGGCACGCACCCCTACGTGGCCACGGGCCTGAAGGAGTCGAAGTTCGGGTTCCCCTGGGGGGAGGCCCCGGAGATGGCCCGGCTGGCCCTCTCCATGCCGTCACTGAGCCTCGTGGGCCTGGACTGCCACATAGGGAGCCAGCTCACCTCCGCCGGCCCGTTCTCGGACGCGGTGGCCGTCCTCGCCGGGCTGGTGGCGGAACTAAGGGCCGCCGGGGCCTCGCTCCGCTACCTGGACGTGGGCGGGGGCCTGGGCATCACCTACCGAGACGAGTCCCCGCCAGCCCCCTCCGAGTACGCCTCGGCGGTCGTCAGGGCCGCGGGCGGCATCGAGGGGCTCACCCTGGTCCTGGAGCCCGGCAGGTCCGTCTCGGGAAACGCCTGCGTGATGCTCGCCCGGGTCCTCTATATAAAGAGGACCCCGGCCAAGACTTTCGTGATCGTTGACGGCGCCATGAACGATCTCATCCGCCCCAGCCTCTACGGGGCCTACCACGAGCTCAGGCCAGTCGCCGAGCCCGCCCCCGGGGCAGGGCTGTCCGCAGTGTCGGTCGTGGGCCCTGTCTGCGAGTCCGGCGACTTCCTGGCCAGGGACAGGGCGCTCCCCCCGCTCTCGCCCGGCGATCTCGTGGCGGTCTTCGGGGCGGGCGCCTACGGCTTCTCCATGAGCTCCAACTACAACTCCCGCCCCCGGGCCGCCGAGGTCCTGGCCGAGGGGACCGGCTGGCGGACCGTGAGGCTCAGGGAGAGCTACGAGGACCTCGCGAGGGGCGAGTCCGTTTGAAATTTAGAGAAGATCCTGTATAATCTTCCATTGATTGACGGCCCGCGGGAGCCGGCCCGGGTCCTCCGGCCCGGCCTTCCGGCACCTGCGGGACAGGCCCCGCGCGGCTGCCGGACCTTCGCGGCCCCCTTCCGCGGCCCCGCCCGCGCCCTTCCGGGCGACCCGGGGCCGCCCGTCTCCGTCCGTACCGGCGAGACTCCTCCGGACAGCCGGAAGCCCCTCCGCAGGGGCTAAAAGCCGTTCCTTCCCCGACCGTCCCGCGAGTTTCACGGGACGTGACGCCGGCCGGCCGACAGGCCGGCATGGCCGTTCCGGAGCGCCTTCCCCTTCCGGGCCGGCAGCCTTCCCCCGCCGGGGACGGCGGCCCCGGTACCTCCGGCCTCCCCCGACCGACACCCGCCCGTAACCTCCGGGCCCGGGGCCATGTCCCCGGACGGCCCGGATACAGCCAAATAAGGGAGCCGCGGCCCCTCCCGGGCCTGCGGCCCCGCCTCACCGGGCCGCGAGGCCGTCCTTTCGGCCTCGCGGCCGTCCTGTCATACCCCCCGTCCGGACCTCGTGCCGGGCCGGGCCCCCCCCTCACGGCGCCCGGGCGCCTCGGCCGCCTCCCGGCCATGCCCGGCCGCCGGACCCGGTCCCCGGCCCGCCCGGCCTCTGGACCTTCCCTCCCCGGCCAGCCCGGCCGCGGGACCTTCCCTCCCCGGCCCCATCGGGTCCGGGGGAACCCGCCCCTCCGCCCGAAGGCGCGGGGCGCAAGCCGCTCAAGCTTCATTGCGCGGCCCCGGGCCGTTGGGCCCGCGCGGAACCCTCCAGGCCCCCCGGCTGCGGGATCCGCGCGGCGCACGGCCTTCCGCCCGGACGGGGCGGCCATCCCCCGTACCGCGCCCCCGGCCCCGGGGGCGCCCCCGCGACCAGCCAGGGTCCGCGCGGGCCGGGCATATCCGCCGCTTCCGGAACCGGAGGCCGCGGGCCCCAGGGCCCGGGGCCGCACCGGGCCCCCGGAAGCCGGGGGACCCCCGAGAGGAACCTTTTAAACCAATGGAACAACTGAGCTTCTACAAATACAGCGGGCACGGCAACGACTTCGTCATCATAGACAACTGGGAGGGGCACGTGCCCGAGGGCGATCTGGCCAGGAAGGCCAGGCTCCTCTCCCGTCCCAAGTTCGGCATAGGGGCCGACGGCGTGGTCTACATAGCGGCGGGGCCCGACGACGTCGACTTCGCGGTCAGGTTCTTCAACGCCGACGGCACCGAGGCCGACATGTGCGGGAACGCGTCCCGCTGCGCCGCGCACCTGGCCTACACGCTCTCCATAGCGGGAGCCCAGATGTCCATCCACACCAACGCCGGCACCATCAACGCCGAGGTCCAGAACTCCATGGTCCGGGTGAGCCTGCCCGTCACCGGGCGCGGCGAGGGGGTGGCCATGGTGGAGGTGGACGGCTTCAACCAGACCTACCACCGGATAAACACGGGTGTGTCTCACGCCGTCACCTGGGTGAACGACCTGGAGGCCGTGAACGTCCACAAGATTGGACGCGCGGTCCGCCGCCACGTGAGCTTCCACCCCGGCGCCAACGTCGACTTCGTCCAGATTATGGGCGACGACGTCATAGCCGTGCGCACCTACGAGAAGGGCGTGGAGGACGAGACCCTGGCCTGCGGCACCGGCTGCACGGCCGCGGCCCTCCTCTCCGCCCGCAACGGATACGTCCACGGCCCCAGGATAACCTGCAGGACCCGCGGCGGCGAGGACCTGATAGTCCGCTGGGACGGCGAACCCTCCGCCCCTGCCACGGTCTACCTGGAGGGCCAGGTGAGGCACACCTTCTCCGGCCAGACCGGCCCGGACGTGATGAAGGTGGCCAAGAGAGGATTCGGAGCATGACCCGCGAGAGCCAGATGTTCAGGGGCGTGATTCCCGCGATGGTCACCCCCTTCAGGGACGGGGCCGTCGACGAGGACGCCTACAGGCGGCACATCGACTTCCTCATCACCTCCGGGGTCCATGCCGTGCTCCCCTGCGGCACCACCGGCGAGTCCCCGACGCTCACCCACGAGGAGCACGGACGGGTGATAGAGATCGCCGTGGAGGAGGCCAGGGGCCGCGTCCCGGTACTGGCCGGCACCGGCTCCAACTCCACCCGAGAGGCGGTGGAGATGAGCGTGCATGCGAAGAAGGCCGGCGCCGACGGCCTCCTCCTGGTCTCCCCCTACTACAACAAGCCCACCCAGGAGGGGCTCTACCGGCACTTCACGGCGGTGGCCAGGGAGGCGCCGCTCCCCGTCATCCTCTACAACATACCCGGCCGCTGCTCGGTGGAGATCCTCCCCGAGACCGTGGCCAGGCTCGCGAAGGTCCCCGAGTTCGTGGGCGTGAAGGAGGCGACCGGGGACCTCAACAAGATGATAAGGGTGATAGAGCTCTGCGGCCCCGACTTCCTGGTCACCTCGGGGGACGACGGGCTCACCCTCCCGCTCCTCTCCGTGGGGGGCGGCGGCGTCATCTCGGTGGCCGCGAACCTTGTCCCGGGCGAGCTGGTCCGTCTCTGGAACCTGTGGGAGTCGGGCGACCTGCCCGGGGCGCGGGCCCTCTTCTTCAGGCTCCTCCCCCTGTTCAGGACCCTCTTCCTGGAGACGAACCCCATCCCGGTGAAGCATGCCCTCTACCTGGCGGGCCGCATGGGCCCGGAGACCAGGCTGCCGCTGACCGAGCCCTCCCTCGCCGTCGCGGACAAGCTGAAGGCCCTGGTCCACGAGTGGGGGGCGTCGGCATGAGCCCCCAGCCCACCAGAGTGGCCGTCTGCGGGGCCGCCGGCCGCATGGGCCAGCGCCTGGTCCAGCTGGTGACCGCCTGCCCCGAGCTGGCCCTGTCCGGCGCGGTGGACCGTCACGACAGCCCCTTCTTCGGCAGGGACGCCGGCGAGATGGCCGGGCTCGGCCCGCTGGGCGTGGCCGTCACGGACGACTTCGGCCCGGCGGCAGCCGCTGCCGAGGTCTACCTGGACTTCTCCAGCCCAGAGGGCGCGGGCGACCGCGCCAGGGCCGCCGCCTCGGCCGGCACGGCCGCCGTCATCGGCGTCACGGCCATCCCCGAGGAGACCGTCGAGGTCATAAGGTCCGCGGCGGCGACCGTTCCCGTGGTCCTAGCCCCGAACATGAGCTTCGGCGTGAACCTCATGTACCGGCTCGCGGCGGACGCCGCCTCCGTCCTCGGCCCCGACTACGAGATAGAGATCGTTGAGGCCCATCACGACCGCAAGAAGGACGCCCCCAGCGGCACCGCGCTGGCCCTCCTGGACCGCCTGGCGGCCGCCCGGGGCCTGGACCCCGCCTCCTGCGCGGTCTTCGGCCGCCACGGGACCCCCGGGGCAAGGCCGCGCGACGAGATAGGCGTGCATGCCGTGCGCGGCGGCGAGATCGTGGGCGCCCACACCGTCCTCTTCGCCGGCCCCGGCGAGATCATGGAGATCACCCACCGCGCCCAGAGCCGGGACGCCCTGGCCGGAGGGGCCATCCGCGCCGCCCTCTGGATCCGCGGCAAGGGACCGGGACTCTACACCTTCGGCGACGTCATCGGCCTCAAGGGCTAGCCCGGCCCGCACCGCCTGACGGCCTGTCCGGCGGTCCGGACAGGCGTTCGGCTCCTGCAGGGCCGGACAGGTCCGGAGTTTGAGCGAGTCTGCGCCTGCAGGGCCGGAGAGCCGGCGGAACGAAGGCCGGGACGGAAGGTAACGGAGCTTGAACGGGGGAGCGCCCTGACGCGAGACGCTCCAGGATGTGTTGCGTTGCGACGTTCGGGAGAGCCCGGACGCCGGACGCTCCGGGTCGCGCGTCGATGTTAGTCAAGGGCCTGGGCGCGGGACGTTCCAGGCGCCGGAAAGCTTCCGGCGGCCGATGCCGGGGTGCCGGGAGCCGAGGAATGGCAGCGGGCGGCAGGCCGCCCGGCCAGGGAGGACAGACGATGGCAGCCATGCCGGTTCGCGCGGGGTCAGCCGGGGCCGTTTCGGCGGCTCTCCTGTTGGCGGCAGCTCTCCTGCTGCAGGGTTGCGTGCTCACCATGCCCCAGGCGTTCCTGAAGCAGAGGACCCTGGAGCCGGGCGTGATCCCCGTCCTGAACGGGCGCTGGCAGGACCAGGAGGGCGCCCAGCTCACCATCACCCCGGTGAAGGGCTCCAGCAACACCTTCACCGCGGTGTCCGGCCAGAAGGAGGGCTCCCTCCAGGTGACCCTGGAGAGGCTGGACGACACGCACTTCATCCTGCAGGTGGCCCCGTCCGACGGCAAGGGAGTCTTCCTCACCATAGCCGAGGTGACAGAGCGGCAGGCCAACATCTACACCTTTCCCGAGACCCTGGAGGACATAAGGAAGACCGCCACCGCCAACGGCGTCACCATCTCCGAGAACGGCCTCATCACGAAGTACACCTCCGCCCAGGGCATAATATCCTTCTTCAGGGCCCTAGCCGTCCTGCCGGGCCACAAGGACTTCACTCTCGCAAAGAAGTAGCCCCTCTCCCCGGGGGG
>JAISFP010000246.1 GCA_031263525.1 Deltaproteobacteria bacterium | reverse complement strand
TAATTTAGATATGTTTCGTGACAAACGTTGATGCTCTTCAAACTCGGAGTCTTAAGACAATATCTAGAAATCTCTAGAAAAAATGATTACATCGGTTGACTATACAGTTTAAAATTAATCTCAATACATTTTAGGACAAGCGTTTATGTCGCTAGAGTCTACAGGCTAAAAACAGACTCGAGACAAGTCAATAAATACGGTGATGCCTGGCAGACGAGTCGGAGCAGGACGAGCTAAAGACATTTCTTGACATAAACTGGGAAAAACTCGGAGTTACGGCGGAACTTTAAAGTTTCCGGAGAATGTTGCAGTTCCGGCTAAGAACCTCCAAATCCCGCGCGGCCTCCCTATCCCGGTCAAGGCAGCCGACCGTCCCGAATTGCAAATGTGACAATGTCCTGCGGAATGTCACGGAAACCTTCGACATGCTGGGCGGGAAGTCTTACCCGGATCAAAATCCAGAAACCGTCCGAGACAGCGATTCATGCAGGAATGCTGACTACATCTGGGCCCCCATCCGGAGAGCCGCCGTCCTGCTGCATGAAGACAGAGAGGCTGTGAAAAATTTGAGAACTGCCCCGTCACGCATGCCGTGACGGGTGATGCCCGGTTATCTTCGATGCGATGCCACATGTGAACCGGTAGCTCCGCCGTAACAGGCCCGTGACGACTGCGGGCTTACGGCACGTCTCTTGCAGACGGGAACCGCCTGATTCTCCCGTTACCCGCAACCGGGCACAGGCGGCAAATGGGGGCGGCGGTTGAGCGGGCACCCGCCGGCCAGACCTTTGTGTGGCTGCCCATCGCAAGCAGCCACGGGAAGGACTGTCAGCCGCTCATGACGAGCCAGGCAGGGCAGACAAGTCGCATTTCGTCACGACATGATCATGACGACGCCGCGACGCACGGACGGTAGCACCGGCAGGTATCGCCCGCGTTTCCGGCACTAGGAACATTGAAGGGTAAATGCCAGTAATGTGCTTATTATGAAGGTGCCGCGACCGATTGCTGAAGCTGGGCTGCGGATCGTGGCACGGGGTGCCGCGCCGGGATCAAGACGCGGGAAAAATCGGGCATGCGGCACGAGCGCCGCCCACAGGCTGCGCCTTCATGCACCTTCAAAGAGACCGCGTGCCTCCATCGAACACCGAGAAACCCTTGCGGGACAGGCATTATTGCAGGAAATCGAATGAAGCCGGCCGAAGGGACGAAATCACGCCGCGCGGTTCCATTCCAGCCGGTTTTTTGACAATCCCAACAAGCCCACAACTGCTTGCGTCAGACTTCCGAATGATCACGAAAGTCCTACAGGGCATGATCTTTCGTCGAAAAAAATTTCCGGGAACCTTCAGCCTAAGACTTCCACTACATCTAGAACGGCGCGGAACGCACGGGCCCCCTGCGGGAGGCGGAAGGGGACCTTGCCGCTCGCCTCCCAACGGAAGGGGCAAATGAGCCTCAAGGCTAGGCCTGGCCTGCCTTTGAGGCAGTTCGGGGCTCGCGGAGAGGAGATACAAAATAATCTAAAAAGACATAACAGAGATTATCTTTAGTATCATTTCATCCATGTTGGATTAAGCTCTCCTAAGACGATCGCTAATTGGACAGAATGGTCAGAATTATATGATTTTTCGGCATCACTAGAAGGACCCGCTCCCCGGAGCCCGGTTGACAAAGGTCCGGGCAGAGTCTATATAAATCATACCCGGACGCGATGTCAGAGACCGCCAAGGCCCGCGTGGCGAAAGGGAAACACATTAAGTCCCCCTCCTCCAGATGCCGGGCGCGGCACGGGAGGCGGCCCCCAAATGCGCCTGTCCACCTGCGAAAGCGGAACAGGCCGTCAAAGGCAATCACTTGACCTCCGGCTGCCCGGTGCCGCGAGGACTGCGAAGGATGGCACCCCACGTTCAGAGAAGAGCCAACAGCTGAGGAGCCTCGCGGAAACCTCCCGCCCGTATACCACGAGGCGGTATTCAAGCACCTTATGACCTCGGACAAGCTGGGGCCTTTCCGCAGGTTCGTCCTGGACACCGTTCTGCCGCCGGAGTGGCAGGGGCGCGGAAGGAGCGCCAGATGCGAGGGGCCCTCCCTCGCGGACGACCTCCGGAGGCTCTCCGAGCTGCCCCGGCTCGTGTCCTCGCTCCAGGAGACCGCCGCTCTCTATTCGCTAAACGGCGTGAGGCCGGTGTCGGAACTCCACTTCGAGCTCACCGACGGCAACCGCGTGGCTGTGTCGGTGCAGCCCGAGCCCATGCCCGGCGACAGCCTGCGCAACGGCCACGCGTCCCTCATGAGACGCTTCAAGGCCCTCTCCTCGGCCGTGTACTGCCTCCAGACGCAGCGCGGCGCGGCCCGCCGCTCCCAGCCCACGGGCTTCCACCTATTTCTCATCACGGGCTTCCAGCTCGTTCCAGGCCGCCGGCACAGCCCCTTGAGGATCTTCACCCTGAGGAGCCCGGACGGCCTTCTCTTCCCCGGATCCGACTCGTTTACCGTCCTCGAGCTTCCCTCCGCCACCGGCATAAGGCCGGCGGGGGACGGCGGCCCCAGCGCGGCTGACGATCTCGCCTTCTTCATAGCTAACGCCCACCTCGAAGACCGGAAGGGGCAGATTGAAAGCCTCTGCGACCGTCGGGAGGAGTTGAAATTGGCATTCTACGAGCTGCCCAGGGTCATAGAGAACCCTGACGTCCGGTCGGTCACCGACTACATGGCGGAGATGGACCTCCAGAACTCGGAGCGCATCCTGAAGAACATGAGGGACGCCGCCGCCGACGAGCGCGAGGCCAGACTTCGCGTGGACCTTGTCCTGGACCTTCACAGGTGCGGTCTCACCATAGAGCACATCATCTCGGTCTCCCGCCTGCCGGCTGACGACGTGTACACCATCCTGAACCACAAGGCGCACGGGACCGGCTCCTTCTGATGCCCGCCCGCGCATGTTCCTGAAATCGTCCGCGGGCTTTCTCGCGCCGGCCGGCTGTTTCGCCGGCGCGCCGGAAAGCTGTCCGGGAACATCTGTCCGGGAGGCTTGCGGCGAACTTGTCCTTATCTGGTACCGCCTCCGGAACCCGCTCCCTCTGGCCGCGACGCATCGCAACATGGGCATCCTGCGATAAAACCCGTGACCCGCAGGCGAGACCAGTGACCCTCTGGCAAGACCAGTGACTGGCTAGACGCGCACGAAACGCCGTAGCCCCTCCGAATGAGCCTGGCCTCATCCGAACTCGCAGGCGAACCTACGCCTCTGTACAAGCCGTGGCTCACCTGAAATGCCAAGATCCTGCCGACAACTGTACAAGCACGTCTGTACAATCCGGGACACGGCTGAAGAAGTCAGGACGCACCGGCGCAACCATACTGGCAGAGGCCGCATCTGGATGCTCCCGAGCGTACCGAGGATTCTGTACAACCATGGCGCAGCCGAAGGTGCCGGTTCGCATGGGACACGCCTGCACGGCCCGGAGTGCTCGTGAAAGAGTCGGGGCGCACGTGACACGTCTGCACGGCCCGGAGTGCCCTGAAGGTGCCAGGGCGCATGTGACTGGTTGCACAGCCAGGAAGTGCCCCTGCCACCGGGAAGCATGTGACACGCCCGCACAGCCCGGAGCGCCACTGATAGCGCCAGGGCGCATGTAAGCGCATATTATTAGCCTGGGCTGTCAACGCCACGTCAGACTCCCAACATGGCCGGATGCGAGATTCCGCTGCCTCAAGGTCATGGTTCCTGAATGCCCAGTTCAGATGACGCCCCGGAGTATCCTGCCATGCAGGCGTTCAATATAAATTTATCCGTCATCTGAATACCACACAACAGGCATGATACAAAGCCTGGACTCTTTCTCAGCTAAGTCTTGCGGAAATCGTCAGATAACCCTTTGCCGCTTTCGACGATCACTTCTACCTGGAGTTTCCGAAAGACAGTCCTTGTAAGCGTGACGAAATTTTTGCTCATCATCTCTGCCAAGTCCCATCTCCTCTCTTCACTGTTCAATCGAGATAACCGTCAGGCGATTCTCAAGCGAGTAGCAATCAATTAATCTGGCTCTCCTTTGTCAGAAACGAAACATCCTGATGTCACGCCGCAACTCCCGATAGAACTCTGACCGACAGAACTTCTGAAAGCAGCATTAGTCGCCAGCTTGCCTTGCAGCTCCCCCCATGCCACGCTATCAACTCTCGCAAACCTAGCTCCTCTTGCACATTCTATGACGAGACGGCAATAATTAAATATGGAATTCCCACGAATTTTGCTCAGTGAGTAAATAGATGAACTTCTAATATTACCCGTTTAATCAAATGTCGGAATTTGGATATATCAACCCAAAGGTGGAAATGTCGGGCAAGCCCCCAGTACCGGTATCTACTCGCTATGATTCGCTGCTAAAATATGGAAGAAGATTCCGACATTTGATTAAACGGGTAATATCTAAAAGTTCATCATTATGTTAAAGTAATGTTTAACATAAATATGGAGAAACAATTAAATTAATTATTCGCTCTGGGAGTTAAACCGTTTCCAAAGGTACCCAAGGTACCCAAATGGTAACTGTTCAGGTGCTCCTCTATTGAGGAGCTTTTCGGAGGAATAGAGCCCTAAAGAGGAACCCGGAAAATTGAAGAGACAACATTGGATGCTTCATGTGGGGGGAAAGAGCCTATTAAGAGGTCATTTTGGTTGGGAAGATCCTCCTGTTGAGCTCCGCTTGGGGGGGCATCTGAACAGTTACCCCAAATGTACAACCCCGGATTCAAATAGAATCGTGGGAGGAAGAAAAACTGGCGGAAGTTAGAGGGCAAGCGTCGCACGTCACGTTCCAGCGAACCCGCAGACCTTGGCGGGAGGGGGGCTGTCAAGAGCTGGCTCGGAAATTTTAAAAGCAGGGTCACCAGGTCAGCATTAAAGCCAGAACACTTTCTGATAATTTGGCATAATATTTGCAAAAAAAATATTGCTCGTTAATCTTCTGCATCTTGTCTCTGAGGCCCTGACCCCTGCCGTTTCCATGCTTGCAGATGGCAAGTCCTCGGGACTGTCCCAGGGAGTCACCAGATAGGTGCCGACCTGAAGGCTGAAACCCGGGTGCTTGCGTCACGGAAGGAAAAAGTGTATAATTTATATTGTCATAGTTTTTTAGACAGGTATCTCATACTTGTCACGAGAGCTATCACGGCGTACGAGAGGCGCACTTGTTTTCAATTCTAACGAGGTGCGGAGGATTCTGAGAAATGAATAGATTGTTTAAAAACGATTTGTCTTTTCGGCAAATTCGGCAGGGAAATTATGTCTATGCCGACAAGACTGACTATATCCATAAAATTTTAAAAGATGACCCCACAAGCTTTTGCTTCCTGACCCGCCCAAGGCGGTTCGGCAAGACGCTCCTGCTCGATACCATCGGGGAGCTGTTCCAGGGCGACCGCGAGCTTTTCAGAGGTCTTAAGATTGACGAGAGCAACTACAAGTTCGAAAGGCACCCGGTCCTTAAGTTCAACATGGCCACCTATACAGATACGTACACCAAGGACATTTTAATCGGGATGATCAAGGCGGACCTAAAGAAGTTTTCGACAAAACATAAGGTATCATTTTCTTCGAAATTCTACCCCAAGATGATTGAGGAGCTTTTGGAGACTTTGTCCGACAGTTACGGCTCCGGCGTGGTCATCCTGGTTGACGAGTACGATGCCCCAGTGACCAGAAATATAATGAACAAGGACATTGCCAATGACAACAGAGATGTCCTTCATGATTTTTACGGAGTATTGAAAGCCAATATTAAATTCATCCGTTTAGCCTTTGTCACTGGCATATCCAGATTCCCCATGGCCGCTTTTGATTCCGGAGCAAATAATTTCACGGACATCTCGCTCATTCCTAAATACTCAGGAATCTGCGGCTTCACTGTCAAGGAAATGAACACCATTTTCAAAGGCAGGTTCAGGCGTACTCTTAACCACATGATAAGCAAAGGTTTAATCGAGAGTGATGCCACCGTCAGACAGTTGAAGGAAAACATTCTTGAATACTACGACGGCTACAACTGGCTTGGGAAGAAAAATGTTCTGAACCCATACTCTCTGCTCCGATTTTTTAAAAACAAGAAATTTGGCTCCTACTGGCCAATGTCAGGGAAACCGTCACTTCTGTCCGCGCTTGTGAGGGAAAATCCCCTTGAGCTCGTCAGACCGAAGCTGGACGGCTATACTGAAGATGATCTCGACAAACTTGAGCCTGCCACCGTCCTTTTTCATAGCGGATATTTAACCATCGATCACACTGAATCCAAAGATAGCCCCGTTAAGCACCCTGAATCAAAAGATAGCCCCGTTAAGCACCCAGAATCCAAAGATAGCCCCGTTAAGCACCCAGAATCCAAAGATAACCCTGTTAAGCACCCAGAATCCAAAGATAGCCCTGTTAAGCACCCAGAATCCAAAGACAGCCCTGTTAAGGATAAAATTAATAATGATGAAGAGTTCACCTTCAAAATTCCCAACTTAGAAGTTGCCAGGAAATTCGAGTTTACCATTTTCAGTACCGCATTCGATCCGAAAGATAATTTTTTTGCTAGTTTTGCAAAGAAACTGCCTTCTGCCCTGCTGAAGAAAGACTCCGACGAAACGGTCGGTCTGTTGCATAACCTTCTTTCGGCAATTGCTTCCGAACAACACGATCCTAGCGAAAAGCATTACCATGCCATTATACAGGCCGCTTTTATCGCTACCGGGATTGAAGTCATTGGCCAGACGCAAAGCTCTCAAGGCAAGTCGGACATGGCCGCATTTCTTGATAATTCTCGTATTGTGCTCGAAGTCAAATACTGCCAAACAGCCAAGAGCGATTCCAAAGGCATAACCCAGGCCGAGAAGGTTCTCGCCAGAGCTCTTGATAAAGCTGCCGACCAGATAAGGTCCAAAGACTATGTGGCTCCTTTCAGAGTGGCCGGAAAGCAGGTCATAGGCGTTGCCGTTGCAGTTCGTGGACGTGACGAGGTGGCTGTTCGCTTCGTAGAGCCCTAGAATCCTGCAGTTGCCATTTAGCAATCTCGAACATTTTCCGAAAGTTATCTTTTGTTATGATTTTGAGAAATGCCTCTTAAAACGTTTGCATTTGTAGCAGGACATAGAGCGATGACCTTGACATTGGATTTAATCGAACTTTCATCCCGCAATTTCCATGATTAGCAAGCATTATGTGAACACAATAAATTCCGGGTATGCCATACGGTTCTCTCGCGCAGAAAAGCAAACAGGTAAAGACCGTGCCTCCCAGTTGATCTCAATCCAGCGACGGTCTCCTCGGGCGGAACTGCCTGAAATCTATCTGGTACTTGGCCATGCGCAGGCTCATCTTGCGCTCGGTCAGTCCCAGCTTGTCGGCCGCCTGCATGACGTGGCCGCCGGTGGCCTCCAGCGCCTCGCTTATGAGCCTCTGCTCAAGCGACGCCACCGCGTCGTCCAGCGTCCTCGTCTCCTTCTCCTCCTTCTTGGCCTGGAGCCAGACCGGGATGTGGCGTGCCTCGATGACGCCCTCGGGCCCGCACAGCACGACGGCCCTCTCTATGATGTTCTCCAGCTCTCGTATGTTGCCGGGCCACTCGTAGGCCATGAGGAGCCTCGACGCCTCGCTCGATATCTGAATTGTCTTGGAGTCCTTCTGGCTCAACTTCTGGGCGAAGCTCTCGGCCAGGGCCATTACGTCGCCCATGCGCTTGCGCAGGGGCGGGAGCGAGACGGGGAAGACGGAGAGGCGGTAGTAGAGATCCATCCTGAAGAGGCCGTCCTCGGCCATCTTCTCCAGGTCGCGGTTCGTGGCGGCAATGATGCGCACGTCCACCTTCAGGCTCTCGCCGCCGCCCAGGCGCTCGAACTCCTTTTCCTGTATGACGCGCAGGAGCTTCGCCTGGGTGGCGAGCGACATGTCGCCCACCTCGTCCAGGAAGAGGGTGCCGCCGTGGGCCATCTCGAAACGGCCCTTCCTGCCGGAGACGGCCCCGGTGAAGGCCCCCCGCTCGTGCCCGAACAGCTCGCTCTCCACCAGGCCCTCGGGCAGGGCGGCGCAGTTCACCTTTATGAAGGGCTGGCCGGCCCGCGGGCTGTTGGCGTGGATGAGGCTCGCTATCATCTCCTTGCCGGTGCCGGACTCGCCGCGGATGAGGACCGTCACGCTGGTGGCGGCCACCTGGGCGACCTCCTCCAGGATGTTCCTGAGCGCGTTGGAGTTGCCCACCAGCTGGCCGATCTTGAAGTTCTTGTTGGATATGGCCTGGAGCCTGCGGTTCTCCTCCAGCATCGCGGCGTGCTGCGCGGCGATGTCCCGGCGCACGGCGACCGCCCTCGCTATGAGCGAGGAGAGCACGGTTAGGAGCCTCATGTCCTCCTCCAGGCGCACCTCGTCGGCGAACAGCCTGTCGGCGCTGATGGCCCCTATGGTGCGCCCGTCCAGGATGATGGGGACGCAGATGAAGGACACGTTCTCCTTCAGCAGGTCTCTCGCGCCGGTGCGGTTCAGGAACAGCGGCTCCTGGGAGACGTTGGGGACCGCCATGGGGCTCCCCGTCTCCGCCACGCGGCCTATGACGCCCTCCCCGCTCTTGTAGCGGGCCCTCTTGAGCTCGGCCTCGTTCAGGCCGTAGGCGGCCTCCATCACGATGTCGCCCTCGTCGTTCACCAGGTAGAAGGCCCCGCGCATCATGCCAGTATAGCGGGCCATCAGGTCCAGGGTCTCGTCCAGGTGGTCCGCGAGCTCCGTCGTGACGCCGTTCAGGGCCTGGCTCACCTCGAAGAGGAGGCGGAGCTCGTCGGCCCGGTTCACGATCTCGGCGGAGGACTCCCCCTGTTCTTCCTGAACTCCTCCGCCCGGAACGCCCGGAACGCCCGCCCCGTCCGGCATGCCGGCGGCGTCCGCGGCCTCCGGAACGTCGGGTCCCTCCGGGCCCCCGCCGCCGGCCATGTCCCCGCAGCCCCCCGTCTCGGCGGAGGCGCAGACCTCCCCCGGGACGTCGTTCTCCCCGAGGCCCTGCCTCCCCGCCTGGCCCATGGGGCTCACGGGGTCCTGGACCTCGGGCGGACCAGCCGCCTCTGGCATCCCGGCTCCCTCGGGATCTCCCGTTCCCACGTGGATCCCGGCATCTGGCTCTGTGTCGTGTTTCTCTGTCAAGGCGAAAACCGTGTCCGGGCCGCCGTCCGGGGGGCGGAGGCCTGTCAGTTGGGCGTGAAAGGCCTTCGCAGGCCCTGGGGGGGGGTCGCGGCCGGCGAGGCCGCTAAAGGGACGCTGCCGTCCGGACGGTCTAGTAAAAAGCTTGGCGGGGACAGGCTTAAGATGGCTCAGTATGTCGGGCGGAAACTCTTGGGAGGCCCGGAGGCCAGGCCCGAAAGGGGCCGGAAGCCCCGGCTGGCCGGGTGGCGACGGACCTGAAACAGGCAGGCTACAGGACGGAGGCAGGGAGGCTGTCAAGCCTGAGCCGGGATGCCGGAAGGTCGTCAAGCCGAAGTCCGGAAAGCGGGAGGCCAGGAGGCCGTCAGGGCGGAGGACGGGGCCGGTGGCCAAGATGCCGTCAGGCCGGGACCCCGGAGGCCGGGGCAGGAGAAGGCCAGGGCCGGGAAATCTCGGGGCCTGGAGGGCCGGGGAGGCCGTGAAGCCTGCGAAGGACGGGAGCTCCGTGGCACCGGGGGCGGCGCCGCGCCTTCAGGCCGCCCGCGTCAGCCGGCGGCGGACCCGAAGACGCCGGGGTGGTAGTCCTGGAGGGGGGAGATGTGCCAGCGGGAGCTCTTCACGGCCTTCAGGCCCTCCACCATGGCGGAGAGCCCGGCTATGGTGGTCATGATGGGTACGCCGCAGCTGATGGCCTCCCCGCGCAGGAAGCTGGAGTCCTGAATGGACTGGGGGTCCTGGGCGGTGTTCACGAACATCTTGACCTTGCCGCTCTTGAGGTAGGCGTGGACGCTGGGCTCGCGCTGGTCGTTGATGTTGTAGAGGATCCCCGAGGCCAGGCCGTTCTCGCGGAGGATCTCGACCGTGCCCGGGGTGGCGTGGAAGGTGAAGCCCATGTCCGCGAGCTCTCGGGCGAGCGGCACCAGCGCCGGCTTGTCGCGGTCGCAGACGGTCAGGATTATCTCGCCGCCCAGGGGGACGTAGGTTCCGGCGGCTATCTGGGCCTTCAGGAAGGCGTGGCCGAAGGTGCGGTCCACGCCCATGACCTCGCCGGTGGAGTGCATCTCGGGCCCCAGGAGCACCTCCGCCCCGGAGAAGCGGCCCCAGGGGATCACGGCCTCCTTCACGGCGAAGTAGGGGGGCGGAGCCTGGTCCAGGAAGCCGCACTCGGCCAGGGTCCTCCCGGCCATGACCTCCGCCGCCGCCTCAATGAGAGGCCTGCCGGTCGCCTTGGCCACGAAGGGGGCGGTCCGCGAGGCCCTGGGGTTGGCCTCCAGCACGAACACCTTCCCCTCCCTCACGGCGAACTGGATGTTCATGAGCCCCCGGACGCCCAGCTCCAGGCCAAGGAGGGCCGTCTGGCGCAGGATCTCGTCCTGGATGGCCGGGGACAGGGTGAAGGGGGGGATGCAGCACGAGGAGTCCCCGGAATGCACCCCGGCCCGCTCGATGTGCTCCATCACCGCGGCCACGACCACGCGCTCGCCGTCAGCCACGGCGTCCACGTCCACCTCCACAGCGTCGTCCAGGAACTTGTCCACCAGGATGGGCGAGCCGGGCCCCAGGGTGAGCCCGCTGTCCGCAAAGCTCCGGACATAGCCCTTCAGGTCCCGGCTGTTGGCGATGATGCGCATGGCGCGCCCGCCCAGGACGAAGGAGGGCCGCACCAGCACCGGGTAGCCTATCTCGTCGGCTATCGAAAGGGCGCTCCTCTCGTCCTCGGCCATGTGGCCGGGCGGCTGCAGGAGCGAGAGCTTCTCAACAAGCTCGTTCCAGCCCCTGCGGTCCTCTGCGCGGAAGATGTCCTCCGGAGCGGTGCCCCAGATGGGCACCCCGGCCTCCTTGAGGCTCATGGCTAGGTTCAGGGGGGTCTGGCCGCCCAGCTGGACTATCACCCCGTCGGGCCTCTCCAGCTGGCAGACCGCGAGCACGTCCTCCAGGGTCACCGGCTCGAAGTAGAGCCTCCCCACAGCGTCGTAGTCGGTGGAGACCGTCTCGGGGTTGGAGTTCACCATTACGGTGTCGAAGCCCATGGAGTCGAAGGCCTGGCAGGCCTTGACGCAGCAGTAGTCGAACTCGATGCCCTGTCCTATGCGGTTGGGCCCGCCGCCGAGGATCATCACCTTGCGGCGGCTGCCGGAACGCCCGCCCGGAGCCCCTGCCCCCATCCCGGCGCCGTCCGGGGCGTCCCCGCCTGCCGCGGCCGCCTTCCCGGCGGCCTCCAGGGCGTCCCGTGCGGCATAGCCCTCGGCCTCAGAGCCGGGGACGGGAGGGATCGCCGACGGCGCGTCGTAGCTGGAGTAGTAGTAGGGGGTCTCGGCCAGGAACTCGCCGGCGCAGGTGTCGACCTGCCTGAAGCTCGGGACGACGCCCAGCCGCTCGCGGAGCTCGGTTATCTCCGGGGCCTGGATGAGCGTCCCCTTCCTGACGTTCACGATTCTCGCGATCTGGGCGTCCGAGAAGCCCTGGGCCTTCACGTGCCTCATGTCCTCGGGATCCGGGCTCCCGCCGGAGACTATCGCGTCGGCCATGGGCCCCTCTATCAGGCGTTCCGCGTCCAGGATCATCTCCATCTGGATCACGAACCAGGGGTCCAGGGATGTGATCTCCACGGCCTCGGCACGGGTGAGCCCCAGCTTCAGGGCCTCGTAGAGGCGGTTCAGCCTCTCCGGCTCGGGCCGGGCCAGCCTCGCCTTCATGAGCTCCAGACGCCTGGCCGGGTCGGCCCCGATGCCCTCCTCGTCGGCGCCGGGCCGCCACTCGAGGCTCAGGAGGCTGTTCTCCAGGCCGCGCAGGGCCTTCTGGAGGGCCTCGCGGTAGTTCCCGCCCAGGGCCATGGTCTCGCCCACGGCCCGCATCTCGAGGCCCAGGACGGGGCTCGCGCCCGCGAACTTCTCGAAGTTGAAGCGCGGGGCCTTCACAACGCAGTAGTCCAGGGCCGGCTCGAAGCAGGCGGACTTGCGGGTGATGCCGTTCTTCAGCTCCGAGAGAAGGTAGCCCACGGAGAGCTTGGCAGCCACCCTGGCTATGGGGAAGCCCGTGGCCTTGGAGGCCAGCGCGGAGGAGCGCGACACCCTGGGGTTCATCTCGATCACGACCCGGCGTCCGGTACGGGGGTCCACCGCGAACTGGATGTTGCAGCCGCCGTTCAGGCCCACCGCGCGGGCCACGCGCAGGGCCTCGTCACGCATGGCCTGGTACTCGACGTCCGTGAGGGTCTGGATGGGCGCCACGGTCACCGAGTCCCCGGTATGGACCCCCATGGGGTCCACGTTCTCGATCCCGCAGACGATGACAGCGTTGTCGCCCAGATCCCTTATCATCTCGAGCTCCATCTCCTTCCAGCCGATGAGGGACTGCTCGATGAGGATCTGGCCGACGGGCGACGCGTTCAGGCCCTTCCAGGCCAGGAGCTCCATCTCGGAACGGTTCCGGGCGATGCCGCCCCCCGTGCCGCCCAGGGTGTAGCTCGGACGGATGATGGCCGGGTAGCCGGTCTTCTCGGCCACGTCGACGGCCTGCTCCACGGTGTGGGCCAGGGCCGACACCGGGATGTCCAGGCCCAGGGACGTCATGGTCTTCCGGAAGCGCTCGCGGCTCTCGGCCACCTCTATGACGTCCGGGTCGGCCCCTATCATCTCCACCCCGCACTCGGCGAGCGCACCCTTCTCGTGGAGCTCCATGGCGAGGTTCAGGGCCGTCTGGCCGCCCAGGGTCGGGAGTATGGCCTGGGGCCTCTCCAGGCGGATGATGTCCATGGCCACGTCCGCGGTCATGGGCTCGATGTAGGTGCGGTCCGAGAGCCCCGGGTCCGTCATGACGGTGGCCGGGTTGGAGTTCAGGAGCACGAGCCGGAGCCCCTCCTCCTTCAGGGCCTTGCAGCCCTGGGTGGCGGAGTAGTCGAACTCGCAGGCCTGGCCGATGACGATGGGCCCGGAGCCCAGGATCATGACCGTCTCCAGGTCCTTACGCTTGGGCATCGGTATCCTTTATCATCTGGCGGAACCTGGCGAAGAGGCCGCGGGAGTCGTGGGGCCCGGGGGAGGCCTCGGGGTGGAACTGCACGCAGAAGGCGGGGACGCCGTCCCAGGCGAGGCCCTCGACCGTGCCGTCGTTCAAATTCCACATGTTCGCCCGGACGCCGGCGGGCAGGCTGTCCGGGTCCACGCAGAAGCCGTGGTTCTGGCTGGTGATGAGCACCTTGCCGGTGTCGGAGTCCAGGACCGGATGGTTCAGGCCGTGGTGCCCGAAGGGGAGCTTGTAGGTCTTCCCCCCGGCCGCGAGGCCCATGATCTGATGGCCCAGGCAGATGCCGAAGAGCGGCATCCTGCCCAGGAAGTGCCTCGCCGTGTCCACCGCGTATGAGCAGGCGGCCGGGTCTCCGGGCCCGTTCGCGAGGAAGACCCCCTGGGGCCGCTCCTCCATGATCTTCGATGGGGGCGCGTCGCCGGGCCAGACGGTCAGGTCCATCCCGTGGGACCGTAGCTGATCCAGGATGGAGCGCTTGACCCCGAAGTCCAGCACCGCCACGCGGAAGACGGGGCCCCCGTCCGGGGCCGGGCCGGCGGAGGGGAGCTTGTAGGGGGCCTTCGTGAAGACCCTCATGGCCAGGTCCAGCCCGTTCATGCTGGGCACGGCGCGGGCCCTGGCGTAGGCGGCCTCCGCCCCCCCCGACAGGGGGGCTATGACCCCGTTGCGGGCGCCCCTCTCGCGGATGTGCAGGGTGAGCGCCCTCGTGTCCACGCCGGTGAGCGCCCCCACCTTCCCGGAACGGAGCCACTCGGGCAGGTCCGCGTCGGAGAGCCAGTGGATCGCCTCGGGGATCCAGAGCTCGTGGAAGACCACCCCGGCCACCTGGGGGGCCGCGGCCTGGTCGACTGCCGGGTTGGTGCCGTAGTTGCCCACGTGTGCGGTCGTGAAGACAACTATCTGGCCATGGTAGGAGGGGTCGGTCAGGACCTCCTGGTACCCGCTCATGGCCGTTATGAATATCGCCTCGCCCTCCGCCTCGAGCCCCGCGCCCAGGGCCAGGCCCGCGAAGGACGCCCCGTCGTCCAGCGTGAGCGCGGCCGGGGTGAGCGTCACTTTCCCCCCTGCGGGGGAGGGGCGGCCTGTCGTCATGGGGGTCACGGGAGTCCACTTGGCGGCGGGGCCGCAGGTTGGAGTTCAGGAGGCGCCCCGCCACCCGGGCGTCCAGCCCCCCCGCGGGGGACGGCGTGGACAGGGCGCGTAATTCTGGGCGATCGCGCAATTATAAGGAGAGGGGCCCATGAAGTCAAGGCCGCCGGGCCTCCCCCGGACCACGAACCCCGCCCCGGGAGCGGGTTTCGGAGTCCTGGGGCCACATGGGACGGTCGCCCACGCCCGGCACCGCCGGTCCGCCAGATCCAGCCGGACCAGGCGGTCCGGCAGGTCCGCCGCCCGTGGGATCGGGGCAGGAGTCCGGAAAGGCGGCATTAAGCGCTCCCGCTCCCGCCCCTGCCCGGGTCCTTGTCATGAAAGAGTTTCCGGGGGACCGGCAACGGGGACGCCGCGAGATGCAGCCGTGTTGCATGACACGGCTTTCATTGGCCGGGGTGCCGCCGGGCCGCATGTGGGTGTGGGAGAACTTCCCCGGCTCAGGACCTGCGGCGATCGAGAGCCGACTCAGGACCTGCGTAACCGTGACCTGTCCAGGACCTTCGGCCTCCAAGAAGCGACTCAGGACCTGCGGCAGCCAAAAGCCGACTCAGGACCTGCGGCAGCCATGCACAGCCCGAGACCCTCGGCGGCCAGGAGACGACTCGGGACCTGCGTCAACAATGCACTGCCCAGGACCCTCTGCGGCCAGGAAGCGACTCGGGACCTGTGGCAACAATGCACTGCCCAGGACCTGCGGAGGCCAGGAAGCGACTCAGGACCTTCGGCAACCATGCGCTGCCCAGGACCTGCGGCGACCAGGAAGCGAATCAAGATCTGCCGTTCCCCAGAACAGACTCAGGGCCTGCTGTGGTCAAGAAAAGACTCAGGACATGCGAAGTCCGCGCCCCGGCTCTGTCCTTCGGAGCCTGCGTCTCGGTTCGGGTCATCCGGAGACAGCGCTCCGCCCAGTCAGTGAGGGTGCCATGCATCTCGGGCGAAAGGGCAACTTAGGCCCGAGCCTGAACAGCCTTGAACTGGCAGGCAGTTGGCGGGTCAGGAAAGGCCAAAAAGCGGGACTGCCCCTTGTCCGGGTGCCGAAAGGCAATCCTTCCGCAGTACCCGGCCAGGGTCCGGCGGTCCTTCCATACCCGCGTCCCCGGACGGGGCCGTGCCACTCAGGGCAACCCCCTACCCTTCCCGGTCGGCTTCGGTGCCTTGCCGTTCTGCCGGGCACCCTTCGGGGCCGGAACCTTCGGGCCGGATCCCGCCGGGGGAACGTCCTTCGGAGACGCCTTCGAATCGGCCTGCCTCTTAGAGGCATCGTACACGTCCACCTTCTTTGCGCCGGTCCTGGAAGCCGCGCCTTTCGGGCCGGACCCCTTCTGGGCAGGACCCTTCAAGGGAAGGGACTTCGGGGCGGGCCCCTTCGACACAGCACCCTTCGACACGGAGCCATCCGAGGCGGGGCCCTTCAGGGGAATGGTCTTCGGTGACGGCTTCGAAACCGCCTTCCCGATGGAGGAAACGTTTGCGCCCGCCTCCTTCGGGGACGATTCAGAAGCCGCTCCCTTCGGCGCGGGCTTGCCAGGATCACCGCCGTGCGGACGCTGGGCCTTCTTCCTGGGTTTGGGGACCTCGAGGTGGGGCTCGAGCGTGAGAACCGCCTCCATCACAAGCCCGGCATCGTCCACGTCAAGGACGTAATGATCCTTGGCCCCTGGGTAGGGGGAAGCCTTCTCGGCTCCGGCCAGGATCCCGTCAAGGCAGGGGTGGACCTTCACGAAAGCCACGTCGTCGCAGACGAGGACGGCCGGCTTGTCGTTCAGGTAGACCAGGCTCTCCCCGAACATCCGTCTGGACCGGACGGTCCCGGCCCCCTCGAGCAGGCCGCAAACGAAAGCTATGAACTCGTCCGAACTTGCCATTGCAGACTCCTCCCGCCTTCCGGCCAGGACCACGCAGGCGTCCCCGGACCGTCCTCCCTTGAGAGGTATCCGGGAAAGATCTGATCCGGACGGGAGTCTACAGCCGGTTCATGGCGCACGTCAAGATGGACAGATCATTTGGGGCTCATGGATTATGGGAGACAGGTCATGGACACTCCGACACGATCGCAGCAGGTAACCCTGGATGACCGCACTGGCCTGGCACGACGGAAAAATGACACTGGGTAAAGGCCACGCGGTACGCGGGCAGGATGTTTGAGGCAAGGTCTACCGACGAAGTTCGGAATGTTATAGAAATGGCGGAGAGGAAGCCGGAAACGGTTAAGGTGACTGGCGTGGAGGCAGAAAGGTGAAAAAGGAAGTAGTGAGGCAGGCCGAGAATTTGGAGAAACCCTGGCAGGAGGCGTAGGTCGGGGAAGAAGGCGGGAAGCCGGGGAAGGATTGGTAGGCCGGGGAAGGTGGCGGGAAGCCGGGGAAGGATGGGTAGGCCGGGGAAGAAGGGGGGAAGGCGGGGAAGGAGGTCTAGCACTACTTGGAAGATTTTAAAATAGCTATTTAACAGGCTCACAGGACCAGTTCAGTCTAAGGAGCGAGGCTATGCAAGAAAATATTTAAAATTTATGAATTGTTAATAAATGCCTATGTTCGCCAATACTTCTTATATCAGTTTCAATATGTAATTGATGACTTAGAAATCTATTAGAGATTATTGAA
>JAISFP010000184.1 GCA_031263525.1 Deltaproteobacteria bacterium | reverse complement strand
CGGGCCGACCGCCATCCCTCAATTTGCCCTCACGCTTCTCTCACCTCCCCAACCTTTCTCTGCCTCAACCCTCGCCAGCCTGCCTCTGCCTCAACCCTCGCCACTTCTCGCCAGCTCTTCTCCTCAAACCACTTCACCATCACCCAGCAATCAGCTGACCGTCACGTGACTGTCACCCGTCCTGCCGCCTCCCCGCAACGCCTTCCGCCGGACTCCCCCCGCTCCCCCCAGCCACCTGCAACCCCGACCCGAACCCGCCGGTGCAGGAGGCTTCCCGTGCGGGCCGGGCGGCATGCCGCGGGAGAGCCCCGAAACCCCCGCCGCAGCTTGCTTTCCCCGGCATCCCGCGCTAGAATGATGCCGTTCAGGTGCCCTTCCGGGGGATAATAGGGAACTCCGTAATCCGGGGCGGCCCCTCCGCTGTAACCGGGGACCTGAGGCGTCTCGCGCAGGGCGCCCCTCCCGCAACGCCCGGGAGGGATCGGCCCTGGGTCACTGGCCCCGCGGCGGGCTGGGAAGGCCAAGGCGCCCCGGGGACGATCCGAAGCCAGAAAACCTGCCTGGACATGCCTCCGGGCGCCCCAGCGCCCCCCGTCCGGGGGGGCCCGGGCCGCAACGGGGACACGACTATCACGGGATCAAAACGGGAATCCTGGATCGACAGCCAAGGTGTCAGTCCGGGATTTTTTTTGCGCCGGCCCGCCCCCGGAGGGCGGCGCGCCGCGTCCGCTCCCGCAGCCCCACCGGAGCCGCGCCCGCCGGACGCCCTGAGCGCTGCGGGAGGTGCGCCATGGTCAGACCCGGCTCGACGCGAGATGGCGCTCCGGCCCCTCCTCCGTCCTGCCAGTCCATTCCTCCCGCCAGTCACGCGCCGTCGCCGTCCGCTGCCGGACGGCTTGCCGGCGCCGGCCAGGGCGGCCCCGGCGATGCCCGGGGCCGGTCGGCCCCCGCCCCGCGCCAGGCGGCGGGAACACAGCCCGCCGTAAGCGCCGCCGCCCTCACCTGCGGGAACTCGCGGGACGGAAGCCCCTTGCTCCGGGACGTGACCTTCCGCGCCCCGCCCGGCACGACCCTCGCCGTGGCCGGACCCAACGGCTGCGGCAAGACGCTCCTGCTCAGGGCCCTGGCCGGCATGGTCCCCCTGCGCGGGGGGCGGCTCGCGTTCTTCGGGAAGGAGGCCCGGGACGCCTGCGGGACGGAGCCGCCCTACCCACCCAGGCTCTACGTGCCCCGGCACGATCCCTCGCCCCCGCCGTTCCTGACCGTGGCGGAGGCAGTGGCCCTCGGGAGGGCCGTCTCCCCCAGAAGGGCCCCGTCCGCCGCGAGGCCCTCGGCCCGCGTGGGGGACGCCGGCCCGCCAGGGCCACCCTCCCCCGCTGGCTGCACAGCCCCCGCCAGCCCCCCTTCCCCCGGAAACCCGCCCTCCGGCGGGAGGGACGCCTCCCTCGGGAGGGACCCCGCCGCCGGCATGTCCACCGGAAACCCAGCCTCCGGCGGGAGGGAAGCCTCCCTCGAAAGTGGCCTCGCCTCCGGGATGTCCCCCGGCAGGCCGGGGGACGGCCCCCTCGTGCCGGCCGGTGCCCTCGCGAGGGCCAGGGAGGCCCTGGAGACCCTGGGCGCGGGCGAGCTGGCGGATCTTCCCGCCTGGGAGCTCACGGAGGGGGCAGTGCATGTGGCGAGGCTTGCGAGGGCCCTCTTCCACGCCCCGCCGCTCCTGCTCCTGGACGAGCCCGTGGCTGGCCTCCCCCCCGAGGACAGGGCCAGGGTTCTCGCCGGCCTGAAGCTCCACGCCGCCGAAAGGGGCGCCCTGGTCATAGCCTCACTCCACGATCCACTGGAGATCATCGCCTGGGCCGACGCCGCGCTTCTTTTGCGGGGCGGGGCCCAGGAGGCCTTCGGGCCCCCCGCCGAGGTCCTGGGGACCCCGGCCCGCGAGGCCCTGTACGGGCCCGCCGGCGGGGCCAGGCTGTTCGCAAGGGGGCTGGGGGCCCGGAACAGGCCCGGGGCCTGGCCTGGGACCGGAATAGGCTGCGGAGCCGGAACAGAGGGAAACAGGGCCAAAGTCAAGGTCGGGTCAGGATTCGGGGCTGAAATCAATGACGGGTCAGTGTTCGGGGCCAGAACCAAGGACGCAGCCGGAGCCGGAATCGAGGACGGAACCGGGTTGGACGGAGCCGGATTCGGAGCAGGAATCACCGGCGGGGCCATGTCCGGAGCCGGAATCGAGGACGGAACCGGGTTCAGAGATGTAATCAGCGACGCGGCCGGGCTCGGAACCGGAATAAAGGGCGGAACCGTGTCCGGAACCGGAATCGAGGCAGGAGCCATGTCCGGAGCCGGAATCGAGGACAAGGCCTGGACCGGGACCGCCACGGCGGCGGGCCCCGCGCACGTCCTGGACGAGCCTGACGGGCCGCGGCCTGCCTGGCGACTGACGCTCCGCCCCGCGCTCTGCCCGGTGGCCCTCTCCCCGGCTGCCTTCGAGCGCTCCGGCGCCGCCTCGCTCCCCCGGGGCGGCGGGGAACTCGTCCCCAGGGCCTGGCCGGCCCGGAACCTGCCGCCCCCCGCGCGGCCCCGGGGCTCCCGGGCTTGTCCGGCGGGGCCCGCTGCGCCGCATGGCCCCCAGGCGCCCCCTGATTACGTGCCGGCCTTTCAGCATCCGGAGGGCGGGCCGGCCGGGTCCGGCTCCTGCTCCCCCGCCCCAGGCCCGGCACCCTCACGCGCCCCAGGTCCGTCACCCGCACGCGCCGCCGGCCCCGGGCCCGCCCGCTTCGGCTGGCTCCTGACACCCCCGGCCCTGGGATGCCCGGCCCTTGCCGGCGCCCATGCCGCCGTGGCCCGGGCCAGGGCGGACGGCAGGGGCCGGGACGCCTGATCCTGCCTTTCAGCAGCGGAGCCCCGCCTACAGAAGTCAAGAAAAACGAGGAAAACCGCATGACTGCCTTCCCCAGCGCGCCGGCCCCGCCGGAGCACCCGTCGCCCGCTCCCCCGGGCCCCGGCCCTGCCCGGGCGGGGGGCCCGTCGCCCGCGCCCCAGGGCCGCTTCCCGGCCCGGGCGGGGGGCCCGTCGCCCGCTCCCCAGGGCCGCTTCCCGGCCCGGGCGGGGAGCCCGTCGCCCGCTCCCCAGGGCCGCTTCCAGGCACGGGCGGGGGGCCCCGGCGCCCGCGCCGGGAAGCGGGGCCCGGCATGATACGCGTGAACGGGCTCACCAAGAGCTACGGGGGCGTCACGGCCCTGGACGGGCTGGACCTGGAGGTCAAGCGCGGGGAGCTCTTCGCGTTCCTGGGGCCCAACGGGGCCGGGAAGTCCACGACCATAAGGATCCTGAACGGCATAACCAGGCTGGACGCCGGGGAGGCGTTCAGAGGGGGGGTGGACATCGCCCGCGACCCCATAGGGGCCAAGCGCCTGTGCGGCATGGTGGCCCAGCACAACAGCCTGGACGGGGAGCTCACGGTCGCCGAGAACCTGGAGATACACGGGAGGCTCTTCGGGATGAGCAGGAGCGAGAGGCGCGAGTCGGCCCTGGAGCATCTCCGCTACGTGGAGATGGAGGACCGGAGCGGGTCGCTGGCCAAGACGCTTTCCGGGGGCCTGAGAAGGAGGCTCATGATAGCCAGGGCCCTCATGCACCGTCCGAGGCTCCTGTTCCTGGACGAGCCCACCGTGGGCCTCGACCCGGCCATCCGCAAGAGGATCTGGAGCCTCATAAGGTCCATAAACGCGGGCGGCGTCACCGTGTTCCTGACCACCCACTACATCGAGGAGGCGGAGTACCTGGCGGGGAGGGTGGCCTTCATGGACCGGGGCAAGCTCATAGAGACCGGGGCGCCCAGGGCGGTCACCGACCGGCTGGGGCGCTGGGCCGTGGACTCCTTCGCGGAGGACGGCGTGAACACCAGGTTCTTCGCGTCCAGGGCGGACGCGGCGGGATTCGTCGCGTCCCTGAAGGGTTCCGGGAGCGTGAGGCCCGTGAACCTGGAGGACGCCTTCCTGAACCTCACCGGAAGGAGGGTGTCGTGACGGCCCCGCTCTTCGCCGTCTACCTGAGGGAGATGCTCCTCCTGAAGCACCGCTTCAAGAGGCAGCTCCTGAGCATGAGCGTCTCCCCCTTCCTGTACCTGGTGACCTTCGGCTTCGCGCTGGGGAAGGCCGTGACCGTGGGAGACCGGGGGTACCTGGAGTTCCTCATCCCCGGGCTCATCGCCATGGCCAGCATGACCCAGGCCTTCGCCATAGCCGCCGAGATAAACTCCGCCAGGTTCTACATCCACGCCATAGAGGAGTTCCAGGCGGCGCCGCTGAGCTCGCTCTCCTTCGTCCTCGGCGAGACCCTGGCCGGCCTCACGCGGGCGTTCATGGCCATGATCATTGTGGCGTGCCTGGGCCTGCTCTTCGGCGTGAGGCTCCACTACGGGCCGTGCCTGGTCGCCGCCGCGTTCCTGAACGCCTTCGCGTTCTCGTCCCTCGCGGTCGCGCTCGCCATGGTGCTCCGGACCCACGCCGACCAGGCCCTCCTCTCGAACTTCGTCATCACCCCCATGGCGTTCCTGGGGGGGACCTTCTTCCCCCTGGACGCCCTGCCCGCCTGGGCCCAGAAGATCCTGACCCTGCTCCCCCTCACCCACGCGTCCAGGGCGATAAGGGCCGACGCCTTCGGGGAGCCGGCCGCCCTGGCCCCCTTCGTGATCCTGGCCTCCTGCGCGGCGCTCTTCTTCCTCCTGGCGCTGGCCACGGTGTCCAGGGCCAAGGACTGAGCGCCCCCCGTCACGCGTGCGGGACCCGGAGGCGGCCCTGCCTGAGGGCCGGGCCCCGCCAGGGGCGGAAGGCCGGCAGCCGGGCAGGGAGGCCGGCAGCCGGGCAGGGAGGCCGGCAGCCGGGCAGGGAGGCCGGCAGCCGGGCAGGGAGGCCGGCAGCC
>JAISFP010000124.1 GCA_031263525.1 Deltaproteobacteria bacterium | reverse complement strand
TCAGGGTTCAGGTATGCCACGGGTTAGGGACTCCTTGAGCTAGCCCCGATATCATGTCGTCTGAAAGACGTGGCAACGGCAGTGTTCCCTGCGTTCGGGACAAGACATATAAAGGTTGGGTAACTGTTCAGGCGCCCCCCCAAGGGCAGCTCAACAGGGGGGCATTTTCAAAAGCAAATTTCCTCTACCGACACTCTTCTCCTCCACATGAAGTATCCATTGTTGACTCTTCAATTTCAAAGGTTCCTCATCTGGGCTTTCTGCCTCCGAAAAGGCCCTCAATAGAAGGGCTCCTGAACACTTATGCGTTCTTTTCATCACCTATGGGATTATAGTGGAGTTCTTCAGAGCCAGAATTATCTTACTCCATATAGTGTTCCTCCTGAGGGTATGATCACGAACTTAGTCGATTGAACACTACAGACCCCGAACCAGTGCCTTCCAGTACAAACTCAGGTCAGGGATTCTGTTTCAAGATTCATGGGGAATTTACAAATCCTATTGACATACTCTAATTATTTAGTAAATTTTTTCTATAAGTAGGCTATGTTCATATCCTGCTTTCTGTCTTTGCCTGTATTTGCCTGTATTTGAAAATGAGTCCGTTTAAGTGTTTCAGCCTTTTTTTGCCTTTCTCTCTCGTAACTGATTTGCTCATCTCACTTTGTTTGCTTCTGACTTCTTTTTTCCAGTATGCAGGTTCTTTCCATGACTTATATTCCGGAAGTATTGCCCAGCACGCAGTCTTTTATAAACCTAGCAAAAGATGACAGTGTTTATGTTGACAAGACAGGAATAATCCAGAACCTCTTGAGGAGAAATAACCCCGGTCCTTATTTCTTGGCACGGCCAAGAAGGTTCGGGAAAATTGTTTTGATTGACACGCTTGAAAACATTTTTAGAGGAAAAAGAGAATTTTTTGAAGGCCTTGAAATATGCAAGCCAGAATACAAATTTCAATGGATCCCATATCCTGTCATTCGTATTGACATGAACGGGGTGAAGTCACACCCTGATTTATTCGACCAAAGCCTGACATCTATGCTAGAAATGTGTGCATTGTATCATAAAATTGATATTAATCTCTTAGATCCATCGACAGCTCTCACAACCCTGATTCGTAAGCTTTCCTTAAAACAAGCATACTTTCTCTCCGAAAGTAGCGGAACGTTTTGTGAACCAAGAGAAAATGTCGTGCTCCTTATTGATGAATATGATTTTCCCTTATTACCCGTTTAATGAAATGTCGGAATCTTCTTCCATGATTTAGTAGCGAATCATAGCAAATAGATACCATGACTGGATGTTTGTCCGACATTTCCCCCCTGGACTGATTGCCAAATTCCGACATTTGGTTAAACGGGTAATAACTTCCGAGGCTTCCTGGGGCCGCCGGTCCAGTCCGTCTCACCCGCTATCTTCCGAGGCTTCCTGGGCCGCCGGTCCAGTCAGTCTCATCCACTTTCTTCCGAGGCTTCCTGCCAGCAGGGCGGCCCGTCACTGGCCGGCCGTCTGCCCAGGCTCTCTTGCACGGCCAGCAGGGCGGCCCGTCACTGCCGGCAGTCTGTCCAGGCTCTCCTCCCCGAAATGCGGCAGCGGCCCGTCAGGGCCGGCAGTCTGTCCTGGCCCTCCTCCACGGAATGCGGCAGCGGCCCGTCAGGGCCGGCCGTCTGTCCTGGCCATCCTCCCCGGCCTCCGGCAGCGGTCCGCCCAGGGCCGGCCGTCTTTCCCGGCTCGCAGGGCGGCCCGTCCCGGGCCGTCCGGCTCTCCCCGCTCTCCTCCCCGGCCCGAGGCAGCGGCCCGTCCCTGGCCGCCCGGCTCTCCTCGCTCTCCTCCCCGGCCCTCGGCAGCGGCCCGCCCGGGGCCTGTCGTCTGTCCAGGCTATCTTCCCCGGCCTGCGGAAGCTTCCCGCCCGGGGCCAGCCGGCCGTCTGTCCGAGCTCTCTTCCCCGGACAGCGGGGGCGTCCGGCCCCTGCCCCTGCCGTCTCCGGGAAGCGGCTCCCCGCGGGCGACGGTCCGTCCGGGTGCCGGGGGGCGCCGAGAAGGGCTTGAAATCAGGGACCTCGGTGGGCTAGAATGTCTGATCGCATATTCCGGAACCCTTTCCGCTATCCGCCGAGGCGGAAGAGAGAACACCTTTTCGAAAGAGGGTCTTTACATATGATAATCCTGGTCATCAACGCGGGCAGCTCATCGGTCAAGTTCACGCTGTTCGACATGCTGGACAACAAGAAGGTCCTGGCGACTGGCCTCATCGAGCGCATCGGCATCGAGGGGACCAGCATGAAGTACTCCAACTGGAAGGGGGACAAGAGCCAGGGGCCCGTGGACGTGAAGAACGCCAAGGATGCCGTGAAGGTCATAAGCGAGCTCCTGGTCGACCCCAAGTCAGGCGTCGTCAGCTCCCTTTCCGACATAAAGGGCGCGGGCCACCGCATCGTGCACGGCGGCGAGAAGATAAGCAGGCCGGTGCGCATAGACGACGAGGTGAAGGGGATCCTGAAGGACTGCTTCTCCGTGGCCCCCCTCCACAACCCGCCCAACCTGGCCGGCATCGAGGCCGCGGAGGAGGTCCTGAAGGGCGTCCCCAACGTGGGCGTCTTCGACACGGCCTTCCACAGCACCATGCCCCCCAGGACCTTCATGTACGGCATCCCCTACGAGCTGTACTCCGAGGACAAGATCCGCCGCTACGGGTTCCACGGGACCTCGCACGCCTACGTCTCCAAGGCCGCGGCCAAGTTCGACGGCAGGGACCCCGCGGGCCTGAAGATCATAACAGCCCATCTGGGCAACGGCGCCTCGATAACGGCCGTGAACGGCGGCAAGTCCTACGACACCTCCATGGGCCTCACCCCCCTGGAGGGCGTCATCATGGGCACCCGCTCCGGTGACATCGACCCGGCGGTCATCTTCCACATCATGAAGATCAAGGGCCTGAGCTACCAGGAGGTGGACAACCTCCTGAACAAGAAGAGCGGCGTCCTGGGCCTGGCCGGCATCGGCTCGTCGGACCTCCGGGACGTCGAGGAAGCCGCCAACAAGGGCAACGCCCAGTGCGCCCAGGCACTGGACATCTACGCCTACCGCATCAGGAAGTACATCGGCGCCTACATGGCCGCCCTGGGCGGGCTGGACATCCTGGTCTTCACTGCCGGAGCGGGCGAGAACTCCTCGACCCTCCGCGCTAACGTCCTGGAGGGCATGGAGGGCCTGGGCTTCAAGCTGGACAAGGCGAAGAACGACGTGCGCTCCTCCGACATCCGGGTCATCTCCGCGGACGACAGCCGCTACAAGGTGATGGTCGTGCCCACCAACGAGGAGCTGGCCATAGCGGAGTTCACGGCGGAGGTCCTGGGCGGCTGACGCCCCTCCCCGTCCGCCCGGGGACCCCGCCCGGCTTTCCCGCGCCCCCGCGCGTGCCCCCCTGGCGGCATGCGCGGGGGCGCCCTCGTCTGGGGGCCTGCCGCCCTGGCCTGGCCCCGTGCCGGCAGGGACGGAAGGCCAGGGCCGGAACGCGGGCCCGTCCCGCCGGTCCGCCTATTTCGGCGCTAGGTCATGACCGCCGCAGGGAGGCGGCTCCCCGCAGGCCACTGCACGTTGCCGTCCGCCGCCGAGGCCCCGCTCCCTGGGTGGCCCAGCACTGGGATGGCCGCCGCGGGGAGGGAGCTCAACGGGGACCCGGACACTGTTCCGGCCGAGTTTCCCGGCAAGCAAGCCAGGCGGATTTACCTGTCGGATGCCGGCTTCCGGACCATGCCGGCTGACGGGCACGGGGGCATCGTCTAGCAATGTCCGGCGAGGGACGGGCAGGGCTGGGAGGCATGTGGCGGCAGGAGGTCCGGAAGTCCGCGGGAGTCCTGATGCTCTCGGGTCCGGCGGTCCTGCGGGGTCCGGGCGGATCCCTCGTGAACCGTCATGAGCCGTCCGTTCGCGGAACTCCTGCCTTCTGAACTCCAGCTTGCTGCCGGAAGGCATAGTGTGCTATCAAGATCGTGAGGTGCCGGCCCCTCACGGCACCTTCAGCCCGGAAGCGCACCCCTGGCGCGGCCTGGCGCGAGGATGCGGGGGACGAAAGGGACAAGACATGGAGTTGACCGAGACGGGCAGCGGCCTCTTTCCGGGTGCCGTCATCGCGGCGCTCGCGCTGTTGCTGCTCTTCGCCGCCGTTCTCCTGGTTTCCTGCGGGGACGAGAAGAACCCCATCCTGGGGGAGTGGGACGTGACCGTGAGGACCGGGAACTCCGGGGTGGACGCTGCGGTGGGGATCTTCACGGCCATGAAGCAGCCCACGGTCACCTTCACCGAGACCGAGATGCAGTTCCAGATCATGGGGCCTGCCGGAGGCACGAGGCCCGTGTCCTACAACAGGGACAAGGACAGCCGCTGGATGGTCTGCTTCGGGACGGAGGCGACCCAGTGCCAGTTCTTCACCTTCCAGGACGAGCAGCGCACGCGGGCTGTCTTCACCATCTTCGGCATGGACCTGGCCCTCACCAGGAGGCCGGAGCCGCCGCCGAGCTGAGCCGCGCCGGCCGGCGGTCCCCCGGGGACGCGCGGGGTCCACGGTTCTGGCCCGCCCTGCCCGATCGCCAGCTGATTTCGGCCTGCCTGCCCCCGGTCGCGTTCGCCGACCCGTACGCGAGAAGGGCCACCGTACGTGCCCGCATGCCAGGCCCGGGTCTCCTCCGCCGCCCGTAATCCCTCCTCTGCCGGCACCTGGCGCGAGCCGGAAGCGTTCTGCCCAGAGCCCTGCGGCCCGTGGAGGGACCAGCGTTGAGGCCAGTGAACTGGCCCGCCCTGCGGCCCGTGGAGGGACCGGCGTTGAGGCCGGCGAACTGGCCCGCCCTGCGGCCCGTGGACTGGCCAGCGTTGAGGCCCTTGAACTGGCCCGTCCTGCGGCCTGCGGACGGGTCCGCGCGGAGACCGTCCGGCCTCGCGGCCGCCGGAGTCTTGCCGGCTGCTTGCGCTCGGGGGGAGCCCGTCTCCAGGCTGCCCCGCCCCGCCTGTCCGGCCGGCCTCCCGGCGCCCTGCCGCCAAGGAGACAGCTCATGAGCGCCGGACCCGACCTCCCGCTGTCCCGTACGGGCATGCCGCGGTCACGCAAGGGCCTGCCGACGGTACCGGCGGCCCGCCCCGTCGCTGTCCCAGCCCTCGCTTTCCTCGCGGCCGCGGCCTTTCTCGCCGTTCTCTCGATTCTCGCGGTCGGGGCCGCCCAGTCAGCCCCGGAAGCTCCGGCCTCCGGGCTCGGCGGGCTCAGGCGGCAGGCAGAGGAACTGGGGCGTTCCACCGGCCCCGAGAGCGCGGAGACCCTGACCGCGAAGCACGGGCTGGCCCTGGCTCTCCAGGAGGCTGGCGACTTCGCCGGGGCGCGAGATCTCCATCTCCAGGTGTCGAACTCGCTTAACCGCCTGCTGGGCCCCGACCACCCCAGCTCGCTCGTCGAGCGGAACGCACTGGCCGCGGCGCTGCAGAACCTGGGCGACCACGCCGGGGCCAGGGACCAGCATGCCTTCACGGCAGCCTCAAGGGAGCGGACGCTCGGGCCCGACCATCCGGACACTCTCGAGGCCAGAAACGATCTGGCGGTGGATCTGGCGGATCTGGGGGACTACGCGGGCGCGAGGGATCTTCTAGCCGGGATCCTGGACGCGAGGAAGCGGGCCCTGGGGGACGAGCACCCGGCGACGCTCTCCTCGGCCAGCAACCTCGGCGCCGCCCTCATGAAGCTGGGCGACTACCGGGGCGCCCGCGACACGCATGCCCGCGTGCTCTCCGTCCGGGAGCGGACCCTGGGGCCGGAGCATCCTGACACCCTGAGCTCCCGGAACAACCTGGCTGCCGCCCTGCACGAGCTGGGGGACCACGAGGCCGCCCGCGACATGCACGCCGCCGTCGCGGAGGCCAGGGGGAGGGTGCTGGGCCCGGACCACGGGGCCACGCTCTCGGCCAGAAGCGACATGGCCCTGGCCATCGAGAGCCTCGGCGACCCTGCGGGGGCGAGGGACGTCCTCGCGGAGGTCCTGGAGGCGAGGGCGAGGACGCAGGGGCCGGACCACCCGGCGGCGCTCGCCGCGAAAAACAACCTGGCCGCCGTCCTGGACAGGCTGGGCGACCACGCCGCGGCCAGGGACATGCATTACGAGACAGCCGCGGCCAGGGAGAGGGTCCTGGGCGTCGGCCATCCCGACACCCTGGGCTCCTGGAGCAACCTGGCCCTCGCGCTCTGGAACCTCGGGGACTACGCCGCCGCCCGCGACATCGGCCTGCGGGTCGCCGGGGCGAGGGAGAGGGCTCTCGGGCCGCGTCATCCCGACACCCTGAGCTCGCTCAACAACCTGGCAAACGCCCTCCTGAGCCTGGGGGATCTCGACGGGGCCCGAACGGTTCACGAGCGGGTAGCGGGGGCACGCCTGGAAAGCCTCGGGGCCGGGCATCCCCTGACGCTCGAGTCGCAAAACAACCTGGCCAACGTCCTGGACGAGCTGGGCGACTTCCGGGCCGCGCGGGACGCCCATTCCTCCGTGCTCGCGGCACGGGAGAGGAACCTGGGCCCGGACCACCCGGCAACTCTCAGGTCCCTGAACAACCTGGCCCTCGCCCTGCAGGGGGCGGGGGACCTGCCCTCCGCGCGGGACATGCACGTCCGGGCGTCCGGGGCCAGGGAAAGGGTCCTGGGGCCGGGCCACCCAGAAACCCTGGGCTCCGGGGTGAACCTCGGGATCGTCCTGGGCCGGCTCGGGGAGACCGCCGCCGCGAGGGAGCTTCTCCTCCGGACGCTCGAGACCGCCACGAGGACCTACGGGCCCGGCCACCCGCTCGCCGCGTCCGCCGCCGGGGCCCTGGGGAAGGTCCTGGCCGGGGCCGGGGAGACCTCCGGGGCCGTGTTTTTCCTGAAGTTGGCAGTTGACTCCTCCCAGCAGGCCCGGGGGAAGCTTGCGTCCCTGGACCTCGAGACCCGGCGGGGATACCTCAGGACTGTCGAGTTCCGCTACCACGACCTGTATGACGCCCTCATGAGTTCCGGACGGCCCGAGGAGGCCCTGGCCGTCCTGGATTTTTTGAAGGAGGACGAGATGCTGGGGCTTGTGCGGGGCGGGCGGGATCCGTTTGACGTCCCGGCCGCCCCGCTGGCCGGGGAGGGTCCCCCCGAAGGGGGCGGCGGCCTGCGGGCCGGGAGGGATTCCCATGCCGGCGACGGAACAGTCCAGGCCGGCACGGGTCCCAGGACAGGTGCCGGGGCCGGCGCCCCGCTGGCCGGCACGGGTCCAGGGGCAGCGGGTGCCCCGCTGGCCGGCACTGGTCCAGGGGCAGCGGGTGCCCCGCTGGCCCCTGAGGACTCGCGGGCGGAGGCCGATGCCCTGGGGGCCGGGGAGCTTTTCGCCGGAAGCCCGGAGGAAGGCGCGTACTTCGCCTACTCCGCCGCGGCGCTGACCGATGCCGCCGCTGGCGCGGAACATGCGGCTCTTCTGGAGAAGCGGGGCAGGGAAGGGCTCTCCGCTGAGGAAGCCAGGCGGCTGGCGGAGCTCGGACCCCGCGTCGAGGAGGCCAGAAGGGCGTTCATGGCCCTGTGCGACAGCCTCCCCCGGCTCATGTCGGGGCAGGAGGGGGCCTCGGCCGCGCGGGCGACGCGGCTTATCGCCTCGCGGAGACGCACGCTCGCCGCCATGGGGGAGGGGACGGTGCTTGTCCACGCCGTGTCAGCGGACGAGAGCCTCCACCTCGTGCTGGTGACGCCCGCTGCTATCGTCACCAAGAGATCCCCCGTGGGGCGGCGCGAGCTCGCCGGAGACGTAGCTGAGTTCCGGGCGCGGCTGGGCGACCCGTCCTCGGATCCGCGGTCCGCCGCGAAAAGGCTCTACGACCTGGTCATCTGGCCCCTGGAGGCGGAGCTTCACGGTGCGGGGGCCAGGACCATTATGCTCTCGCTGGACGGGACCCTCCGCTACGCGCCCGCCGCTGCCTTCTGGGACGGGAGGGGCTGGCTCGCGGAACGGTTCCCCACCGCCCTCTTCACCGAGTCCACCGTGGACAAGCTGAGGACCCCGCCGCCGGAGGGCGACGTCACTGCCCGCGCCCTGGGCGTCACGGCGGAATGGCCGGGCTTCTCCGCGCTCCCCGGGGTGGCGGACGAGATCCGCACGGTCGTGGGGGGCCACGGAGCCGACGGCGGTGCCCGGGCCGGCGGGGTCCTCGCCGGCGAGGGGTACCTGGACGCCGCCTTCGACCGCGCCGCGCTGTCCGCGAGCCTCTCGTCCGGGGCGCCGGTGGTCCACATAGCGAGCCATTTCAGGCTGGACCCCCTGAGCCACGAGCGCTCCGAGCTGCTCCTGGGGGACGGGGGCAGAATAAGCCTGGACGACATGGAGGCGGCGGCGGATCTCCCGTTCGACGGGCTGGACCTGCTCACGCTGTCGGCCTGCGACACCGCCAACGGGGCCAGGCGGGGCAGGGGGGCCGAGGTGGAGAGCTTCGGCGAGGTGGTCCAGCGGGCCGGGGCGTCCGCGGTGCTGGCGTCGCTTTGGCCCGTGGCCGACAGCTCCACGGTCGCGCTCATGCGGGAGTTCTACCGCCTCCGGTACCGGGAGCGCATGGACAAGGCCGCGGCACTGCGGGGGGCGCAGCTGGGGCTCATGCGTGGGAGCGGCCCGGCGCCTCCCCCGGCGCGGCAGGACGCCCCGGCGCCTCCCCCGGCGCGGCAGGGCGCCCCGGCTCCTCCCCCGGCGCGGCTGGGTGTTCCGGGAAGCGGCCCGGGAGCGGACGCGCGGGGTGCCGAAAGCGTGACCGGGCAGGGCACCGCAGCCGGGGAAGGGGGCGCGACAGGCCCGGGAGCGGCTTCCGGGGAAGATAGCGCGGGCAGCCAGGGAACTGCAGCCGGGGAAGACGGCGCGGGCGGCCAGGGAGCGGCTTCCGGAGACGGGGGCGAGGGAGAAGACGTGCGCGGGACCGCCATGGCCGCGTCCGCAGTTGCCGGCGCGGGCGGTCCGGGAACGGTGCCGCGGTGGGAAGGGCGGGGGTTCTCGCACCCGTTCTACTGGGCGCCATTTGTAATTATGGGGAGCTGGAAGTGAACGTGCCCGGCGGCATGGACGCGTCCCCGGTCCGGTCCTCCCGCAGGTATCCGGGCCCGGTCCGCAGGGACCTCCCGGACTTTCCGGGCTCCTTCCGCAGGGGCTTCCAGGACTGTCCCGGACCCCCCCGTTCCTGCGGGACCTCCGCGTTTCACGGGGCGCCGGCGCGGCGCGCCCGCGGGGCCTGGCCAGGAACGCGGGACGGAGTCTGCAGTGCAGGCCGGGACGGGAGCGTGAAGGAGCCGGTGCCGGCTACTTGGCCTGGCCGGCCGGGCCGATGTCCATCATGACCTTGTCGCCGCGGTAGCCCACGCGGCGCTCGGAGTTGGGGGCGCTGTACATCTCCAGGTTCGACACCTCCAGGTCGCCATTCTCCTGTCCGTAGACGATCTCCCCGAAGCAGAGGGTGTAGCTGTTGTAGACGTTGCTCGTCTGCTTGGCCTTGATCTCCACCGTCTGGTCCCTGGTCTTGATCCTGACGAACACGCCGTACTCCTTGAATGAGCCGGTGCCGTTCTCGATGGCCGAATAGGAGCTGATGGCGACGGAGGCAATGGAAGGGTCCCACCTGATGAAGAGCCGCTCCAGCTCGCCGGGGGCCTTCACGTCCCCCGAGTGCCTCACGGCGCCCTCCGACGTCTGGATCTTCTCGTCGCGGCCGGCGGCCCCCACGTACACGAGCTTCCCGTTCCGGTAGCGGACCAGGGCCTTCAGGTCGTAGTCCTTCCCGTCGGCGGTCCAGCCGCATTCCACGACCACGGGGTCGTCGCCGGACTTGGAGAGCCTCACCTTGTCGCCCTTGGCCAGGCTGATCTTCCCCAGCTTCACGGGGGGCCCGGCGGGCTTGGGAGGGGGCGGCGGCGTAGGAGGAGGAGCAGCAGCCGGCTCGGGGGGCGCCGCGGGCTTCGGGGGCGGCGGCGCGGCCTGGGCCTTCTCCTCGCCGCCGAAGTGCTTCAGGAGGGCTGGGAGGCCCTCGTTGAAGCCGGCGGCGGTGAAGGCCACCCTCCAGCCGTCCTTCCGGTAGACCTCGAGCACCATCACGGCCTTCTCCCGGGCGAAGTCCTTCCCGGACAGGGCCAGGCGGAGCGAGCCCGCGAAGTTGGCCTCCAGGGACCCTATGCCGCTCATCTCCCCCGGTCCGTCCACGTTGGCGGTGAAGACCAGCCTGTCTACGGACTGGGGGAGCTTCCCCAGATCCACCCGGAAGTCTGCCTTCCCCGGGGAGAGAGCGAGCTCAATCTCGCCCTGGGGGCTCCGGAGCTGGTTGAAGAAGACCATGTAGCGGTCGTCCGAGAGCTTCAGGGAGGAGTCCACCCCGAAGCAGCAGAAGTCGTAGACGGAGGGGCCCCGTATTGACACGGATATCCCGAGCCTCCCGTCGGGGGCGTGGGCGGCAACCTTGTCCCTGAAGCCTTTCTGGACGTCCTTCATGGCTTGATCCCTTCTAGCCCGCTTCCGCGCGGGGCCGCGGCCCCGTGTGCTGTTAATGATCCTGACTTGCGGGCATGCAGACAATGAAATCATACGGGCAGTTGAGTGTCAAGGACTTGGGCTTCCGGCCAGTCCAGGCCCCTGCCGGACGCCGGGCGTTCAGGTTCCGGACGTCGTCCCGGCGCCGGGGGTTCCCGCCGTTTCGGGCTTTCGGGCTTTCGGGCTTGAGTCTTTCAGTGCTTCAGTCTTTCCGGGGTTCAGGCTTTCCGGGCTTCTGGCTAACCGGGCTTCAGGATTCCCGTGCGTCAGGCTTCTCGGGCTTCAGGATTCCCGTGCGTCAGGATCCCAGGTTGTCCGTCGTCCCCGAGCTCCCGGCACAACCCCTTGATTTCCTGGCCGCCTTGCCGCATAATGCTGTCCTTGTCCAAATCATGCGCCGATGGCATGGAGCTCCAAGCTCCGGAGCGCGTCATTGCCCGCCCCTGAACATCCCGCATCGCGTTGGATCAGCGGAGGAAATCTGCGTGTACAGGCCTGTAGCGAAAGACATTGGGATACTGGAGATTGACAATGTTCTCCCCAGGGGCGCCAAGGGGATCGAGAAGGACACCGGGGAGATAAGGAGGATCGCCGGCCTCGCGTCCGGGTGGAGGGAGGAGACGGCCGACCCCGCCACCACCCCCGGCAGGTTCAGGAAGATCATGGAGGCGCTGGAGACCGCGAACGCGCTCTCCCAGAAGTATCCCGCCATAACTTGGGCCGTCAAGTCCGAGCTCCCTCCGTACGAGACGCTGGACGAGCCCCTTGACCGGGCCTGCGAGGCTTCGGCGGACCTCCGTTCCGGAGTGGATCTTGTCCTTGCGGAGTGGGCCGGGCTCCCCGAGGAGAGGGCGAGGCTTCTGGCGGAGGCCGTCCCCGAGCATGCCCACACCCTGGCGCGGGCCCGCGATCTTGCCGACGCGGGGGTCTTCGGGGACGAGCGCCGCCGTGCCCTGTACGGCGCCCTGCCGCCCTCCGGGACCGTGAAGAAGGGCGGGGACCGGCCAGCGGGGACGGGCCCGGAGCTGGCCGCCAGCTGGGCGGACGACGTGTGCTCCTGGACGGGCCGCGCGGCCCGGGTCATCGAGGGGCACGGGCCCGAGCGGGCCAGGGAGATCGCCTGGGATCTTCCCCCGGGGACGATCTCGTGCCTTGTCGGCGCGGCCCGCCGCGAGGGCCCCGCGGTGTTCGGGGAATACCTGGCTTACAGGTCGCGGACTGCCGGGGGGAAACTCACGCTTGGCGACGTGGAGCGCCCCTTCACGAGAGGGGAAGGCTCCCCCATGGCCATTGCCACGACGGTCGCGAACATCACCCTCGAGGAATTCTCGCCGCGGCTTGCCGAACTGTCGAAGAAGGTGATCTCTTCCAGCAGTTACACCTCGACACTGGCCAGCCGCAGGAGAATCCCTCCCTTCACGGCGGCTCCCGGGCCGGGGGCGATCCCCCTGGTCATGGTCAGCTGGGGCGGCTTCATGTCCGACGCCTTCTCCCTGGGCCGCGAGCTCGCGCGCGCGGCCCACCTCCTCTGCGCCTCGGTCCGGGGAAGCTTCGGGTACCTCCCCTCGGCGCCCATGGGCGAGACGGGCGGATGCCTGGGGGGGATCCTCATGTTCAGGGACATGAGAAAGAAGGCTGAAGGCCCTCTCGCGCTGATGTCGATGACCTGCACCCTGCTGGAGAGGGTCGTCGTCGACGGGTATCTGCCGCTGATCATGACCGCCTTCGAGCTGGAGGCCCACCGCATGGCGGCCGAGAAGGCCGACGCCAAGGCCGTTTCGGACCGTTTCATGTCCGTTCACCGCGAGATGCTCGGCGACTCCGTGGCCGTTCGGGAGTCCGACCGCTGGGCGTGGACCGAGCGGGGAAGGCTGTTCAAGGCACCCTACTTCGACTGCGCCGTCCCCTTCGGCATGTTCGCGGCCATGAGCCTCGTCCGGGGCTGGGAGAAGGGGGGCAGGAAATTCGCGGACCGGGTCGTCAAGGCTTTGGAAATGGGAAGTTCCGTCCCCGCGGCCGACATCATGGCAGAGTGCGGCGTGTCGCTCCTGGACGAGAATTTCTGGGCCGCCGGCATCAGGTGGGTGGGACACCTGCTGAAATCGCTTTGACAGGGGCATTTTCTGACCTTTCCTGCCAGGCAGTCGCCGGCCCTGTTAACCGTGAGGGCACGAAGACGCCGCCATAGCGATCCAGGCGCATGAAACAGGTCGACGTTCCGGAGCCCTGAAACCGCTGCAACGATCCAGGCGGCTGAAACCGCCGCGTCATGACCATGTCCCGGTCCATACGGTCTTCCGGTCGGTTGAATCTGATGCCTTAACAAATATTTCTATCAAGTATTAAATCTATTGCTATAATTATTTCTGCCATAATTTAAAGCTTGACAGAATAAATTATTCCATTTGCAAAGCAAGTCAATAATAAATATTGCAAAATTATAAAGTAATGATAAATGTGAATAATCTAATATTGCCTACTATACTTGACAAGCATAGTGAATTATTTGATAAGCTTTATTTATTGTATTATTAAAATTGATATATATTATAAAATTAACTGTTGATTAAATATTTGAATCTGCCGTTAAATTTTTGTGATTATTGAGCACGTATTCAACAAATCTTAAGACAACATCATTCCGGCAGGCGAATCGCCCCTGGCCGCCCTTTAGTTTCTCGGACACTTTCGCATATGTCTTTGACTTACCGCCATGAAGCCACTATCATGTGGGCGTTTGGCAGTCTTCCGCGCCCCTGATTTCGGAATTCGGACTTAACGGGCTTCCGGTCCTCCCTGCTCCAGTCCCTGTCTTCCCGTGCTGTCAGCCGTCCTGCCGACTTGATGGGGAACGAACTCCGTGAGTGGCGGACGCCGCATGCCTGGACGGCTATTCCGGCGGCCATGACTACACGCGCCGTGTCTTTCGCCGTCCCGTCCGGAGGACCCTGGCAGTTCTCTGGAAGGCGTCCGATGTCAAAGAATTCCGGGAGATTTGTGTTTTTCGGTTCATCGTTCCCTTAGCTCGACGTGATCTCGTGTCTCGCGTCCTCTCCGGCTCCTTGAGCCCTCCGCGAGCTCCCGTGGCTCCCGTTCTCTCCGGCTCCTCCCGCTCTTCGGCTCCTCCTGACCTCAGCTCCGCGCGATCTCGGTGGTTTCGTGCTTTTCGGGTCTCGGCGCCGCTGAACGCGTCCGGAGTTCCCTCGTTCTGTCGCTCAAGTCCCATGCCGGTCCGCAGGCCGGCCCTGCTCCGCCCCGAAAGGAGATCGATTACGCCCCGTTTCCGCAACCTGCCGCAAGAAGAGAGTGCCGCCCTCGTAGCCTGCGCGTGCCAGGGCCTGTACCTGGCATTCCTGGGCACCCTGGCTCTCTCCGGGGCGGAGATGCACTTTGCGGGAGTCTCGTTCACTCTGTTGCCGCTCGCGGCCCTGGTTCTCCTTGCCGGGGCTGTCGGGGCGGCGCACGTCGCCTGTTGCTGCGTGTATGCGAACCCCAGCGTGCCGCGCGGCGCCGGCTTCATGGCTGTCCTGGGCGTTTTCCTGCCCGCGACAATGGCGAGCCTCGCCCGTTACGACGAGGCGATATGGAGATCGCTCGTCGTCTGCGGGCTGGCGTTCCTGGCCGCCTCGGTGGCGGGCTGGCTCTCCGGGCTCGCCTTCCGCGGCCTCCCCGGAAAGCTGCCCCTTCTGGCCGCGGCCCTCATCCTGGCCTGGGCCTTCGGCCCTGCCGAACCATGGGCGGACGGAGGCTGCCTGACCGTCATGGGCCTGGCCGTCGTGGCCTCCGGAGCCCTGGCCGGAGGCATCGACGGCCTCTCAGGGTACGGGAGGCTCCATGAAGCCGTGGGATCGGTCTTCGCCCTGGCTATCCGGGTCGCGTACGGCACGGCCTTGATCACGTACCGCTTCGTCATGGCCGTCCGTGACGGGAGGCAGGCGGCTAACGCGTTCAACGAGGCGATGAAACTGGACGAAGAGGCGCGGGAGCGGGCAAGGGATTACCAGGACATGGAGTAGCCTCCTGCCCTGGAGGGCCTCCGGCCTCCGCAGGCGGGGCGGCGCCCGTCACCTCCGGGCCGGCTGAGCGTCATTGCCGGGCGTGAAAAATCTCATGCCTCTCCATCCCACTCAGAAACCGCTGCCCGGCCACCTCTTCGTGCCAGGGACGGCACCGCCTCGCGGCTTCCCCGAGCCCGGCCGAACCCTGTCACGGGCCGTCCTCGTGAACCTCCCGCGGCCCGGGCGGACCCTTTCCGGTCCTCTGCCGAGTCCGTGGCATGGCCCGGGCGGACCCTTTCCGGTCCTCGGACGAGTCCGGGCTTGGCCCGGGCGGACCCTTTCCGCGCCCCTGCTGAGTCCGGGGCATGGCCCGGGAAGGCCCTTTCCGGTCCTCTGCTGAGTCCGGGGCATGGCCCGGGAAGGCCCTTTCCGGTCCTCTGCCGAGTCCGGGGCATGGCCCGGGCAGACCTGTCCGGGCCTCGGGCTAGTCCGGGGCATGGCTGGTCCGGAACCTTCCGTTCCTCTGCTGAGCCCTGGACACGGGGGGCAGACTTCTCCGCACCCCTGCGAGGCCCTGAGCATGTCCGGGGCGGACCTTTCCGGGCCTCAGCTGAGTCCGGGGCATGGCCTGGGCGGTCCCCCTCCGGTCCCGGCCGGGGGGCGGCGGCGTCCCGGACGGGGAGCGCGGGCGAGGGGACCGCCTCAGGCCACCTGGATCTCCAGGATGTCGCGCGAGAGCCTGAAGCCGTCCGCCGTCCCGCCCCGTGCGCGGAAGGCCAGGAGCTTCTCGAAGAGGTAGCGGGCCCTGGCCGCGAAGCGGGCTGCCATCCTCTCGTCCAGGATGAAGCGGGTGCTGGTCAGAAACGACCTGCCCAGCCCGAAGGCCAGGCGGGCCTCGTAGGTGTCGTCGCCCGAGCGCACGGCGAAGCGCCTGGCCGCGTCCCAGGTCCTCACTGCCGCCTCGGCGAGCCTCCGGCGCACCGGCTGGCTCAGGATGGGGAGCCTCAGGATGGAGACCAGCATCACGGAGACGTCCTGGACGTAGTCGCTTTCCCGCGAGCGGTACAGGTCCAGCATGTGGACGCGGCCGCTACCCGGGTCGTAGAGGATGTTGCTAAGGTTGAAGTCGCCGTGGATGAGCATGCTCCTGGGAGCGGGGGACTCGGCCTCCATGGCGGACAGCTCGGGGAGCAGCTCCTCCACGGGCCTTATCTCCATGTTCCCCACCGCCCCCTGGAACTTGATGATCTGGGGGTAGATGCAGCGCGCCTCGCTTATCCTGCCCTCCGCCTGCCTGGCGAACTCGGCCGAGCAGGGGCCGTCGGCGGCCGTCTCGTCCCAGATTCCGCACATGATGGCCAGCGCCGCGTCCAGGCCGCGGAAGGCCTCGTCCGGGGCGTTGTCCATGAAGAGCGCCTGGAGGTTCCGGCAGGGGATGTACTCCAGCACCAGGGCGGCCTCCGAGCCCTCCCGGGCGGGTATGAAGGCCTTCACCGCAGGCGTGAGGCCGGGCCGGAGGGCGGCCCACCTGACCAGGTTCTCCCGCTCGCGGGTGAGCTTGAAGGCCGGCCCGTGCTTGAAGAGCACCGTCTCGGAGGGGACGTGGCGGCCCTTCGAGTGCCTGTGGCCGTTGGCGAGATGACGGCCGTTCTGGCCGTTCGCCTCATGACGGCCGTTCTGGCCGTTCGCCTCGTGACGGCCGTTCTGGCCGTTCGCCTCGTGACGGTCGCGGCGGCCGTTGGGGCCGCCCGAGGCATGGCTGCCGTTCAGGCCGTCCGCGGCATGGGGATCGGGGCGGCTGTCGGGGCCGTACGCGGCAAAGAGGCCGAGGCTGCCGGTCTGGGCGGCGGGGAGGCCGCGGCTGCCGTTCTCTCCGTCCGTCGCATGGGGATCGTGGCGGCCCGCGACGTCCGCGGCATGGGTGTCGCGGGGGGCCCGGCCGGTGCCGCCCGGGACGTCCCCGGACACGTTTCCGACCTCCCCGTCGCCGTCCGGGCCGGTCCTGGCGGGCGCGGAGGCGTCGTCAGCCCTGCCGACGCCGTGCGAGGTCCCGGCGGGGATGGCGTCCACTACCCCTATGCGGCAGCCGGAGCGTCCTCCCCAGATGGAGCGGTAGCCCATGCGGCCCGTGTCCATTCGGCTGCCGGTGGCCTTCAGGCCGGCCCCGATGGCCTTGTACTGCTCGAGCTTTATCTTCTCGCCCATGATGACGTAGATGATCTTCTCGCCTATCTCGAGAAGCATGTCGCCAACGCGCTCCAGGTAGTGGACTATCATGAGGGCGGTCACGAGGTCCCCCGGATCTGAGACGCCGCGCTTGAGCTCCTCTATTATCTTTGCGAAGCGGTCCGCGTAGGACCCGTCCAGCCTCTCCTCGGCCTGGCCCAGGCGGATGGCCAGGGTGAGGTCCTTGCGTTCCAGGGCCGGCTCTATGCGCCCCAGCCCGAAAAGGATCTCGTGGAAGAAGTCGTCCAGGCGGAAGGGCTGGAGGAACTCCAGGCTCCCCAGGTAGCCGGCCTGCCTGTCGAGGTTGAGGAAGAGCTCGGAGACGCGTTCCAGGCGGGACGCCACCGAGGAGAGCGCCTGGAGGTAGATGGAGTCCCTCCGGCCTGCGGACCGGCCGGCGTAGAGCTCCAGCGCCTGCTTCTGGATGAGCGCGGACTGTGTGGCTATGTAGGAGGTGCGGTGGTAGAGGTCCCGGCTCTTGGACGGATCCCTGCGGCGCAGGAGCTCCCTCGTCTCCGAGGCGGCCTGGAGCACCTCGCTCGCCAGTATCTTGAAGCCTCCCCTGATTTCAGTGAGCATGCGCGGCTACCTCCCGGGGAAGGGGCCGCCCAGCGGGAGCTGGGGCACGACCGGGCCTTCCTCTTCGGCCCAGGAGAAGGCGAGCGTCACGCGCACCCGGCCCTTGCGGGCCGAGGTCTCTATGGACATGTCCATCACCCCTGCGGGCTCCAGGGCAACCTTGCGCTGCTGGGAGCGGAAGGTGAGCTTCCTGTCCCGGAAGCCTTCTAGCAGGGCCTCGAGGTAGCGGGCCACGTCGTCGGGGTCCGTGGTGAAGCTGTGGCGAAAGTTGTTCCTGCTCATCGGGATGGGCTCCGGCCCCCGCGCTGGGGGCGCGGGGCGCGGCTTGTCCGGGCGGGGGTCCGGGCTGGAGGGGACGGGGGGAGGGGGCGCTTCGGGAGAGCTCGCCGGCGGTGCCGGAAGGGCGGCGGCCACTCGCCGGGACAGGAGGGGCCTGGCTGTCTCGGGGCCGGCCTGCTACCTTGAGCCCGGTCTGGGTCAGGCATTTCGGACCGAACTGCAAATTTCAGGATAGCACATCTGGCCGGCCCGGCGCAAGTGCAATCTGAGGCCATGTTCGGGCCGCGGCGCCAAGGATCAGTCCGCAGGCGTCCCGTCCCCTCTCAGGCCTCCGCCTCTTTGCTGCCCCCCGTCCAGCCTTACGCTCCTGGCGCAAGCACGTCACGCCATGCCTGGCGTCTTCGTTCACAGGAATGGGAGGTTGGCCAGGATGCCAGGGGCATCAGATTCTGCTGCATGGTCAGGATCTCTGTTGCTTATCAAGCTTTGCTTCATCATGCTTCCTTATTCGCGGAGAAGCATTCGAGCTGAAAATAGGTATCAGTTACGTTCCGGAGGACGGACTGGCATCCGCCGGTTTCCGGTTGCGTCGCCCTGAAGGCGGATCGGAATCTTCAGGAAACCGTTCTTTCGCCCCTTTGATTTGACCGAGCGCTCTCGGCACTCGCTTTCATTTCGAAGTGATATAGACGACCGTCCCAGGAACTCTCCTCTATTTTCCACGTGACGCGATCGGCCTGCCCCGGCACTCATTTTCATTTCGCACTTGACCCGATCGGCTGCCTGGTTCCACCAGCCATGCTTGTCCTGAAAATTTTCTCGTGTAACCTTAAAGTCCTGATATCAACTTATTACCAGTTCAGTTAGATGTTAGAATTTTGGCTATCGGTCCATGTGTGAAAAATCCGTGCGAGTCCCAGGTCTGGTATCTCATTGCCTTGATTCGCTCCCATAATGTGGGAGAAGATTTCAACATTCTATAATATTTATCCGGAAGCGTAATACGATTAAACTTTGGCTCATATTCAGTTATTTGAAATCTCGTAACATTTCAGGTACCCCTCCCCAAGGGGGATTCGACAGGGGTAACTCACCT
>JAISFP010000083.1 GCA_031263525.1 Deltaproteobacteria bacterium | reverse complement strand
CCGAAGCGGGCGATGTCCCAGCGGGCCATGGACATGGCCATCATCTCGATGGCGCAGCAGGCGAGCCCGAAGGTCACGGGCCACAGGCTCATGGCCCTGTTGACGTCGAAGAAGTAGTTCACCGGCCTCAGGTTGATGAGGGGCGGCTTCTGCCACCCCGCTGTCGGCGCGGGCTCGGGGAGCTTCGGGGTCAGAACTGTATTCTTTTCGGCCACGTGAAAACCCCTTTGGCGAGGAAGTAGATGACGGCCAGGAGCACGAAGAAGAGGAAGTAGCTCAGCTCCACCAGGGGGAAGATGCCCCCCTGGGCACGGTAGGCCACTCCCACCGGGAAGAGGTAGAGCACGTCCACGTCGAAGGCGATGAAGATGAGGGCGTATATGTGGTAGTTGAAAGCGTAATGATCCCAGGCCTTGCCGTAGGGCACCACCCCGCACTCGTAGGGCATGCGGTAGTCGCCCCCGCCTGCCCGGGGGGCGATGAGGGCGGCGATGACCAGCGGCGAGGCGGCGAAGATCACCGCCGCGACCAGGAACACGATCACTGCCAGGTGCAGGGAGTCGAAGACCATTTTTTCACCCTAGTCATGAGGCTGGCGGAGGGCCCGCGAAGGCGCCCGGGAGGCCGAGTCCCGGGCCTGCGGCAGGCGCCGGGGGGGGGACGCGTCCCGAGGCCGGGAAAGCCTCGCCGGCCAGGACGGATCCGGGGCGGGCGGGGGAGAAAGGCAAGAGTATGGACTTGTACTCTTGAAACTGAAGACCAGACTTTAAAACATTAACGCAAAAACTGTCAAGCAATATTCTAACCACCGGACAGGGCCGGGCCAGGACGGCGGCAGGAGCCCGGCTGGACCGGCTCCGGTCCCCCGTCCGGTGCGGGAGGGATCCCGGAAAACGGCCCGGAGAGGCCGTTCCGGGGCCCCTTCCGGAGCCCCCGGGGTCCCTGTCCGAAGTCCCGGGAAGGCGGGCCCGCACGGAGAGGATTTGCGGGATTATAGCCCTCAATCCCCCTTAAATCCTAGCGGTTCCGGTCAATTCCGGGCATTTTTCCGCTTCTCCCGGAACCTGAAGAGCCACTTGCCGCCGCGCCCGGCAGGGCCGCTAGCCACGCCCGATTGCGCTAGCGCTTTATGGGGTCGCTCCCGAGCGAGCGGGGCCCCTTCCTTCGCGCGGGAACGCCGGGAGCGCCCCGGAGCCCGAACGTTCCCGCGAAGGGCGGCACCGGAGGACTTCGCGGGCCCGCGCGGGCTCCATATGTCCAGGCCCTCCGGCACGTCATTCCGTATCTTCCGGGACTTCAGGTCTTCCGGGTCAGCCGGGTCGGCGGACATCCCGGCCCGCAGGACCTGCTCCGCCTCGTTACGTCCCGGACCGGAAAGCGCGTCATGAAATCCTGGACCGTTATCTGTCGAAGACGTGCAGGTCAAAGGATTCAGAGCCGGCCGCCATTCGTGCATGCTAATATCGATTAGTCACGGATATTTCAAGATGACCGTTTCCGTTCCAACCGCAATTCGTACTTACGGATATCGATTAGACAAAATTTTTTCACTCTCCAGGCTAAAACTCTGTCCTGCATTCGTGCGAACAGATATCGACTGGACGAAAATTTCTCAGGTTACAGGTCTCCGTCCTGCAAGGCATTCGTGCGAACAGATATCGATTGGACGAAAATTTCTCAAGTTACAGGTTTCCGCCCTGCACGGCATTCGCGCGAACGGATATCGATCGGGGCAAAAATTCAAGGTTACAAGTTTTCGCTCTCCCCGAAATTCCCTGGCGCGGGTATCGGCAGGGAAAGATGCTTCAAATTGACAGGTTTCTGCTCTGCTCCGCCAATGGCCGAAGTTTCCGACCGGCACTCCTGACCAGGGCCCCCCTCGCTCGCCGGCTGGACACCGACTTGACCTCACGCTCCGCGCCCCCTGCTCCTGCCGGGAAAGGCAGGAAACAACAGGCACCCCTCACGGTCCAGCCATTCTCGCCGGACGATGGCAGGCGCATGCCCAAAGTCCACGTGCCACGGGCGCGCCCGCTCGGGGCCCGTCTCCCACGCGACAGGGGAACAATTGCTATCCCCCCGCCGCCGCCTTGAGGCACCCTTCAAGGCGACTCACTCCATCATGTCCGTCCCCTGCCCTGTTTTCCAGCCGCGTACCGCCAAGCTTCTGCCGCTTACCGCCAAGCTTCTGCCGCTTCCCGCCAGGCTTCAGCCGCTTACCGCCAGGCTTCTGCCGCTTCCCGCCAGGCTTCAGCCGCTTCCCGCCAGGCTTCAGCCGCTTCCCGCCAAGCTTCAGCCACTTCCCGCCGAGCTTCACCCCCGTGGGGTCTCCGCTTTCCAGGTGCCGCCATGTCGTCCTCCCCGTCATCCCTTGTCTTCAGGGCCCGCCTCCCATCCGCCGGCCCCAGTCCCGGCACCGCGCGGTCTCCCCTTTCCATGTGCCGCCCAGGTCTTCCTCCCTCGCCATCTCTCGCGTCTTCAGGCGCGGCTCCCCAACGCCAGCCCCGATACCGGCACGGCCCGGCCTCTTCTCCGGAATCCCTCCGAGTCCGCCTCCTCCTCCGTCCGGCCTCCCCTCGCAGGCCCAGGCACCTGCCAAGCGAGGCCTCCTCTCCAGGAACCGCCCCGGCCCGCTCCCTGCCTCGCCGGGCCCTGCCCCGCCCGTGACCTGAGGCCCTCCGGACGCGTTGCGCCCTCCGTCCGCCGGTCCGACTCGTCAAAGAATTCCTCCTTTCCCGCTGCCTTCTGCCGCCTTCCGCCGCCCCTGACGTGGCCTTCCGGAGCCCGGCTCCCGAATTTAGGAGACACAACGTATAAAAATAAATATAAATTATAATATTAGAATAACATTCGGCATAAGAAACGTGACATTCGCCTGCTTCCGGCAACCGTCTGCCATGCTCCCGGAAGTCCCCTCCTCCCGAATTATTTTACCTCCGGATATGTCCGCCGGAGGGCGGACGGCAGGGACACCTCCAGCTAAATAGCCGAAATCACTGGAAAAATTGCCTAAACAGGGGCCCGGTTTTTTTTAGTCGCCGCTATTGCAATTGAGAATCAGTTAGCTTAAAATCCCCGACACAGGCAAAAGGCCAAGGGGACGGGCCCTCCCCGCCGCCGGCGCCGCGACCGGGCTCGCGCCCGGCCCGACACCCGTAACGACCCTAAGGAGTCATTTTCCATGGCGAACATCTACATAGTCTACGGTTCCACCACCGGCAACACCGAGTGGGTGGCAGGCCAGCTGGAGGCCCAGATGAAGGCGGCCGGCCACAGCGTCTCCAAGGCCAAGGCGGGGGACGTCTCGGCAGACGGCCTGTGCGCCGGCAAGGACCTCGTGGTCTTCGGCTGCTCCACCTGGGGCGAGGACGAGATAGAGCTCCAGGAGGACTTCGTCCCCCTCTTCGAGGCCTTCGACAAGATAGGCGCGAAGGGGGCCAAGGCGGCCGTGTTCGGCTGCGGGGACGAGGACTACAAGTTCTTCTGCGGCGCCGTGGACGCCATAACCGACAAGCTCGGCGAGCTCGGGGCGACCGTGGTGGGCGGGAAGCTCAAGATCAACGGCGACCCCGACGGTGCCAAGGACGCCATCAAGACCTGGGGCGACGGTGTGCTGGCCGCGGTCTAGCCCGGCCTTCCCTCCGCCGGCAGCGGCGCGGCCGAACCGGCCCTTCCGGGCCGCCGGCCCCCGCGCCGCGCCCCGGACTTCCTCAGCCTCATGGCCTCCTGCCGTCGCCCGGCTATCCAGGCCGAGGCCGACCTCCGGAGACCCCCGGTCCGGGCCCCAGCCCCGGACCCGTGAGCCCGGCGCCTGCCCGTGCCGGGCTGCCCCTGGCGGGACCCCTTTCCCGCCGCGCCCCGCAGACGGGACTGTCCTCCCGGCCTGCCCCCCTCCCGCGTGGCCGGGCCCTGCCCGGCGTCCCGCCTCCCGGCGTTCGCGGGAGGGGCCAGCGGGGCCCCGGGCTTTACAAGCCCGTGCCCCGCACATTATGATCTGAACCGGTAAACCCGACCCCGCCGGGGCCCGCCCCCGGAGCCGCGGGGGACGCGTGCCGGCCCCGGAACCCGGGGACCATGCATGCACGCCCCGCGGGGGGCCAGGCCGACGACGGGCGGCCCGGCCCCCGCCGCCAGGGCCGGTCGAGCCTGCCCGCAATTTTTGGAAAGACCCATGACCGAGACCGAATCCGCCCTGAGCAGGATGTTCATGAACGTCTGGCCCCACCTGGGCGAGCGCGAGCGCCGCCTGGTGGCCGCCGGCGAGGCCAAGCGCATAGGCCGCCGCGGCATCTCCATGGTGAGCCGCGCCTGCGGGCTCTCCCGCGTGACCATCACCAAGGGCATCAAGGAGCTGGACGAGGCGCCCCTGGAGCCCGGAAAGACCCGCCGCGCCGGGGCCGGTAGGCCCCGCGTGGAGCGCTCCGATCCCGGGATCTGGCAGTCTCTCGAGGAGCTCATGATGGAAACCGTGAGCGGCGAGGAGGACCCGCCCCTGGTGTGGACATGCAAGAGCACCCGCTGCCTCGCCCAGGAGCTGACGGCCTCCCACCACAGGATAAGCCACGAGAAGGTGGCCCAGATCCTCCGCAAGAACGGCTACAACCTCATGGGCACCCGGAAGACCGAGGAGGGGAGCATCCACCCGGACCGCGACGAGCAGTTCCGGCACATCGCGAGGCGCGCCTCCGCCTGCCTGGCCGGATCCGTCCCTGTGCTGGCCGTGGAGACCCGCCGCAGGGACGCCCCCAGGGACCTCGAGGCCCCCCAGCTCCCCAAGCCCGGCCGGGACACGGGCCCCGCCCGCGACCAGCTGGACTCCGGGGCGCACCCCCGGGGCGTCTACGACCCCCGCCTCGCCCGCGAGTCCGCCTCCGTGCGCACCGCGAGGGAGGCCGCGAGCTTCACCTGCGACTCGCTTCACGGCTGGTGGCTGGTGGAGGGCCGCGAGCTCTTCCCGGAGGCGGCCTCCATCCTCATAACCGCCGACAACGCGGGCGGCCTGCGCCGCCACGCCCTGTGGAAGGCCGGGCTCCAGAAGCTGGCCACGGCGAGCGGGCTCCCGGTCGAGTTCTGCCGCTACCCCCCCGGCACCAGCCGCTGGAACGGGAACTCCCAGCGCCTGTTCAGCTTCGTGTCCACCTCGTTTTCCGGGGAGCCCAGGCGCGACTCCGAGATCACCGTGCGGCTCATCTCCAGGGACGCCCAGGTCCGCACCATGGCCCTGGGTCTCACCCTGGACCACAGCCGCTTCCCCCCGCCCACCGGCGAGGGGGAGGGCGCGGGAGTGACCGTCTACCCCTCCGACTTCCACGGCGAGTGGAACTACACGATAGTCCCGGAGACACCGGACGCGGCCGGCGCCGCGTCCCCCCCGCTCCCCGCCGTCACCATGGCCTCCTAGCCCCCGCGAGTCCGGAGACCTCTGCCCGACCCGCCCTGTCCGGAGGGACCCGTCAGGATCCCTGACGGCCGGCCGGGCCCCGGCGCGGCACGCGGGAGAGTCCGCCCGGGCCGCGGCACCCGTCGGGGCTTCCAGCCGCCCCGAAGTCCGTGCCATACTCCCCAAGAAAGCCGCGGAGCTCTCCCCGCGGCTTTCTTTCGTTCCTGGCCCCCCTCCCGGCTTCCGCCCTTCCCCTGGCCCGACCCGGCTTCCCCGGAATCAAGGCCCTCACCAGCCTCAGCCCGGAGAACTCCAGGAACCCCAGGCCCCGGGGCCGCCAGAGACATCCTGACCTCCCGGCCTCCTCCCTCTTCCTCCCGGCCACCCCGACCCGGGCCCGACCCGCTGCCCCCCCGCCTCAGCACAGGGAACTCCAGGAACCCCAGGCCCGCCAGAGACACCCTGACCTCCCGGCCTCCTCCCCCTTCCTCCCTGCCCCCCCCCGACCCGGGCCCGCCCCGCTGCCACCACGCCTCAGCACAGGGAACTCCAGGATCCCCAGGCCCCAGGGCCGCCAGAGACACCCTGACCTCCCGGCCTCCTCCCCCTTCCTCCCTGCCCCCCCCGAGCCGGGCCCGCCCCGCTGCCACCACGCCTCAGCACAGGGAACTCCAGGATCCCCAGGCCACAGTGCCGCCAGAGTCATCCCGGCCCCCCGCTTCCCCTTCCCGGCAGACGGCCCCCGCAACGTCAGCCGGCTGTTTCCCGCCCGGCCGAGCCTCCAGGCCCGCCCCGCGAGGGCGAGTCCGGGCCCAGGGACGCAAAAGGCCCCGGTCCGGAGGATTCCGGGCCGGGGCCTGCGTGTCATGCCGTGACTCGGGCAGTGGCCCGCGTCCCGATAGCTATCTGATGAAAAGCTGCACCCAGTTCACGCCCTTGGGTCCCTGGTAGGCGCCAACTCCCATCTGGCCGAAGTTGCCGTCAAGGATGTTGCCCCGGTGCCCCTTGGAGTTCATCCAGGACTGCATGACCGAGCCGGCGTCCGGCTGGCCCTGGGCGATGTTCTCGCCCCAGGCGCTGGCGTTTATGCCGAACTGGGGAAGTATCGTCTTGAAGTCGCCTCCCTGGGGCCTGTTGTGGGAGAAGTTCGTGTTCAGCTCCTCGGCCCTCACCTGTGCCGCCTGGGCCAGGCTGTCGTTCCACGTCAGAGGCATCAGCCCGTTGGCCTGACGGGCCTGGTTCACCAGCTCCAGGACCCGCAAGCGCTCGCCCATGCTGGAATCGGCCCCCTTGGCGGCGGTGCCGATCCCCCCGACCGCACCCCCGAGGCCGATGCCGACGCCCAGGCCCACGCCGCGCCGGGCCCTGCGGTCGTTGCGGCGCGCGGGGGTCGTGCGACGGACCACCCTGCGGCGCGTCCCGGCGTTCAGGGTGACGCCGCCGGCACCCGGGGACAGGCCGGGAATCCGGAAGCCGGCCGCCGAGGGGATCACGGAGCCGAGGATGCCGCCGGTGCCGGCGGCAGGCATGACGAGAGTCATGCCCGCGTCCCCGGAAGCCTCAGTCCCGGCCGGGAGACCGTCGTGGCGATTCGAGGTCTCGGGCCCGCCGGGAAGGGAGAGCCAGAGCGGGACGAGCAAGAGGCCCATCGCCAGCACGAAGGGAGCCAATGTGCGCGAATGCATCGGGAGCACCTGTGTCCGAAGGGGAAGTTGCTGAATAGCGCCAGGGATACGGCATAGGGGAGAGCAGCCGTCCCGAAGGCAGTTACAGTATAGACATAGGCCGGGCCCGCAGTCAACGGCGTCCGTCAGCCGGCTCCGCGGACGGAAGGCCGCCCGTTCCGGGGCCGCTCCCCGTCCCGTGCGGGGCGGAAGGCGCGGGGCTTGGTCCCTCCGCGCTGGATACGGGCCGGGCGGCGGACGGGCCCGGCACCAGGCCCAGCTACCTGATGAACAGCTGCACCCAGCTGAGCCCGTTCCGGGGGTGCGGGACGGCCCCCACTCCAAGCTGGCCGAAGCCGGGGTTCACGATGTTCTCCAGGTGCGGCCTGGAGTCCACCCAGGTGTTCATCACCGAGGCGGCATCCTTCTGCCCCCAGGCGATGTTCTCCCCGCAGAGGTCGGTCCTGATGCCGAACTCGGCCAGGACGGACCAGATGCCGCCTCCACCCGGCCTCTCGTGGGAGAAGGACTGGAGTATCTCCCGCGCCCTCAGCTGGGCCGCCCCGGCCAGGGCCTCGTTCCAGGAGAGCTCGCGGCGTCCGTTCAGCTTCCGGAGCTGGTTTGCCATGTCGAGAACTCGCCTTCGCTCGTCCATGCTGCCTCTCCCCGGCCCCCGTGCCCGTCCCGGAGGATCAGACGAATTATCCTTCCCGGAGCCTGCGTCCGGTCAGGAGAGTCCAGAAGCCGTGCTGGACACGGAATTCCGGCGTCGGGAGGGCGGTTGCCGTGCCAGTGCCCGATGCCGCACATGCGTCCGGGAGCGCCGGGAAGCAGGGCCAATTGGCGCTAAGCTTTTCTGAAGATGTTTTAAGTATACGCAATCACTTAAGAAAGTCAATGCCGTCCACCGGCCGACGCCCCACCACGTCCACAAGAAAAGGCGTCTAACGTCCGATTCCTTGCCCCACAGGGTCCGCCAGCGTCACCTGTATCGGCAGTGAGGGCGGGACAGGAAACGCGGCGGCAGCTCAGTACACAATCCTCTCGCTGTAAGGCTCGCGGTCCCTCAGCACGCCAAAGACCGTCCGCAGCATGAGCCTCTCGAACTCCCGCACTGCATCACCCACGTCACCGGCACCCTCCGCGGCGGCCAGCGCCCGCCTGAAGCGGGGTGACACGGGCGCGGCCCGCCTCGCGGCCCGGCGGAGGACGCGGGCGAGCCAACGGCGGGTGCCCTGGCGGAGCCGGCCTCCTTCCTGGAGAGGCCCGGATGCCTGCCTTCCGGCTCCTGCGGTCCCCAAGGCTCCTCCGGCGGCCCCTGCCTCCGCCGACCTTCCTGAGCCTCCGGACTCCTCGGATCCCCCCTAGTCTCCCGCATCCGCCGGCTCTCCTGAACCTCTTGCGATTCCCGACCGCCCGGTTCCGCCCGAGCTTCCAGCCTCCGCAGACCCTCCGTAACCTCCGGGGATTCCCGTCCGCCCGTTTCCGCCTGGGCTACCCGCCTCCGTAGCCCCTCCAGAACCTGCACAGATTCCCGACCGCCCGGTTCCGCCTGGGCTTCCCGTCTTCAACCCTCCGGAGCCTCCGGAACCTCCAGAGCCTCCGCAGATTCCCGACCGCCCGGCTCCGCCTGGGGTTCCAGTCTTCAACCCTCCGGAGCCTCCGCGGATTCCCTGCCGGCCTCTCCCGCCAGGGCTTCCCGCCTTCGACCCCCCGGAGCCTCCTGGGCCTCCCGGGCTTACTGGCCCCCCGGTTCCGTCCGGGGGTCCCGCCTCCGCCGACCCTCCACATCCTGCAGACCCTCCGGGCCTTCCGGACACTCCCGGCCCGTATCCAGCCCAGAGGCAACAGATCTCCGCGTCGGGGAAGCGGCCCGGATCGGGGCCGAGCTCGGCCAGGATGCCAGCCGCCCGGACGCGGCTCATGCACGGCACGGTCTTCAGGCGCGCGAAGGCCTCCCGGAACCACGGCACCAGGTCGGGAATCCCCAGATCCAGAAGGAGCCGGCAGACCCTCAGGCTGTCGCGGCAGGCCATGAGCCTGCAGAGGGCGAGGCCTGAGGCATCCCCGTGAAGGCCGGACCCGCCGCCTGGCCGCCGCCTGGCCCCCTCCCGCCCGGCGGCTGGACAGGAGAAGGCTGCCGTGCCCCCGGAGTTGCCCCGTGCGCCTCCCGGAGCCGTTGCCGGGGCGGTGCCAGCCTGGCATCCGTCCGGCAGGCCCACGGCGGGCGGGCGGCTCCCCGCTACGACCGGGGCAGCCAGCGCGTCTGACGTATAGCCAGACTCGGAAGGCTCGGCTGGCCGGCTGGCCGGCTGGCCTGGGCTTCGCCCCGCCGTTCCCGAGACTGCACGTCCAAAATTGAGGAAGGTGCAGGATTCGCGGAAGCGACATGGCCGGCTGGAGTGGCATGGTCCTGATGAGGGGCATGGCCGGCTGGAGCGGAAGGGTCTGCGGGAGGGGCATTGCCATGCCGAAATGCATGGGCGGCTGGAGCGGAAGGGTCTGCGGGAGCGGCACTGCCATGCCGAAGTGCATGGCCGGCTGGAGCGGAAGGGTCGGCGGGAGGGGCACTGCCATGCCGAAGCGCATGGACGGATGGAGCGGAAGGGTCTGCGGGAGGGGCATTGCCATGCCGAAACGCATGGACGGATGGAGCGGAAGGGTCTGCGGGAGGGGCATTGCCATGCCGAAGTGCATGGACGGATGGAGCGGAAGGGTCTGCGGGAATGGCATTGCCATGCCGAAGTGCATGGACGGATGGAGAGGAAGGGCAGGTGCCGGATCCCGCTCCGCAGGCGTCCAGGCAGGTGCCGGGTCCGGACGGGACGGGTCCGCCCGGACCCCGGTCCGGGCCTGAGACGGGCCGGACCGGGGGGAGCGCCTTGCCCGGAACGATGCCACCACCCCAGCCGGCCACCCAGCCATGATGCAGCGGGCCCGTCCGACAAGCTCCGCCACGGTGCCGCGGCGGAACGGGCCGGCCCCGAGTGGGGCGTGCTGGCCGGGGAGAGGCGGAGGGAGCATGAGGCTCACTTCTTGCGGTCTCCGGCCTGGAGCCGGCATCACCCCTCGGCATGGTCCGGAAAAGGCACCGCGGGCAGGTTCCGGGCGGGCGACGAAAGCGGAAATTTACCTCAAGCCCCTGGCCGACCGCTCCCTGAGCCTCGTCATCTCCCTGCCGCAGAGCCGGTCACCGGAGGACCATGTCCGGGGCCCCCTCTCCTGCCTCAGGGCCTGCGCCGCCAGCCGCCTGCTGAACTCCGGACCCTGCGGAGAGGCCCCGCCCCCGGAAGGCCCGGGCAGCGCGCCGATCACCCGGCACCCGGTCGTTTCGAGAGCCCTGCAGACTGCGTCATGCGCCGCCCCCCGGGCCGACTGGGCCGCAGCGAAGGGGCCCGTCTCCGAGGCCCAGGCGGCAAGCTGGCCTATTCCCTCGGGATCGGTGGCGAAGGAGCGGCACTACGCCGCCTCGACTCCGCGACCGTCCGTGCGGTACCTGCAGACTTCGGCCTCGCCCCTCGCGAGGGATATGCCCATTGCTGACCTGACTGGCCTGGCTGGGTTCAAAGGGAGGACTCCTTATCATTTGAAGGTGTCGCTACCGGGAAGTGGCGTCCGGCCTGCCGTCTGGCGAAGAAGGAAGCGCCACTGAATTCGCACGGTCCAGATTCAGCCGGGGCCGGCCTGACGACAGGGATCTTCCTGGCGATCCCTTCGCGTGCCGCGCTACGGAGGGAGGCGTCCGGAAGGCCTTCCTCCTGGAAAGGCAAGCCTGGCGGGCGGACGGAGGTGCGACCACCGAAGGAGCAAGTCTTGCAACCGACCGGTCGGTCAAAAACTGAAGGACAGCTTTCGTCAGTCTGACACGGAAGCCAGGGGTTCTGGGAGTCGGCGGAAGCGTTCGGCCCTGGAGACGTCCCCTCCGGGCCGGGCAGAACCCTGCCTCTCCGGAAGATTCCGGGAGGCAGGATGCCGGAACCGAGGAGGTCCGGAGCCCGGCGAGTCCGGAGCCCCGGGGCCAGGACTTCCGAAGTCCGAATCAAGGATTTCCGGCGACCGGCTGAACCGGGGGACCGGTGACCAGGCGTCAAGGAGTCCGGGGACCGGGGACCGGGGACCGGGATTCTCCGGCGACCGCCTGAACCGGGGGGCCGGTGAACTGGCGACACGAAGTCCGGGGGCCGGAAGGACCGGAGCCGGGGAACCGCGAGGTCGGGAGGACGGCGTCAGGAACCCGAAAGGCTCGTGCCGCACGGCCTTTCCGGAGGTGCGTGAGGACGCGAGGCCTTTGGCGCCCCGGTCCTCAGAAGAGGCGGGGCCGAGGCGGAAAACGTCCCGTGGCGCGATGTCGGTTTGCGGGGTGGCAGGGCGGAGGGGTGGCGGCGCCGGCATGGTCCGGGCACCGCGTGAAGGCCAGGCGGGGTGGCTGGGAGGCTGTGCGGGCGGAGCGAGGCGGAAGGACGGCCCGTCCGCCTGCGGAGCGAGGCGGAAGGACGGCCCGTACGCCTGCGGAGCGGGGCGGACGGGCGGACGAAAGCGGGGATGCGGCCCCGGGGTCCCGGGGTCCCGGCGCCCGCCCCCGGCCGCGGGGGCCGGGGGACGAGTAACGGGGTGGGGGGCCGGACGGCGGCTAGTAGTCGGCCTTCACGGGCCAGGAGAGCTTCCTGTGAGCCCAGATCTGGTAAAGGATGACCGTGGGCACGAAGACCACGGCTACCGCGAGCATGATGCTCAGGGTGAGCCCGGACGAGGAGGCGTTCATGATGGTCAGGCTCGAGCCGGAGAAGTCGAGCCGCGAGGGGATGAGGTTCGGGAACATGCCCATCACCCCGCAGAGGGTGAAGGTCAGGATCCCTCCGCAGGAGGCCAGGGTGGCCCGGCCCGGGGAGTTCTTGAAGTACATGTACCATCCCGAGCTGATGAACAGGACCGCGCACAGGAGGGGGATGGCGAACAGAAGCTTCGACTGGAGGTACGGCTCGATGAAGTGGTCGGTCCAGAAGAAGGTGAGGGCCACGTACACGAGGAAGAGGATGAGGAAGAGGGGCCAGGTGAGCTTGGCCATGTAGAAGGCCTTCTTCTGGAGGTCCCCCTCGACCCGCCAGGACAGGTACAGGGCCCCGTGGCACAGGAACATCACCACGAAGAGCACCCCGCCCAGGAGGCAGTAGGGATGGAGCAGATCCAGGATGTTGCCCTGGAACATGAAGAAGTCCTTGGCCGCGTCGTACTGGAGCGGCAGGCCCCTGAAGAGGTTGGAGAAGGCCACGCCCAGGAGGAGGGGGGCCACGACGCTGGCCACGACGCCCACCGCGTCGCAGATTATCCTGTACCAGGGATCGTCCCACTGGAACCTGAGCTCGAAGACGACGCCCCTCAGGATGAGGCAGAAGAGGAGAATGAGGAGCGCGGTGTACAGGCTGGAGAAGAGCACCGCGTATGCCAGGGGGAAGGCGGCGAATGTGACCCCGCCGGCGGTGATGAGCCAGACCTCGTTGCCGTCCCAGAACGGCCCCGTGGCCTTGTACATGGCGGTCCGCTCGCGCTCGGAGGCGGCGCCCAGGATGGGCAGCCACATGGAGCCGCCGAAGTCGAAGCCGTCGAGCATGAAGTAGACGCCCCAGAGGACCCCCCAGAGGATGAACCAGACAACCTGAAGCCAAGTGAATTCCATGATTAAGTTCCTCCCTTCGAGGGCCCTTAGGCGTAGTGCTCGGTCAGCTTGTCGGGGCCCTTGATGGCCGTCTTGATCATCATGACGAAGCCCGTTACGGAGATCAGGCCGTAGATGGCCCCCATTGCCAGGAGCGTTATGAGGACCTGGTACCAGTCGACAGGCGGGCTCCCGGCGTCGGCGGTCCGGAGCATGCCGTAGACAATCCACGGCTGGCGGCCGAGCTCAGTCACCAGCCATCCCAGCTGGAGGGTTATGTACGGGAGCGGGATGAGGAGGACGTACACCCACAGCCCCCACCCCAGGGACGGCACGATCTTGCGGATGAAGAAGGTGATGATGGCTATGACGATGAACGCCGTGCCCAGCGTGATCATCAGCCTGAAGGAGAGGAAGACGGGCCAGACGAGGGGCCTGTCCTCGGGCTTGAACTCGTTAAGGCCCTTGATGGTGCTGTGGAACGAGTTCGTCGCCAGGAAGGAGAGCATCCCCGGCACCGGGAGCGCCTGGATGAGGTTGCCCGGCTCGTTCGTGAACTTCGGGAGGGTCAGGAGGTACATGGGCGTGTCTGGCTCGGTGTCCCAGACCGCCTCCATGGCCGCCATCTTGGCCGGCTGGTACTTGTTGGTGACCTGGCCAAGCTGGTGGCCGAAGACGAAGGAGGCAAGGGTGAAGATGAGCGCGAGCGAGGATGCCAGCTTGAAGGAGGTGAGGAAGAACTCCTTGTTCTGGTTGAAGTACAGGTGCCAGGCCGACACGCCCATTACCAGGAAGCTGGCGAGGATGAAGGCGCCGCAGACTGTGTGGAAGTACATCATCCAGCCGTATGGGTTGGTGAGCACCTCGGTGAAGGAGGTGAGCCTGGCCACGCCGTCCTGGATCTCGTAGCCGACGGGATGCTGCATGAACCCGTTCGCGAGGAGGATCCAGAGGGCGGATATGGTGCCGGCGCCGAACACGAGCCAGATGGAAACCAGGTGGGTCTTCTTGGAGACCCTGTCCCAGCCGAAGGCCCAGACCGCTATGAAGGTGGACTCCAGGAAGAAGGCCAGGGTGGCCTCGATCGCCAGGAGGGAGCCGAAGATGTCGCCCACGTACTTCGAGTAGATGGCCCAGTTCGTGCCGAACTGGAACTCGAGGGCGATCCCGGTGACGACGCCCAGGACGAAGTTGATGAGGAAGATCTTGCCCCAGAACTTGGCCTGCAGCTTGTACTGCTCGTCACCGGTCCGGTAGTACCGGGTCTCCAGCACGGCAATGAAGAAGCTCAGGCCAATCGTGAGGGGAACGTAGAAGAAATGGACAATCGTGGCCAGGGCGAACTGCAGCCTGGAGAGAATAATAGGGTCCATCTTGGTCCTCCGTTGCTACGGAAAGAGGGATGAGGCTGACATATTCCCCGGATATGTCATCTTCGCGGGCAGGGGTGAGGATATATGGGGTTATGGCCTTCCGCCCCTTCCACAGGGGCTACATCTCATGGTGGCGGGGGGCCGGCCGGACACGGCTGGGAAACGGAAAGCTACGCATCGATTATAATCCCCTACGGACCTGTTGGTCAAATAATTACAGTGCTGCCCCTGAGCTGCCGGACCCTCGCCGGATCCCGCCGGACATGAGGCGGGCGCGTCCGGGCACCCGCGGCCTGGCCCCCGCGGCGAGGCCTTCCAGGCGGACTGTCTTGGGTCCTACCCGCATCCCCGGCACCCCGGGCCCTTTCCCAGGCCCGCCGGGCCGCCCTCTCCCTCCCCGTTCCCCGCCGGGCCTCCCCCCAGTCCTGCCCAGCTCAGTTCCCGACAGCCCGATTCAGCCTGACTCGGCTCCCCCCCCGGCCCGGCTCGGCTCCCATCCGCCTCCCTCTGTCCACAGATTCCGCTCACGGGCAGGGCAACCCGTTTGACGGCGGCGGCCGACCAGGCCAGGCGGAGCGGACTGCCGAGGAGGAGAAACAGAGCCCGCAGACTGACCCGCCCCGGGAGGCCGAGGCCCCCTTTGAGGCGGGGCTGGGGCTGGAGAGCAGGCATTGAAGACCAAGGCGCCCACGGAAGCGGCCGAGAGCCCGGAGACTGCTGCGGTCCGGGAGGCCGAGGGCCCCACGGAGGCGGGCGAGAGCCCGGAGACAGCCGAAGTTCGGGAAGCCAAGGCCCCCATGGATACATCCGAGAGCCCGGAGACTGCCGAGGTCCGGGAGGGCAAAACCCCGTGGAAACGGGCGAGAGCCCGGAGACTGCCGCGGTCCGGGAGGGCAAGGCCCAATGGAGGCGACCGAGAGCACGGAGACTGCCGCGGTCCGGGATGCCAAGGCCCCATGGAGGCGGACGAGAGCCCGGAGACTGCCGCGGTCCGGGATGCCAAGGCCTCCATGGAGGCGGACGAGAGCCCGGTGACTGCTACATTCCGGGATGCCAGGGTCACCATGGAGGCGACAGAGAGTCCGGAGACTGCCGCGGTCCGGGAGGCCAAGGGCCCCACGGAGGCGACCGAGAGCCAGGAGACTGCCGGTGTCCGGGAGGCCAAGAGCCCCATGGAGGCGGGCGAGAGACCGGAGACTGCCGCGGTCCGCGAGGACAAGGCCCCCATGGAGGCGGGCGAGAGACCGGAGACAGCCGCAGTCCGGGAGACCAAGGCCCCCATGGAGGCGGGCGAGAGTCTGGAGGATTACCTGGTCCAGGTATCTGTTCAGAGGAAAAAGCTGGCCCGAAGGCATCAGACACAAGGCAGCCTTCCTCCGGGTTCAGGTCGGTCCACCTGCGGGTCCGGGCCTCCCTTCGGGCTTGGTCGACCTTGGTTCTGACACCGATCGGCCTTTCTCCAGGCTCAGGATGAGCTGTCCCCGGGGTACAGAGCAACCTCCTCCGGGCCCATGTTTGGAATTCAGGCTACGGCCAACTCATGAGGCCGCCATTCTCTCGCCAGTCTTGGAAACTTGGAAAGCTCTGCTATCAACTGAAGGTCAAAATGTGCTATGATAATTTTTTCTGGCCGGTCCGGACCGGTCGGCGCAGGCATATCATGCGCAAGGTGCCCCGAACCTGCCAGTCCTCCCTGCATGAATAACGGAGCCGTTCGGAGAGCCCCATGGGACTGAAAAGACTGCCGGTAGACGATCCTGACTTCTGCTCAATTATCCCCGGGAACTACCTTTACGCTGACAAGACTCAGTATATCTACAAACTGATTACACGATTCAGGTGCTGTTTCCTGTCCCGTCCCAGGCGATTCGGCAAGACTCTCCTGCTTGACACCATAGGAGAACTCTTCGGAGGCGATCGGAATCTTTTCAAGGGCCTCTGGATTGACACCAGGAAAAAATACAACTACCAGCGCCACCCCGTCCTCAGATTCAGCTTGGACTATGCGGAGATCCCGGACCCCGACTTTCTTCGCGACAGCATCAAGACAATCCTGAGAAATTTTGCAGAACGCGAGAAAATCACGCTGACCCAAGATTCCTATGGCCACATGCTGGATGAGCTTCTTCAGTCCCTCTACATGAAGCACGGAGTCGGTTCTGTCGTTCTGATAGACGAGTACGACGGTCCGGTTGCATGGAACATAACAGACAGCAAGCTTGCTAAGGCAAACAGCGAAATTCTCCACCATTTTTTCTCTGCCATGAAAAGGAACAAGCGCTTCATTCGTTTCTCCCTGGTCACTGGCGTAACCAGGTTTGCTTTTGCCGCCATGGATTCCGGACCGAACAATTTCTTTGACATCTCCCTGGAACCAGAATTCGCCGGGATATGCGGATTCACCATCAAAGAATTCTACAACCTTTTCAACGACAGGTTTCCAAGAACCCTCGCATCCCTGAAAAAGGCCGGAGACATAGGGAAAGATGCAGATAAAACAGCGTTGCTGAAGACCATAGCGAGCTGGTACGACGGTTACAACTGGCTAGCCAAACAACGAGTCCTGAACCCGTACTCGATAATCTACCTGTTCTACAGGAAAAGACTGTCCACCTACTGGCCTATGTCCGGAAGGCCAACGCACATTTCGAAGCTGGCAGCCGAAATGCCGCTGGAGTACATGCAGCCAAAACTTGACAGCTATTTTACCGATGAAATCAAAACCACAGAACTCGGAAAGATCTCGCCTGCTCCAATCCTCTTCCACAGCGGGTATCTGACAATCGGCAAACGGATCCACGTGGAAATTCCCTTTCAAGATGACATGGCCAACCAGGAAGCCTTCATTTTCAAGATCCCCAACATGGAAGTCGGAATATGCTTCAAAGCGTTCATATTCGGACAAATATTCGACAGACCGTTTGCCTATTACCAAATTTTTACTAAAAAACTCATCGTTGCCCTGCTGAAAAAGGATTCCCAGGAAATTTCCAATTTGCTGCATGATCTTCTTGCAGGCATAACCTTCAAACTTCACACTGCAGCTGAAAAATATTATCATTCCCTGTTCCATGCAGCATTCGTTGGGGCCGGGATAGAAGTCTTGAGCGAGACCGACAGCTCCAAGGGCCAGGCCGACATGTCCCTGTTTCTGGAAGACAAGATTCGCGTTGTGATAGAGTTGAAATACAGATGGGGAAATTGCTCTGCGGCCGAAGGCTCTGCTTCCGAAGCAGAATCTCAGCGATCTGAGAGGGATCTCAGCTCCGCTCTCGACGATGCCGAGACCGCGATAAGGACGAAGGACTACCCGGGCCCTTTCAGGGCCAACGCCAAGAAAATAATATGTCTTGCCCTTGCCGTACGCGGCAGAGACGAGGTGGCGGCCCGCTTCATGGATTCCGTGGCAACGCTTGAAAAGCCTGCTCCCTGAAACCTGCTGCACTCCCCAGGTCAATCCAAGCTCTCCACTTCTGTGCATGTGGAAGGCAACCACTCGCCTGGAGGAAGGCCGAGACGTCCTCTGGACTCCCATCCATTTGTCAGTGAACAGATACTTTAATACCAAACGAAAATGAAGTTAAAATGTTAAAACATTGAAAATAATTTAGAAAACTATCAGTAAAATTAAATATCTGAGCCATTAATTCATTGAACTTTTGAAGTATTTTTAGATTCCTGTAGGCAATACTTTAATAATTATTGATTGAGAGTATACAATTCTATATTGGCCATGAAACTGAATGAAAGTTTAAGTTTCTGTATTGCAGGCTTCGCCTTAAGAAACCGGATACTCAAGGTATCGTACGTTTGCATACATATTGCAACTACCGGAAAACTATGGCCAAAGACGGATCCCGCTTATTACGCTTCCGGATAAATATTGGAAAATATTGAAATCTTTTCCCATATTATGGGAGCGAGTCATGGCAAAGAGATGCCAGATCTGGAGTCTTACACTGATTTCTCACCCCCGGAACGATAGCCAAAATTTTAACATTTAACCGAACTCGTAATAACCCAGGGCTTCAAAAGATGATAAGAATCACAAAAATGTTGATAAAACCTGTCTTTTGGCATAGAATGACAGTGCGGGTTCACGGGAACGCCTCGCCAGGACCTGGCGCTCTCCTCTCCCGGCGGGGATGGGGCAATGACCTCTCCGCGAGCCCCATGACCGCCGATGAAATTTTTACGATCGCCTGACTGATCATAATTTTTGGATGTCAGCCTTGGCCTATGGCCTAAGTCGGTTAGGCTTCAAAAATCTTTCAGATGTTTCCCTGATTTTACAGTCTTCTGCCGTAAAAATTTGAAAGTTTTGGCTGTCCCGCAGCTCGAAGATTTTTGTCTGTCTGCTTTGACTCCCGTTCCCCTGCTGGTCTGACGGAATCACATTCAATGTTCATGCACGAAACCGTCGGACCGTTTCAGCTGGCCAGACTCACGGCAGCTCCGATTCGTCTCCTGAAACTAGACGGCAACCCGTCCTGACGCGAGCCGTGAAGGGAGGAACATGATGTCCAGAACCCTGAATCCGCTGGCCGGATGTCCGGCTTACAGCTACCGGAAACGCCGGCGTGCCATCTTTTGCGCATCTTGCATCTCCGTCCTGGCCCTGGCGTCAGCGCTTGCCGGCATGGCTGCGGCCCAGCCGATCGACCTTACGGTAAGCGACATAATTGCCAGCCACCCGGAACACATCACGTCGATTCCAGGGACTGATCCCGTGAGCGGCCAGCCAGGCTTTCTGATCATCGCCCCGTATGTGTCAAATCCGCCCGGTGACGAAGCTTCATACAGCAACAACAAAATCACTGTCAACAGTCCCAACAACCCTTCAAATCCTTACGCCGTCTACGGTTCCATGTCAGACGAGTACGACATTTTCAACAATAATCTTGTTGTTCGACCAGGATTTAATCTCTATTCAAGCTATGCCGCGGTGGGCACGGCTTTCGCCGGAATCTCCCTTGCAGAGGGCCACACGGTGAGCGGAAACGTCATGGACGTATCAGACGGCGGATTTGGTGATACTGCGGGAGGCGGCTACGCGGAAGGCGGTAACGTATCCTACAATGCGGTAAATGCCGTCAGCTCGATGGTCGTCCTCAGGGCCGAAAGCGAGATTATTGGCGGCCTCTCGCGGTACGGGGGAGTGCTGGAAAACAACAACGTGACTTTCGGAACACGTGGCATCACTTCCAGATTTCAGGCAGAGTATGTCGTGGGAGCATATGCTTCCAACTCGCGGGCCTACGGCAATCTCGAAAGTCGAATCACCGGGAACAAGGTTGAGACGTTCGTCAGGGAACAGTTTGTCGGTTTTGACATAAGTGTAACTCATGACGTTGCCGGCGCCATCATTCACGGGGCTCCGGCGACCCCCGGGGGAATGGTCACGGAAATTTCGGGAAACGAGGTGTCGCTGTATAGCGGGACGTTCGGAGGAAGCGTGTACGGGGCAAATGTCGGTCTGAAGATACTGTATCAGGATCTGCCGAACAACAAAGTAGACGGAGCAGACATCTCTTCAAACAAGGTGACGATCATCGGCGTGGTTAAAATCCGGGACAGCATATACGGTGCGAGCGCTTCGGACAGCTCGTCAAGCGGTTCCAACACGTTCAGCTTCAATTCCGTCACTGTCGAGGGCCGTCTCGCACATGAGTCCTACAGTCCCGTCCAAAACATCATCGGTTCTGCCGGCGTGTCAGGGACTGCCGTTTTCAATTTTGTCACCGTTGACGTTATCGGCATATCTCCTGGTTTCATCGTCGAGAAAGACGTTGCCGGCGCTACAATGGCCGGCACCGCCGGCGCTTACGGGAACACTGTAGATCTGCGGGCTGACGAAGACCATTGGCTGGAGATTCAGGGCACCGTCGCCGGGGCCCGCGTCGCGGAAGGATCAGCGTCTGCCGCCGGGCCCGACAGCCCGAACGGGGTGAGCCTCAGGGGCAGGGTCACGGTCGGCGGGGACGTGTTCGGCGCGAGCGCCGGGAAAGGTTCTGCCGACGGCAACCTGGTCCTGGCGCAAGGGCTTTCCGGCACCGAGCTCGTCTCGGTGGGAGGCCGTCTGGCGGGGGGATTCGTGGGCCTGGGGGACTCGGACGCGTCGAGCGCAAGCGGGAACGCCGTGAGCCTGCGTGACGTGAGGCTCGGCGGAAGCGTGTACGGCGGGCTAGTCGGCTCCGGGACCGGAGGCCGCGCCACGGGCAACACGGTGCGTCTGTCCGGGACCGTCATGGTGGACGGCACTGGCGTGGATCTCGCGGGCGGCCACGTCAGCGGCTCGGGAACCCAGACGGGATTCTCGGGCAACGCCCTTCTGGTCGACGCGGATTTCGTCCAGGAGGGTAGCGCGTTCCGCGACGTGTCCGGCTTCGAGACCATCCTGTTCACCCTCGGTTCCGAGAGGCTCCTGTCCCCGGCGGCCCTGTCCGACCCCCTCCTGGACGTGAGCGGGACCCTCCGGCTGACCGACGGGACCTCCAACTCTACCGTGAGGCTCGTCATGACGGACGAGACTCTGCTTCCGCAGGGCACCCGGGTCCTCGTATCCCGGCCGGCCGACGTGGCCGTCACCGCTTCCGCGCCCCCGGTCTCCGTCGTGGTGGAGACCCGGGGGCTCGGGCTCGTCCGCTACGAGACGCCCCTGTCCTTCGAGGGCGGCTCGCTCGTCATGACGGTCGCGCTCGGTCTGAAGGAAGAGTCCAAGGCCTTCTCCGAGGTCCCCCTCGCGGGGCTCTCCTTCGTGAGCCTCGGGGGAGATCTGATGGCGGGCCGCGGCATACCCGCGGCGCTGGCCGCGTCGCGGCACTCCCCGTCCTCCCAGTCCTCGCCGTCTTCCCAGCCGGGAGCGGCACCCTTCGCCGTGATGAGCTACGGCCGGTACACCGTCGAGACCGGCTCGCACGTGGACGTGAAAGGCACGAGCGGCGCCGCAGGCGTGGCCTTCGTTTCGGGGACCTCCGCAGGGCCCCTCGCCGCGGGCCTATTCGTCGAGTTCGGGGAAGGAAGCTTCGACTCCTACAACGAGTTTCTCGGCCTGCCCCCCGTGCATGGCGAGGGGAATCTCTCCTACGTCGGCGGGGGCGCCTTCGCCAGGATGGACTTCGGCCCTCCCGAGTCTAGCCGGCCCTACCTGGAGGCCTCCGTCCGGTACGGGAGGACGCGTGCCGAGTTCAGATCCCCCGACATCCGAGGCCCCCAGGGCATGACTGCCGAGTACGGCTACGGCGCCGGCTACCTGGGCTTCCACGCGGGAGGCGGATATGTCCTGGCCTTCGGGGACGTCGGCGGGGTGGACGCCGGATCCCGCCTCCCTTCCGGCACGCTCGACCTGTCCCTGCGCTACTTTCACGTCAGGATGGAGGGTCACGAATTCGAGTTGTTCGGCCGGACCGCCAGGCTGGACCCCGTCACCTCCTCCAGGATCAGATTCGGCGGGCGTCTTAGCCTGGTCCTCGCCCCCTCGGTCAGGCCGTACTTCGGCTCCTACGTCGAGCACGAGTTCGCAGGTGTCTCGCGGGGCACCTACGCCGGCATCCCCCTGCCCTCGGCCAGCCTCGGCGGCACCTCCGGAGTGTTCGAGCTCGGCGTGGCCGCCGGCTCCCCCGGAAACCCTCTGGAGATCCAGCTCGGGGTCCAGGGCTCCACCGGCCGCCGCGAGGGGATCTCGGCCAGCCTGAGCGTCACGTACGTCTTCTAGGCCGGGGGCACCCCGACGCCGCCTGGCCTGCCGGCTCGCACGTCCATACCGAATCATGCTGGCAACCGCGAATCCTTCGTGGAATTAACAGCCAAGCAATTCTGCCCCGTAACTGTCAAGCAATTCTAGCCGCAGGACTGTCAAGAAATTCTTCCCCGTAACTGTCACTCTATTCTCCCCGCAGAACTGTCAAGCAATTCTGCCCCGTAACTGTCACCCCGCAGGACTGTCAAGAAATTATTCCCCGTAACTGTCAAGCGATTCTCCCCGCAGGACTGTCAAGAAATTCTTCCCCGTAACTGTCGCGGCATTCTCCCCGCAGGACTGTCAGGCAATTATCCCCTCGGAACTGTCAATCAATTATCCCCTCGGAACTGTCAATCAATTATCATCTCGGAACTGTCAGGCAATTATCCCCTCGGAACTGTCAGGCAATTCTCCCTGTTAAAATTCCTGTCTTTCCGTTCTTCCGTAAATTCAGGACATGCCGCGATACCGCTAGGCTCCGGCGGCCACGGATGCCGACCGCTTCCCGCTCTCTCGCGGCACATCCTCGCGTGACTCTGACTCGTCAATTAATCCGTTACCTCAACCTTTTGCGGATACCCGTCCTGCTCGGGTCCATCAGGCACATGCCGCGCTCGCCGATTTCCTCCATGACCCGCGTTACCCTGGCCAGGTTCATCGCAGTCGGCTCCGTGCAGAGTCCGCTCCTGCCCCCCGGGACTGGACCGAAGTTCCGCCCGCCGCAGTAGGCCAGGCTCCTCTCGAGAGATTCATCCGTCCCCCTGTCCGAGATTCACTTTCTCCGGGCCGGACCCGGCGAAGCGCGGGTCATCGGTTTCCAGCCCCCGACGTCGGCTCCTTAAGTCTCCTCTCGGCATTTTCGTCGCCTTTTCCGCCGTTTGAACCGACTTTAACGGAGTCTTTCCGCCTCTGCCGGCTTTTCCGCCGTCTTTCACTTCGTTTTGCCGCCACTGCCGGCGTTTTCCGCCTCATTCCGGCGTTTCGGCTGCCTTTCGCGGCGCTTGCAATGCCTTTCACGACCTTTGAGGGGTATTCCGGTCGTCTGCCGCGATTGACTGCCCTGTCTCGCAGTTCCCCCGTCCCCGGCCGGTTTCAGGGCACCGGTCCCCTTCCGGCCCTTCCGCCCCGCCGGTCTGGAAGGCTGGCCCCGCATCTTCGTGCGTCCTTGCCGAACAGGACGAAAAGCCTTAAAATCTTAAATTGTTCGCGGGCCACCTGCCCGCTTCCCCCTACCGCCCGGGACCCGGCCCGCCTCCTTCCGAGCCGGCGCCGTCCCGCGGCCACACGGAGAGCCACGTGACAAAAACCTGCCCGACAGCCACGACCGATCTCGACATCGAGGTCCTGGGGCCGGCCAAGATAGACAGCCCCCTCATGGGCAAGACGGCCGGGGGCCGGGAGCAGACTGAAAACCTCGCCTGGGAGGCCTTCACCGACGAGAGCCAGAGGATCCTGAGGGACGCCACCCTGACCTCCGTCGAGTGCTTCGCGGGGGGAAAGCAGCTGCCCGACAGCTTCGAGATGGCCGGGGCCAGGCGGAAGATCTACTTCGACCCCTCCAAGGTCAGGGCGGGGATACTGACCGCGGGAGGGCTGTGCCCCGGCCTGAACGACGTCATAAGGTCGCTGGTGATGACCCTGTACTACCGTTACGGCGTCCAGAACATCCAGGGCATCCGCTACGGCTACCAGGGGCTCATCCCCTCCTACGGCCACCCCCTGGTGGAGCTGAACCCCGCCACGGTGGCCGAGATCCACCAGTTCGGGGGAACGGTGCTGGGCTCGTCCCGTGGCAACCAGTCAATTGAGGAGCTGGTCGACTCCCTGGAGAGGCTCAACATGAACATCCTCTTCTGCATAGGGGGGGACGGGACCCTGAAGGGGGCGCTGTCCATCTCCCAGCAGGTGAAGGAGAGGGGCCTCAAGATCTCCGTCATCGGCATCCCCAAGACCATCGACAACGACATAAGCCTGGTCTCCCGGTCGTTCGGGTTCGAGACCGCCGTCTCCATCGCCACAGAGGTCATAAGGAGCGCCCACACAGAGGCCCTGGGGGCCCCCTGGGGCGTGGGGCTGGTGAAGCTCATGGGCCGCGACTCGGGCTTCATCGCGGCGACCGCGGCCCTGGCACGGGGCGACGCCAACTTCGTGCTCATACCCGAGATAGACTTCGACGTCGACGGGCCGGGCGCCCTGCTCGAGCGGCTCTACAAGAGGCTCTCCTCCCGCGGCCACGCGGTCATCGTGGTGGCCGAGGGGGCCGGCCAGAAGTTCTTCTCCGGCGAGGCCGAGGTCAAGGACGCCTCCGGCAACGTCCTCCACAAGGACATAGGCGCCTACCTGGCCGACCGCATCAGGAGCTACTTCAAGGAGAAGGGCCAGGAGATCAATCTCAAGTACATAGACCCCAGCTATATCATCCGGAGCGCCCCAGCGAACTCCACCGACCAGGTGTTCTGCAGCTTCCTGGGCCAGAAGGCGGCGCATGCCGCCATGGCCGGGAAGACCAACTGCCTCATCGGCCAGTGGAACGGCAACTTCGTCCACGTGCCCATCGAAAAGGCGATCGCCGTCCGCAAGAAGGTGAACCCGATGGGGGTGCTGTGGAACAGCGTGCTGGAGCGCACCGGCCAGCCGCAGCTCACCGCCATCACGAGACCGGCCTGACCCCGGAGGCCCGGGGGCGCGTCCGCCCTTCCGGTCGGGAGCCTCAGCCCCGGAGGCCCGCCCGCCCTTCCGTCCGGGTGCCTCAGCCAGTGAAGGGCGGAGGCACGTCGGCATCCCGGCCGAGACCCTCAGCCTGTGAGGCACAGAGACGCGTCCGGCCTTCCGTCCGGAAGCCTCAGCCCGGGGGACGCGGAGGCACGTCAGCCCTTCTTGCCGGGACCCTCAGCTCGGGAGGCACCGAGACGCGTCCAACCTTCCGTCCGGGAGCCTCAGCCAGCGAAACGCGAAGGCGCTTCCGTCTTTCCAGCCGGGACAGCCTGGCACAGAAGCTCAAGACGTGCGAGGCATCTCAGTCGGAGCAGTCTTCCATGATGGGGCAGAATTGCACCGGCTCCTCGCGTACACGCGCTCCATGCCGGAACCTCGCGGACGTGTGCCATCAAAATGAGGCGGGCCCTCACGCTCAGTCATCCTTTCTGAGTGACACCTTCCGGACAGGACTTCACCAGGGCACGGGGCCGTCCTGGGCCACGGACGCGTAGCGTTCGGGGCCGGGGCCCGTCACGACGTGAATCTCGTTCCCTTCCGAAGGCACGTACAGGTCCAAGGGCAGCGTCTCGCAAATCCCTGGACTCACCCGGCCGCGTTCTCTCACGACAACGATCAGCACGCTCACAGAGGGCCGGGCGCTCGCTATGTTGCCGAGGCCGCCCAGCGCCTCCCTCAGCCGGGCGAGCTCGCCCTCCGGGACCGGAGGCAGGTCGTCCTGCCCCTGCGGCCCGCCCGGGACGGCGCCGGGGCCCTTCCCCGCTCCGGAAGGCTCCCGCAGGGCCCGGACGGCCTGGCCGCTCCCCGCGCCCTCAGGCAAGCCGTCGCCGCCGTCCCCGGCGTCCTCCTCCGCGTCCTCCTCCGCATCCTGAAGGAGCTCCTGCATGCCCGTCATGATGTGCTCGGCCCTGATGCCGTAGACGGCCTGGACGTCCCTCCCGGACTGCGTGACGCTCAGCGCGCCCAGCTCGCGGATTCGGCGGCTGTCCACCCGGGCCTGGTCGTCCACGGTGACTCTGAACCTCGTGATGCAGTTGTCGAGGCCTGTTATGTTGCCGCTGCCTCCGAAGGCCAGGATCAGCTCACGCATGAGATCCTGGCCTTCCGGGACCGCTGCCGGCAGGCCGGCGACCGGCCCCTGGTCCGTGCCCGCGCCAGGGCCCGGGCCGGCGGCCGCGCCGGTATCCGGTCCCGGGCCTGCGGCCGTGCCGGTGCCTGGTCCAGGGCCAGAGGCCTCCCCCGGACCGGTTCCAGGGAACGGCTCCGTGCCGGGTCCCGGGCCTGCCGCCGCTCCGGCGCCAGCTCCCCCGGAGGTGGACGCGACGGTTCCAGGCCCCAGGCCCGTAGCCGGGCCGGGGCGGGTTGTCAGGGTCGGGCCCGTGGCTTCTCCCGGTCCAGGGGACGCGCCAGCGAAAGGGACCGGGCCACCCGCCTCGCCAGCGGCGGCCGTCACCTCGCGGCCCGGCGTCTTCAGGTCAAAGAACTCGATGGAGCACTTGAAAACATAATAATAGACGATGGCGTACAGGGGGCCGAAAACGAAAACCAGCCAGGGTTTCGTGTCGATGACGTAATAGAGGACAAGATCTATGCCCCCGTGGGAGAAAGTGAACCCAATGTGCGCTCCCATGATGTTCATGAGCGCGAATGCGGAGCTCATGAGCGCCGCGTGGATCACGTAGAGCAGCGGCGCCGCGAACATGAAGGAGAACTCGACCGGCTCCGTGATGCCGGTCAGGGCCGACGTCAGGGCCGCCGACAGCATGAGGCCGCCCACCCTGGCCCTGTTCTCGGGCCTGGCCGTCCGCCAGATGGCCGCCGCCGCCGCCGGGAGGCCCCACATCATAATGAGGAACCCCCCGGAAAGTATCCCCGCGGAGGGGTCCCTGGCGAAGAAGCGGGGAATGTCCCCGTGCAGCACCTGGCCGCTGGCCGGGTCCACGTAGGTCCCTATCTCGAAGAAGAAGGGCATGTTCCAGACGTGATGCAGGCCGAACGGTATGAGGAGCCGGTTGACCATCCCGTACAGGCTCCCTGCCGCGACAGGCTCCCTGTAGGCCGCCCAGTCCGAGAAGAGGCCGATCCAGGACTGGACATGAGGCCACGCGTAGCTGAACGCGACGCCCAGGACGACTGCCGAGACGCCGGTCAGGAAGGGAACCGGGCCCCCGATAGCGGCTATGACCGGATGGAACTTCTTTCCCCTGAAGCTGGTGAAGATAAACGCCGCCATCCCCCCCGACAGGATGCCCCCGAACACGCCCGTGTCTATCGACGGCAAGCCCAGGACCGTCTGCATCTGCATCGTCTGGGGGTCGGGGTTCAGGCCGAAGGCATAGACGCCCATGGCGCTCATGGTCGCCACCATGACGCAGTAGCTCACCAGCGCGAACAGCGCGGCCACCCCGCTGTTCCCGGTGAAGCCAAGCCCAATCCCTACGGCGAAGAACAGCGCCAGGTTCCTGAAGATGACGCCGCCCGCGGCCTCGATGATCTCGGACACGTTGCCCGGCACGAAGGGGAGCTCGTAGAAGCCCAGTCCCAGGAGCACCCCGGCGACCGGAAGGATGGCCACCGGCATCATGATGGATCTGGAGAGCTTCTGCATGAACCCCGAGAGGTTGTCAAGCATTGGTCTTGCGAACATCAGCACCAGCACCTGTTCAGGGCATCCAGGACGGGCCGTTCCGGCAAGGCGGCCTGACCGGCAGACGGGGGAACCGGCGCTCCCGGAGGGCCCCGGATCCTTCCACGGGAATGCAAAATTATACCGTAACCGTTCAGGTACCTTCCCAATGGGGACCCAACAGAGGGATCTTAACCAACCTAAACACTCTCGATTGATACTATTTACCCCCACATGAAGTATCAATAGTTGACTCTTCAACTTCAAAGGTTC
>JAISFP010000516.1 GCA_031263525.1 Deltaproteobacteria bacterium | reverse complement strand
GCGATTGTGCGGGAGGCCGGCGGTGCCGCCTGGGGCTTTTGGCGACGCCGGCCCTCCGAGGAGGTTCTGGGCGCGATTCTGTAGCAGGCCGGCGGTGCCGTCAGGGGCTTTTGGCGACGCCGGCCCTCCGAGGTGGTTCTGGGCGCGATTCTGCTGCAGGCCGGCGGTGCCGTCAGGGGCTTTTGGCGACGCCGCCCCTCCGAGGAGGTTCTGGGCGCGATTCTGCTGCAGGTCGGCGGTGCCGTCAGGGGCTTTTGGCGACGCCGGCCCCCCGAGGAGGGTAGGGGCACGATTCTGTTGCAGGCCGGCGGTGCCGTCAGGGGCTTTTGGCGACGCCGGCCCTCCGAGGTGCTTCTGGGCGCGATTCTGTAGCAGGCCGGCGGTGTCGTCAGGGGCTTTTGGCGACGCCGGCCCACCGAGGAGGTTCTGGGCGCGATTCTGCTGCAGGTCGGCAGTGCCGTCAGGGGCTTTTGGCGACGCCGGCCCTCCGAGGAGGTTCTGGGCGCGATTCTGCTGCAGGCCGGCGGTGCCGTCAGGGGCTTTTGGTGATGCCGCCCCCCCGAGGAGGTTCGGGACGCGATTCGGCTGCAGGGAGGCAGTGTCATCCTGGGTTCGGCGCGGTCCTGGGCCTGAAAGAAGGTTCTGGGCGCGATTCTGCAGCAGGCCGGCGGTGCCGTCAGGGGCTTTTGGCGACGCCGGCCCCCCGAGGAGGTTCGGGGCGCGATTCGGTAGCAGTGAGGCAGTGTCATACTGGGTTCGGCGCGGCGCAGGGCCTGAAAGAAGGTTCGGGGCGCGATTCTGTTGCAGGCTGAAAGTGCCGTCAGGGGCTTTTGGTGACTCCGGCCCCCCGAGAAGGTTCGGGGCGCGATTCGGCTGCGGGTCGGCAGTGCCATCAGGGGCGCGGCGCGGTTCAGGGACCGTGAGGAGATTCTGGGCGCTGTGCGGTTCCCCTGCGGCGACGGCATGGAAGCCGCGCGTTTCCCGGCTGTCGGTGACGGTAGGGGCGCGGGGCGGTTCGTGCCGCCGTGTGTAGTCAGGGGTTCGGTCAGGGTTCCCGTCCGGTCCTGCCGGGCTGTCCGGGCCATACCGGTCTTCCCGCGCAGCCTGGGCCCCGTCCGGGCTCTGGGTCGCCGTGCCGGGCTCCTCCAGGTAGCGCTCGAGGGACATCCTGCTCAGGAACCCCTTGCCCGAGACCGAGGAGGAAAGAGTCCAGAAGTAGGCCTCGGCAAGGGCCGCCTCCTCCCGGGACAGGGGCGCGGTCGGGACGACGTCGGGCGAGAGGGCGTTTATGGCCGCGAGAAGGCGGCCGGGCACGGGCGCGAGGCCCAGCGAGGCCAGGGGGCCTATGAGGGGCAGGCATTCCTGGCAGAAGGCGCGGGGATCCACGGCGTCCCAGGCCCACTCGCCCGAGGAGGGGGGCTTGCCGCACCGGCGGCAGCTCCGGATTGGGGGGGCGAAGCCGGCGATCTCCAGGTATCTGGCCGTGAAGCCGAGCGAGAGCGATCTTGCCGCGAGCGCCGGGGGGGTCCAGCTCTCCCGGGCCAGAGCCTTCAGGTGGGCGGCCAGGAGCACGAAGGGCTCGCGGGCGGGGGTGCGCGGTGACTCGAAGGCCCGGACAAGTTCCAGGGCCCAGCCCGCCAGCGCCTGCATGACTGGGACCTTGGGGAGGCCGGTGAAGGATCCTGCCCCCCTCTCGCCCCTCGCGACCAGCCCGAAGTCGGAGTCGCCCCGGATCTGGAACTCGAAGAAGGCCGAGGAGCCCGGGTCGAGGAGCCCGCCCCCGAAGCGCCTGACGCTCCTGACCGCGTTCTTGGCGATGGCGGACAGGAGCCCCAGCTCGGGGGTGAGGAAGCTTACCAGCAGATCCTGCTCGCCTGTCCTCCAGCGCGAAAGCACCACCGCCTCCAGCCTCCTCGGCCGGGACGGGGGGCCGGTCCACCGCCTGCGGGCGGCCCGGGCGGCGCTCACGTGCGGTCGGCCCGGACGAGCCGCCGCGGACCGGGACGCCGGGCACTGACGAGCCGCCGCGGACAGGGACGCCGGGCACTGACGAGCCGTTGCGGACCGGAAAGCCGGGCATGGGCGAGACGTTGCGGACCGGGATGCCTGGCACGGACGTTGCTGGCGGAGGAGGCGTCTGAAACGCCATGTGCAAATTTGACGGGCGAGGCATGACGCGTCTCTATTGTGCGCGTTTCGCGGATGTCAGTACGTGCGTCAGGAAGGCCTGCCGTCAAGGTTGCGTCCGGAGGAGACAGGAATCTGACGCGCATGTGGCGATCGTGTCCGCATGCCGGGCAGTCGCGCGAAGCGCCGGCGTGCTCCGCCGAGCGAGAGCTGTAACGCTTCGCGGGGTTGTAACCGATCGCGTCCATTCGGCTGCCGGAAGCGGACGCGCTTTTAAGCGGGACGGGGAGGCCGCGCCCGATGCGATTCGTGTCCGGAACGTTCTCGCGTCGGGTCAGACGCGATACTGCTCCCGGACCGGGCCAGGCACTGCCTGCCGGCGCGTCCGTGCCGGTTTCGCGCAGGCGGGCGCGCGCCGCACGGAGAGACGTCAGGGTCGTTGTGCTGTCGCGGGGCGTCATGGGCTTGAACCGTAGCGTCAGATGAAGTCCGGGGTCCTCATGCGCAGAAGATCGTCTATGAGGCGGTTGTACTTGGTTATGCGGCACCTGGGGCAGTTCTCGGCGCAGAACGACGCGCGGCCCAGCACGCGGTTCTGCATCTGGCGGAGCTTTCCGTTCCACGATTTCGTGAAGCCCCATTCTCCGTCCGCCTCGACCGCCATAGCCCCTATGTGCGGGAAGAATGGCCTGTCGTTAAGTCTCCCGCAGGTGAAGATCCGCGTGTCGGCGGTGATGACGGCAGTTATGCTGTGGGCGCGGCAGGGGAGCCCGAGGTTGCCCGCGGGAAGGTTGTCGGAAAGTGGCGCCAGGTCCACGTTGAAGCCCGGCCCGGACAGGTCGGACAGGGCCGGGGCCAGATCCCTCCTGCTCTCGAGCTCCGGATGGTCGACCACCGGGCGGATTTGCAGGTAGTCCGCGCCGGCGTCCCTGAGCCTCTGGGCCAGGATCCGCAGGGCCGCGGGGTTGTCGTTGAGATTGGTCAGCACGTAGCCCGCGCCCACGACGGGCTTCGGCACGAGCTTCGCGAGCCGCTCTATGTTCCCGAAGGCCTTCGAGAAGCCCCTGGATCCCTTCAGGGCCTTGTACTGGGTCTCGTTCGCTGCGTCCAGGCTCACCCGCACCCATCTGAGCGCGGGAAGGAGCTCCGCCGGGGCGGTTTCGGTGAAGAGCAGGAGGCCGTTGGTGATGAGCCCGGGCGAGAGGCCGTGCTTGAGGCAGCTCACCAGGGCTTTCCAGAAGATCCCGGTCCTGCTGTGTGAGTTCAGGGTGGCGAGCAGGGGCTCCCCGCCCCCCTCGAAGGTGACGCCCCTCGTCCCGCCCGCCGCCAGCTCCCCGAACAGGTCGTCCAGTTCGCTGAGGTGGAAGAAGTCCGGCCACTTCCGCACTTCCGAGTCGGAGCAGTAGACGCAGTTCAGGTTGCACTTGTTGGTTAGCGACAGCTCCACCGAGATGGGGAAGAGGGGGTCCGGCCTCTCGGGGCCCCACCTGAGGAGGCTCTCGAGCTTCTTCGGGTACAGCAGGAGCTTCTCCACGCCCGTCTCGGCCGGGGCCGGGCGCGCGGGGCCGGCCGCCCCGCTCTCGGGAACCGCGGCTCCGGCGGCTTCCCCGGGGAGGCGGCGTGCAGGGACGATCTCCCCGGTCTGGCTCGCGGCCCCGCTGCCACTGAGCGCGGTCGCCGGACCGTGTGGCGGGGCGCCCGTCACGGCCGGGGCTCCAGGGCGGGCTTGGCCGGCACGGTCCGGGTCATCTCGGCGTAGTAGGCGTCGAGGCCCTCGGCTATGGCCGCCAAGGCGCTCTCAGGTGTGATCTTGCCCAGGTTGAGCTGCAGGAGCGCGAAGTATTCCGGCTGGTTGCCCTCCAGCCTTCCCACGGGCCAGAAGGGGGCTATGAACCTGGCCTGGTGGCGGGTGAGCCTGGCCCGCTTCACCTTCTCGGCCTGCTGGACGGCGTCGCCTATGGCCGGGTAGAGGCTCACCAGCTCGGCCTTGAGCTTCATCTTCAGCTCCCTCGCCTCGGGGAGGGCCTCCACCTCGGGCCGGGACAGGAGGCACCAGGCGAGGTCCCACCGCTTGGCCGTGCCCTCCCCCTTGGCGTAGACGAGGGCCAGTGTCAGCGCCGCCTGGGGGTCGTTGCGGGACGCCGCCTCCGAGAGCCAGAACCTGGCCTGGTCCAGGTCCTTCGGGCAGTACGCCCCCTCCAGGAGGCAGATCCCCAGGAGCCTCTGGGCGGGGGCGTAGCCCTGGCTGGCCGACTGCCTGAAGAGGGCAATGGCCAGCTGGGGGTCGGGATCCGCGCCCTGGGACGGGAAGTAGAAGCGCTTGGCGCGCTCGAAGATGGATTCGGGACTCTCGTCAGGGTAGTCTGCAGTCAATGTCCGGCCCTCCGGGAGGCCATCGTGGGAAGCCCGCGGGGGACGGGCGGTGAAACGGGGGGAGCTTGGCCTGGGGCGTTGCGCCTGGGGGACCGGGCGGTACGGTGACGGGGGCTGGGCACTGCCTGGGCAGGTGCCGCGGCGGGGCGGGGGAGCAGACTTTCCTCGGACATGGGGGCCGGTCCTCCGAAGGGGGGCGGCTCTCCTCTGGCAGGGGGGCCGGCCCTCCGAAGGGGGGGCGGCTCTCCACGGGCAGGGGGGGCGGCTCTCCTCTGGCAGGGGGCCGGCTTTCCGAAGGAGGGGCCGGCTTTCAGACGGCAGGGGGTGGTCAGGGTACCTGGGGACCGAAGCCGGGCTCCGGGGAGTGAAGCCGGGGGCGAGGGCGGGTCCCGCGGCGCTGTCCCGGGGAGGGAAGCCGGAGGCGAGGGCGGGTCCCGCGGCGCTGTCCCGGGGAGGGAAGCCGGAGGCGAGGGCGGGAATCCTGCGGGAGAGGGCAATGGACCAGTTGCGTTGCCCCGGAGGAGCCGGGGAGGCCGGAAAGTGGGGTTGCCTACGCGGAGACGGTCAGGATCTCGGCCTCGGAGCCGTCCACCAGGAGGGAGTGCTCGAACTGGGCCGAGAGCTTGCCGTCGATGGTCTTCGCGGTCCACCCGTCATCCAGGACCTTCACCTGCCAGGCGCCCTCGTTGATCATGGGCTCTATGGTGAAGATCATGCCGTCCCTCAGCTTCACGCCGGTGCCTTTCCTGCCGTAGTGGGGGACGTTCGGGGACTCGTGGAACTGCTTGCCCACGCCGTGGCCCACGAAGTCACGCACCACCGAGTAGCCCCTGGACTCCACGAGGCCCTGGATGGCGGCACCGATGTCGCCCAGGTACGAGCCGTCGTGGACGGTGCCTATGGCCAGCATCATGGCCTCGTAGGCGGTGTCCGTCAGGGCCTCCGCCTCGGGGCGGACCTTCCCGATCTTGAAGGTGCGGCAGGTGTCCCCGAAGAAGCCGTTCAGGATGGTGGTGACGTCCACCTTGACGATGTCCCCGTCCATGATGACCTGCTCGTCGGGGATCCCGTGGACGACGGTGTCGTTTATCGAGATGCAGGAGCTGGCCGGGAAGCCCTTGTAGCCCAGGGTGGCGGGCACGGCCCCGTGGGAGGTTATGAACTTGTGGATGAGCTGGTCCAGCTTCTTGGTCGTCATGCCGGGCTGGATGACGGACTTCGCGTAGTCGAGGGTCTGGGAGGCCAGTCGGCTGCTTCTGCGGATCTTGTCTATCTCCGAGGCGGTCTTTATGAAAATCAAGGGCTTACCTCGGCCGGAGGGGCGGCCTCCAGGCGTTTCGGGTTAGGGGGGCTCGATCCGCGGGGCAGGCCGCGGCAGCCGGGGGGAGTTCCGGTCCCGGGGCTCCGGTCACGGGCGTCGGGGGCCGGGAGGGCTGGGCAGGGGACCCGTGGTCAGCTCCGGAAGGGCGGCCAGGGCCGGGCAGGGGACCCGTGGTCAGGTCCGGAAGGACGGCCAGGGCCGGGAAGAGGACCCGTGGTCAGGTCCGGAAGGGCGGCCAGGGCCGGGAAGGGGACCCGGGGCAGCTCCGGAAGGGCGGCCAGGGCCGGGAAGGGGACTCGTGGTCAGGTCCGGAAGGGCGGCCAGGGCCGCGAAGGGGACCCGGGGCCAGGTCCGGGAGGGCCGGCCCGGCCTCTGGAAGGTCACGGGCAGGCGGGCCCTGAACGGGCCCGGAACGGAAACGGCAGAGGCAGGGGAACTTGAACAGAAAGAAACGAGAACCGGACGGGACCTGTCCGGTGCGGGCCTGGTCAGGCGGATGCCGGGCCGGGGCCCGGGAGGTCAGTACCTGGAGGCCCTGGTGACGACCACGAGCCTCGTCGTGGTGACGCCCCTCTCCCGTTTCGCCAGGGCCATGAACTCGAAGTCGCCCCTGCCGCCGGGCTGGAGGTAGGAGGTGTTCAGGTAGGAGGTCCCGTAGGCCAGCGGGTTCCCGTCCTGGTCGTAGAGGGTCCCCTGGACCGTGATGCCCTGGAGGGGGGCCTCGGTGTCGTTCATGATGGTCCCGGAGATCCTGATGTGGGTGTTGGAGGAGTTGTAGACCCACTTGTAGTCTATGACGGGGGTGTTGAGGCTGCCGGTCCCCAGCTCGGCAATGTCTATCTGCGTGGGTGCCATCTTCTCGCCCGGAACGTCAAGCAGCGAGGCGCAGCCCGTGAGGGAGACGGCCAGGGCCGTGCAGAGGATGGCGGCGAGGGCCGCGCCGTTGGCTTTGGGGGACATTTTTCACCGACTGAAGGTGGAGGTGCCGGACTTCGCCGCGGGGGCCTCCGGGCCCCGGCGGGCGGCCGGGAGGGTTTCTGGGGGAAGGCGGCGTCCCGCTTTCGGCCCTCCGGCCCTGAAGCCGGGCGGGTCGGCGGATGGCACACGGAGGCCGGGAAGGAGGCGGAAAGCCGGCGACAGCCCGGCAGGCGCGGGGCCCCGGGGGGACGACCGGATGCCGGAAGGGAGGGGCTGGGAGGACGATGGTCCCGGGGACGGACGGAAGCCGGATCTGGACGGGAGGGCCGTGCTGGCGCGTGGCCATGGGTGGGGGCGGCAGGAGGCGGGACCATGACGGGAGGGCCGTGCTGGCGCGTGGCCACTGGTGAGCGACCGGAAGCCGGACCCGGACGGGAGGGCTGTGCTGGCGCGTGGCCACGGGTGGGGGCGGCAGGGGGCCGGACTCGGACGGGAGGGCCGTGCTGGCGCGTGAACACGGGGGGCGGCAGGGTGCCGGACCCGGAAGGGAGGGAGGATGCCAGGAACCGGGCAACACTGGAGGAGCAGGAGAACGCCGGATCAGGAGACCGGCAGATCGGCGGATCATGAGATCCAATTCCGTAATTATAAGTCTATTTGATCTAATTTTGAAGCTTATGGGGGTTAGAGCACCGAAGGGAACGGGGGGCCGGCGGGCGTCCCGGCTCAAGGGCTGGGGGCGTCCCGCGACCCGACCGCAGACGGGGGAGGGGGGAGAAGGGAGTGCGCGCCAAAATTTTAACCTTATAATGAGGATTTAGCTTGTAAGCAAGAAATAGGCCAGTGAGCTGGAAGGTATGGCCCGGGCTGGCCTGCACCCCGGAAGATGCTCAGATTTTGCGGCATTATAAATGCCTTGCGATCTTCGGCAGCTCGGTCTCCCTCCCGGTCTCCGGGAGCTTCCGGCGGCGGGTTGCGGGCGCGATTCATGAGGCGGCTCATCTTGTCGTTCATCTTGAACGCCGGCTCATGCTTGACGCCGGAGAAAGCATGTCAGCTCGGCAGATAGAGCTGTCCAAAAGATATGCTGTAAGTGGTGGATAATCACGTTTCGGGAGGGGTTTCCTCTGAGGCGAGCTACCGGAGCCACCTCGCTGTCGGTTTCCCAGGACTTTTGGCTGCCCGAGACCGGTCCAGCCCGGGCGAGGGGCCAAGGTGGGCTGGCCTGGGGCGAGTGACAGAAGATGCGGGTGGCGGGATGACGCTCTGAAGAAGTCCGAGGGGGGCGAAGGGGCCTGGGACGGTCGATGAGGGCGAAGGGGCCTGGGACGGCTGAAGAGGGCTATGTTGCCGGGGACTGCCGAG
>JAISFP010000458.1 GCA_031263525.1 Deltaproteobacteria bacterium | reverse complement strand
TCTTTGCACTCATACCGCACATGTCGGACGAGGTGTGAGTCGGATGCCTTCCAGTGGCAGAAATGCCACAATGCCTACCTGAGAATCCTAAGCCTCCACCCCCCCCCGTGAACAGATACGCTAGTTCAAGCCTATAAGGCCGCCCAGAGCCCGGAGGATGGCCGCCCCGAGCCTGAAGGAAGGGCCGCACAGGACCCGGAGGAAGGCCGCTCAGTACCCGGAGGAAGGCCGCTCAGTACCCGGAGGAAGGCAGCCCCGAGCCTGGGAGATGGCCGCCCTGACCAGGAGGATGGCCGCCCCGGCCTCCGGCCCTCCCTCCACCTGACTGACCGCCCAGTCCCAGGCGTTCTGCCCCCTCTGCCGTACCCTGCGATGCCCCCGTCGTCCGTCAGCTGCCAATTTTGTCAACCCCCCATTTCTTGTATTCTGGGGGTTGTTTCCGATTCGACATACATATGCTGGCTAAATTATATGGGAAAACCTGACTTTGAATGGAAGCGGGGCATCATTATTCGAGTTGATTCATCATCTTCATCACTATCATAAAAAGTATCATCTGATGATCGAGGGCGAGAGCAGGACTGCCGATGTTCCAAAAGTGGCCGTACTTATTGATGAATACGATTCCCCGCTAATTAGCAACATGAACGATCCCGACAACCTGAGTTCCGTAAAAGAAATATTGAGCGAATTTTGCCTTTCTATAAAATCAGCATCACAAATCATCCGATTCATTTTTATAACTGGGATTTCTTCTTTTTCCCCATATTCTCCTTCTTCAAGTCTCAATAGCCTTACTGACATAACTTTCGATACAGAATATTCAACTTTATGCGGATTCACTCCAAACGAAATTCTTCGAAATTACACTGACTCTATTTTTCGAGCTTACGACAGCCTTTTGAATGAGAAGATTCTTTCTCAGCATGCAACGATCACAGATATGCTTAATTTAATTCGTGACTGGTACGACGGCTATAGCTGGGACGGAAACAACAAAGTATTAAACCCTTTGTCGGTTATTGCTTTTCTCAGATCGAAGACATTTGAACGATACTGGTATAATACCGGAGATTTTGGGTTTCTCAAACGACTGCAGGCCACTGATGAAGACTATTTGCAACTGTTCAGGTGCCCCTCTTTTGAGAACCTTTTTTGAGGAAGAGACCCCCGATGAGGAACCCTCGAAGTTGAAAAGTCAGCTTTGGACACTACATATGGGCGTAATACGTTTCTATGTTGGTATTTTTACAGGGAAGCTCGCCCTGCAGAGTTCCCTTTGGAGGGGCACCTGAACAGCTACGAATTATCCTCGGAATATCTCCTAATCCCTCAGGATCTCGTAGAATTCCGTAGAATCCGGAGCGTCCCTCCGCTCGCCCCGTTTCTCCCGGAACCCTCCTCCGACCTCGGCGGACCGATTCGGCAGACACAGGCGACCGCTTTCCGACTCGGGAACCGCTCGCTGCCCGGTCCGTGGACCGGCCTGCCTTCTCGCCGCCCGGCGGCCGAGAGATCCTGCGAGCGGCCGTCACCGCATTCAGCCGGTGTCCCGACCGGCTCCGGAGACGTTCCCCTCGGACGCGTCTCCAGCCATCTGTCATTTCCTGCCGCCGCCGGCAGCCGGTTCATTCGACACCCGGCCTGCCGACGCGGTCACCGACCTGGCGCCCGGCCTTCCGGGCCCGCGTCCCCCTTCATGGTGTGCAGGACAGCGTCCCCTTCGCTCGGCACCGGGCCGCGTCCCCTCAGGGTTCAATGCCGGACCGCCGCTCCCTTCGTTCCGTGCCGGGCCGCGACCCCCTTGGTTCCGTGCCGGACCGCCGCACCCTTCGTTCCGTGCCGGATAGCCTCCCCCGCCGTACCGAGCAGGACCAGCTCCCCCATCAGGGTGCCATAAAGCCCGGCGCGCTTGAAAACTGCCGTGATTTGTGGGAGCCTTATCCCGAAAAAAGTTCCGGCGCCCCGGAGCGCCAAACGCCCCTCCCCCGGAGGGACGCCTGGGAGAGGCCCATGACCCACTGGACCGACAAAGAGAGGTTCTTCATGAAGGAGGCGCTGCGCCTGGCCCGAAGGGGCTGGGGGCTTGTCTCCCCGAACCCCATGGTGGGGGCGGTGCTCGTGAAGCGCAACAAGATCCTGGCCACGGGCTGGCACACCGGGCCCGGCTTCCCGCACGCGGAGGCCGTGGCCCTGAACGCCGCGGGCAAGTCCGCGAAGGGCTCCGAGCTGTACGTGACCCTGGAGCCATGCCGCCACACCGGACGCACCGGCCCCTGCACCGATGCCATCGTGCAGGCCGGGGTGTCCAAGGTCTACTACTCCATCCCGGACCCGAACCCCCTGGCCGAGGGGGGCGCCAGGGTCCTGGAGGACTCCGGCATCGAGACACGCCGGGGGCTCATGGCCCAGCAGGCATACGAGCTCAACCAGTTCTTCATAAAGTGGCAGCTCACGAAGAAGCCCTTCGTTATACTCAAGACCGCCGCCTCCCTGGACGGCAAGATAGCCACCCATTCCGGGGACTCCCGCTGGATAAGCTCCAAGGTCGCCCGCAACTACGGCCACCACCTCCGCGCCGGAGTGGACGCCATCCTGATCGGCCGCGCCACCGCCGCCAAGGACGACCCGGAGCTCTCCGCGAGGCCCTGGGGCCGGCGCAAGATGCACCGCGAGCCCATGCGCTGCGTCCTGGACCCCTCGCTGAAGCTGCCCCTGGAGCTGAAGCTCTTCAACCCCTCCTACGGCGGCCGCACCACGGTGTTCTGCGCCCCGGAGGCGGAGCCGGGGAAGGCCGCCGCCCTGAAGGAGGCGGGGGCCGCCGTGATCCCCGTCCCCCTCCGCGCCCCCGGCAGGCTCTCCCTGGAGAGGGTCCTGGAGTCCCTGGGCTCCATGGACGTCCAGAGCGTCCTCATCGAGCCCGGGGCCACCACCGCCTCCTCCACCCTCATTGACGAGAGCGTGGTGGACCTGATCCACGTCTTCATAGCCCCCATGTTCCTCGGCGGGGACGGGGCGCCCGGCATGCTGGGCGGCGAGGGCGTGGACAAGCTCGCGGACGCCAGGGCCCTGGACATCCTCCGCGTGAGCCGCAAGGGCCCGGACATCCACATAGTCTGCCGCCCCAAGGGCGCCTTCGTGCCGCCCCCGGGCTTTTTGGCCCTGCCCGAGGACCAGACCGCGTCCGCCGAGCCCGCCGAGGAGTTCTAGGGGGACCTTCATGTTCACCGGCCTCGTCTCCGGAACCGGGACAGTCTCGTCCCTCCGCCGGTCCGGCCCGGACGCCGTCGTGACGGTGGTTCCCGCCTTCTCCTGGGAGGACCCCCTGGCCCTGGGCGAGAGCGTCTGCGTCTCCGGGACCTGCCTGACCGTGACCCGGGCCCTGGACGGCGGCGCCTTCGAGGCCTTCGCCTCCGCCGAGACCCTCGCCCTGACGAGCCTCGCCGCGGGACGCCGCGTGAACCTGGAAAGGGCCCTGAGGCTCTGCGACCGGCTGGGCGGCCACCTGGTCTCCGGCCACGTGGACGGGCCCGCGGTCCTCGCCCGGAAGGCCCGTGACGGGAGGAGCGCGAGGCTCACGTTCACGACCGCGCCGGAGCTGATGCGCTACGTCGCGCCCAAGGGCTCCGTATGCCTGGACGGGGTGAGCCTCACCGTGAACGACGTCGCCCGCGAATCCTTCGGCGTGAACGTCATCCCCCAGACCCTGTCCGCCACCACCCTGGACGACCTGAAGCCGGGCGACCGGGCCAACCTGGAGGTGGATCTCCTTGCCCGCTACGTGGAGGCCCTCATTCCCGGAAAAGACGGGCCCGCAGGCTTGCCCGACGCCAGGCTCCTGGAACTGCTCGCGAGGCATTCGCCCGCCACGTCAGGAGAGTGAGAGCCCGGGCCGAAGCCTGGGGAGGCCCGCCGCATGAGCGACGCGCACGGTCGCCTTGCGTGAAGGATCCGTCTGGCCCCGAACTTCCGGGCTACCGGCTCCGGGCAAAACGGAGATCAGGAGATCGCGGCGTGCCGGAGGGGGCCCTGTCTCCCTGAGAGCCCGTGAGCCGGAGGTCCCGGGCGCCTGGCGAGCCGGATATCCGGAGGTGCCGGGCGCCTGGCGAGCCGAGGATCCATAACTCCCCGCAGGCCGGGAGACCGGAGAGCTGACGGGCACCTTAACACGAGCCGCTTGAGTCAGGAGATACCGAGCTTCCGCCATTGCCGGATGCAGACATGGAGATTTTCCGACACACAGACTCAGGAATGCATCGGGAAGTTCATGACAGGCCCGCGCCGGGATTCCGGCGGCAGTGTGCACCGCGCCCTCCCAAAACTATGTCGGGCGCACCCTAATTCGCCTTCCGTGGACCACTCGCACATTTTCAGTTAACCTGATCTTTTCCCCGCATGCCCCCCTTACACTGAAAGCCGTGCCCTGAACGCCATCCGGAACGAAACTTGCGGACAAATGCGATAGAAACAAAGCCTATTTCTGCCGAATTTCCTTCCTCGCTCCGTCCGTTTCTTCCAGAAACCGGCTGGTCCCTCGTCCCGGCAATCCGCCTTCCCGTCGGCACGGCATCAGCTTCCGACGCAAACGAAGCCCGTTAATGACCGTTTCTTCCCGGCCACTTCAGAAACGCGTGAGAACGGCACCGCCTTCCAAGCGTCTCACGACAAATTCTGTCTGTTCTCGAACCGCAATCGTTCCTCGCGAAAGCCCCGCATCCCGGCGGCGGCGCGTCCCTGGCGCCTGTCCGGCCACCCCGGCCGGGCCCATGCCCCGGGCAGAAGCCATGCCGCGTCCTTTTGACGAGAGCGCCGGACACCGTGCCCGGCAGGCGTTCCACTCAAAAAATCGCCTTCGAAAACAGTCAGGCGGGCGAGGTCCTTGAGACCTCAGCCCGCCTGAAATCTGTAACGCTTTGTGGGGTGGGAACTAGTTTGAGGTGGTTGCTGCCAGGGTAAGCTAGGAAATTGGTTTAGAGGGAGGGAACTCGGCAGTAGAGGGGAGGGAGCGTTGCAGATCGGTTTCCCGTTTCTGTCCCTGGCTTTAGCGAGGAATTGACTATGCACATGCCGTGCCAAAAAATGTGCCGTGCCTCCCGCCTCCCCGCGGACCCGCATCGGCATCCTCACGGAACCTCTTTTGCCTCCTGGACTTTTTCCGTTTTGCCGGCCTGGACCGCCCCGGCGGGGTAACTTCCGCCAGTCCGAAGGCGCCCCGTCCCGCCCCGGCATTGCCCAGAAACCGTCCCGTCCGAGGGCAGGAATTACCCGGAGGCCGTCCCGGAGCGCATAAGATCGACCCGCTTCCGGGACTCCGCCCCGCCAACGTCCGCCACCTTGACGCCAACTTACGTCTCATGGCGCCAACCGTTCGGCAACACCGCACTCCTCCCGTCCCGCCGAAGACCGGGCTCCCTCCTGACCGACCTGTAACGGCCCCGGACCTGAAGGGCCAGAGACGGACCGGCCAGTTAGGCCAAGGCCGAGACAGGCGGACCCGAAACGGACAACCTCAGAAGGACTGACTGAGACGGAGGCAAGATGAAGAATCGGAAGCTGAAGACTTCAGAAGGAGGAGGAATCCTGACTGGCAAGGCAGAAAGGCAGAAATCACCGAGAACTGGGAAAGAAAGACGGAGAGGGAAGGCTTCAGGGAGGGCTGAGAAACCAGGATGACCAAGGCAATTTGGGGGAGATGTCCTGGAAGGGGATATGTCCGGTCGGAGGAAAGCTCCGAAAAGGGAAAAAGCTCCGGGAAGGGGAGAGAGAAGAGTTGAGAGGGAGAAGGCAGGCAAGGAAGCTCGGACAGCCGCAGAAAATAGATAAAGGGAAAGGGGGAAGCGCCTTGAGGCCGGCTTCCCCGCTTTCCGATTTCCGTGTAAACTGCCGAGCTCTTTTGGGAGGAACGGGGGGATCCGGGAATTCGCCGCCAGGGTGGCGCGCTGGAGCGTGAAGGGGATCAGGGGGGGTGGGTGTCGGCGGAACGTCTTGGAAATGCACGGCAGAGGCAGGCGCTGACCCTGCCTGTGGTTAGCCTGGCCCCGGAATGTCTGCCTCAAAGCAACTTCCGGACCATCAGGGAATAGCGGCTTCCGCCACCTTGATATGCGGTCATCACTGGGTTTTTTCCTGATCTCCGCCAGCGGCATTTCCCGTTGACGTCTCGAGTTTCTTACGTTTTTGTGCCTTTCCTGGACCCGGAAGGTCCATTGCGGAGGTTTCGCGGTTCCCCCGGACCCGCCCGCCGGCAACGCGGTGCGCGCTCGGCGCCCCGACCTGGCCTGCCCCCCGGACCGAAAGGCGTTCTTCCCGCCTCAGCCGACCGTCGCCTCTGTCCGGACCCCGCTCTCACGGACGGACTCGCGACCGTCCTCACGACGGGACTCGCGGTCGTGCCCGGGCAGCGCCGCTCCCGTCCCCGATCCGTTCAGCCGGAGCCCACGCCGGCGTCCAAAGAGACGCCGGGGGGACGTCTGGGGGCACCATACTTACCCTGCCTGAATTTGAGTTTGAAAAACACAACCGGCAGCAGAAGGCTCGATTTTGCCCGTCCTGCTCGTTCCCGACCCCGCCCTCTGCCTTGCGGAAATGCCGCCCGGAACCGTCCACCACAGTTCGCCACAGTCCCGCTCAGAAGCCCGCGAAACCCCGCCCCGAACGGAACGGGAGGATGACACAGGCGGAGATCCGGTCCGGCGGCATCTCCCGAGGGATCGGGCGGGGTTCGGACGGCCACCAACAAATCTTCCAAATAAGCATTTAAGTCATCTAATTTGCTTATGTCGTTCCCATTTAGCTTATATATATATTATATATACCTAATATCAAACGTCGAATGCTCGTCCGCAACCGCTGATTTTCTCGAAATTTTTTTTGCCTCATTTTTTGTCAATAAACTCAAGTCCTTAATACAAAAGGATTTCCGCGAGATTTGTATCTATTGCAATTGAGAATCAGTTAATGTAACATGCCTTTCATGCTGAGGGGCGGGGTTGGCTACTTATACAGCCTCCCACCTGTTGAACCGGACAGCCCTGTTCCTCAAGCTACACCGGGACTGGGCCGGAGCGTGGAAAAACCTGGCTTTCCACAATCCGGCCCATTTTTTGCCTCCGCATCCCTCCCCTTCCTCCTTCCCTCCCCTTCCTCCTTCCCTCCCCTTCCTCCTTCCCTCCCCTTCCTCCTTCCCTCCCCTTCCTCCTTCCCTCCCCTTCCTCCTTCCC
>JAISFP010000454.1 GCA_031263525.1 Deltaproteobacteria bacterium | reverse complement strand
TCTTTGCACTCATACCGCACATGTCGGACGAGGTGTGAGTCGGATGCCTTCCAGTGGCAGAAATGCCACAATGCCTACCTGAGAATCCTAAGCCTCCACCCCCCCCCGTGAACAGATACTAAATTGTGCAGAACTGCAGTCCGGTGCGGAGACGCGGGCGAAGCCCGGGGGCGGTTTCAGGTCCGGGAATGGCGGAATTCCGGCCTGGGGGAGGGGCAATGTCCTGGACAGGGTCCGGGGACGCCCGATGTCCTGGGCGGGGGCGGTGGCACCGACGAAGTCCGGGGCGGGTCCGGTTCTTGGGACGCCAGAAGTCCGGCGAGAGGGTACCGGCGGAGTCCGGGGACGCTAGAGCCTGCGGCGGAGGAAGCGGCGGAGTCCAGGGGCGGGTCCGGGAATGCCCTGAGTATGGGGAGGGGGCACGGGCGAAGTCCGTTTCCGGATCCGGGGACGCCCGGAGCCCGGCCCCGGCCGGGCGGAACAGGAGGGCGGAAGGGTGCCCCCGCCGGGACGGCAGAAGTCCGAAGTCCAGGCCCGGGGCCGGTCGCGCGGAGCCAAAAAATGAATTGCCGAGTTTCCGGAGCTGTGCTAAGATACGCCGTCTGAGCGGCCTCCCGGCCGGCCCCCGGAACCTCCGCCCGCGATACGCGGGCGGTCGGCGCACCGGGGCTCCCCGGGACCCGGCCGCGCGGCCGACCCGCCCGGGGGCCCAGTCACGCCCCCGCCGTCAAGCCCTCCCGCCCCGCGCGCCCTCCGGGCCTTCCGCCCGGCAGCCGCGGGGCATCTCCCCGGTCACCCGGCACAGCTTCCCCGTTTCCCCTCCGCCCCGTGCCCCTGCGGCCTGCGGGCACGGGCGGCGCCGCGGGGGCCGCTACGCCGTTTCCGGGGGCGCACCACAAAGCCCCCCGGGCCCCCGGCCGCCAGCGCGGCCGGGCGGGCGACCCTCCCTCAACCCCTGCCGGCCGGGGCACGCCGCCCCTCCCGCCTCCGAAAGCTCCCCGGGAAACCGGCCCAGCCGGTCCGCCCCCGGAAAGGAAAGCCACCATACCCCGCCGTCCCCGAGGGCGCCCGCGCGCGTCCCCGGGGGGGCGCAAGCCGGCCCGGACCCCGCCAGCGGCATGTCCGCGCGGCCCGGGCGAGGCCGTTCCCGCGTCCCGGAAGGGCCCCGGGCGCGGCCCGCGGCCGGTCCAGGAAAACGCTACCATCCCCCATGACTGAGACTGACAACTCCCCCCCGGGGGCCCTGTTCGCGGGCCTTGACATGGGCTCGGTGTCGGTGAAGCTCGCGCTCACCGACGGCGGGGGCAGGCTCCTGGAGAGCCTGTACCTGAGGCACCACGGGCGGCCCTTCCGCGCGCTCCTGGAGGCCCTCGAGACCGTCTGCTCGAAGTATCCCGCCGGCCTGGTCCACGCCCCCAGGATAGCCGGGAGCCCCGCCGCGCTCGCGGCCGGGCTCCTGGGCGGGGAGGCCGCGGGCGAGGTGACCGCGCTCACCGTCGCGGCCCGTGAGTGCCTGCCGGGGGCCAGGTCGCTCATCGACATCGGCGGCGAGGACACCAAGGTCCTGTGGTTCGGCCCGGCGGGGGGCTTCGCCCTCTCCGACTTCGCCATGAACGCCCTGTGCGCCGCCGGCACCGGCTCGTTTCTGGACCAGCAGGCCCACCGCCTGGGCTTCGGCATAGCCGACTTCGGGGCCCTGGCGCTGAAGTCCGAGGTCCCGCCCCGGGTGGCCGGCAGGTGCAGCGTCTTCGCCAAGAGCGACATGATCCACCTCCAGCAGTCCGCCACCCCGGACTACGAGATAGTCTACGGGCTGTGCCTGGCCATGGCCCGGAGCATCAAGAGCGGGCTCGCGAGGGGCAGGGACCTCGAGCCGCCCGTCCTCTTCACCGGGGGCGTGGCCGCGAACCCGGGGCTCCGCAGGGCGCTCCGCGAGATTCTCGGCCTCGCGGGCGAGGGGGAGCTGGTCGTCCCGGAAACCCACTTCGTCTTCGGGGCGCTGGGCGCGGCCGCCATGGCCCGCGCAGAGCTGGCGGGCACCGAGCCCCTCGGCCTGGATCTCGCCAGGCTCAGGGAGTTCCTGGACTCTCCCCGCGAGCCCCCGCGCCGGCAGCCTCCGCTCGCGCGCCGGCCCTCGACGCCCAGGCAGACCGAGTTCGACTGGTCGCTGGTGGACCCCGCGAGCCCCGCGGACGTCTACGTGGGCGTGGACGTGGGCTCGGTCTCCACCAACGTAGCGCTGGTCAAGGAGGACGGGACGCTCGCCGCCCGCGTCTACATCCCCACGGCCGGCAGGCCGCTCGAGGCCATAACCAGGGGCTTCTCGCTCCTGCCTCCCGAGGCGACGTCCAGGGTCAGGGTGCTGGGCGTCTGCACCACGGGGTCGGGCAGGTACCTGTCCGCCGACTTCATCGGGGCGGACATGACGGTGAACGAGATCACCGCCCAGGCGACCGCCGCCGTGGCCATCGACCCGCAGGTCGACACCATCTTCGAGATAGGCGGCCAGGACTCCAAGTACATCTCCCTCTCCGACGGCGTCATAACCGACTTCATGATGAACAAGGCCTGCGCCGCGGGCACCGGCTCCTTCCTGGAGGAGCAGGCGGACAAGCTGGGCCTGAGCATCAGGGAGGAGTTCGGGGACAGGGCGCTCTCATCCTCGAGCCCGGTCCACCTGGGCGAGCGCTGCACGGTCTTCATGGAGTCAGACCTCGTCCACCACCAGCAGAACGGGGTGAGCCTGGAGGACCTGACCGCGGGCCTGTGCCACGGCATCGTGGCCAACTACCTGGGCCGGGTTGTGGAGACCAGGAAGGTGGGCGAGCGGGTCTTCTTCCAGGGGGGCACGTCCTTCAACGAGGGGGTGGCCGCCGCCTTCGTGAGCAGGCTGGGCAGGCCGATAACCGTCCCCGACAACGCCGACGTCACCGGGGCGGTCGGGGCCGCGCTCATCGCCCGCGACCGCAGGAGCTGGAAGGAGTCCAAGTTCGCCGGCTTCGACCTCAGCTCCCGCCCCTACGAGATCAGGAGCTTCGAGTGCCGCCACTGCGCCAACCGCTGCGAGATCCGCAAGGTGACCGTGGCCGGGGGCGCCCCCTTCTTCTACGGCTCGCGCTGCGACCGCTGGGAGGAGGACGGGGGCGCGGCGCGCCGCGCCGCCCGGGACGTGCCTGACCTCTTCGCCTACCGTTCCGAGTGCTGCTTCGCCGCCCCCGAGGCGGAGGAGTGCGGCTACGGGGACGGGCCCGGCCGGAAGCCCTGGAAGGGCGCCGTCGGGCTGGTCCGCTCCATGTTCTTCGCGGAGCTCGGCCCCTTCCTCTCCACCTTCGTGGCCGCGCTCGGGTACAGGCCCGTCTGGTCCAGCCCCACCAACAAGTCCACCATCCACCGCGGCTGCGAGAGGACCCTGGGCGAGTTCTGCTTCCCCATCAAGAGCGCCCACGGCCACATGCTCGAGCTGATGGGCATGGGCCTGGACCACATATTCCTCCCGTCGCTCGTTAACATGCCGGCCGCGCCCCCGGCGGACGGGGAGCTCGCGGCGCCCGCCTCCGGCGCTGCCGGAGACGGGTCCGGGCCGGGAGACGCCGGAGCCGGGAACGGCCAGGGGACGGTCGCTTTGGGGGCCGGCGCCCAGGCTTCCGGGAACGGTTCCGGGGCGGGGACGGCCCCTTCCGGGGCCGGGCACTCGAACGGCGCGGCCCCGCGAACGGCCGCCCCCGACAACGCCGCCTGCCCCTACGCCCAGTCGCTGGCCTTCACCGCCCCGGCTGCCCTGGACCTCTCGGAGCCGTTCCTCGTCCGGGGCCCTGTCTTCTTCGGCGAGGGCGAGAGGCCGCTCCTGAACTCCCTCGCCGACATTGCCGCGAAGTTCGGGGCGTCCCGGAGCGAGGCCGCGAGGGCTCTCAAGCTCGCCCGCGCCGCCCAGGAGAACTTCCAGAGGAAGCTCATCGACAGAGGCCGCGAGGCGCTGGAGTCGCTCCCGCCCGGCCGGGTGGCCATGGTGGTCGTGGCGCGTCCCTACAACGGCTTCGACCCGGGCCTCAACCTGAGGCTCAACGAGAAGCTCGCGGCCCTGGGGATCCTGGGGGTGCCCATGGACTTCCTGCCGCTGGGCTTCGACGGGGACGAGCCCGCCGGCCACTACTGGCGCTACGGGCAGAAGATCACGCGCGCCGCCCAGATCGTGGCCGCCCGGGACGACCTGGAGGCCCTCTACATATCGAACTTCGGGTGCGGGCCGGACTCCTTCATCCTGCACTTCTTCAGGAACATCCTCGGCCCCAAGCCCTTCCTGGAGATAGAGATAGACGAGCACAGCTCCGACGTGGGCGCCGTCACCCGCCTGGAGGCCTTCCTGGACTCCCTCGCCGCCCGCAAGGCGCGGGGCCGCGCGAGGGCCGGGGGCGGCCCCGCCTGGTCGTCGAAGCTCTCCATCATCACCGGCCCGAGGAAGGGGCAGACCATCTACCTGCCCCCCATGTGCGACCACACGCGCACCCTCTCCGCCGCCCTGCGGGCCTCGGGCCTGGAGGCGGAGGCGCTCCCCCCCTCGGACCGCGAGACCGTGGAGCTGGGCCGCTCCCAGACGTCGGGCAAGGAGTGCTACCCCCTGATCCTCACGGTGGGCGACTTCCTCAAGCTCACCTCGCGGCCCGGCTTCGACCCCGCGAAGTCCGCCCTGTTCATGCCCTCCTCCAACGGCCCCTGCCGCTTCGGTCAGTACAGCCGCTACCTGAGCCTGGTCTTCAAGAGGCTGGGCCTCCAGGACGTGGAGGTACTCTCCCTCGACCAGACCGGCAGCATGTACGACCGCCTGGACGAGGCGGGCAGCACCCGCGGCGGGAGCCTCTCCCGCGACGTCTGGAGGTCGCTCGCCTCGGTGGACATCGTCCAGAAGGCCCTCTGCCGCGCCCGCCCGAGGGAGGCCGCGCCCGGCGCTGCCGACGCCGCCTACCGGGAGTCGCTGGACGATCTCGAGCGCTCCTTCGAGTCCGGCTCGGCCAAGGAGGTCAGGAAGGCCCTCGCCCGCTCCCGCGAGCGTTTCCAGGAGGCGCTGGACGGCCCCTGGCGCGGGCTGGCCGGCGGGAAGGGCGCTGACGGCATGTTTTTTGCCTCCGGCAGCGCCGCGAACGCCGCGGAAGGGCCCGCCGCGGGATCCGGGAACGGGCGCGGAGGCAGGGCCGCAGGCCTCGGGCCGGATCTGCCGCAGATCCCCGCGGTGGGTCTCGTGGGCGAAATCTACGTCCGCTCCAACGACTTCGCGAACGAGGAGGTCATCCGCCGCCTGGAGGCCCTGGGGGCGGAGATCAAGGCCCCGGCCTTCTGCGAGTGGATCCTCTACACCGGGTTCGTGAACAACATGAGGGCCCGGCGCGGGGGCCAGCTCAGGAAGCGGCTCAAGACCCGCCTCACCCTCATGGTCCAGGACTGGGAGTTCTCGCGCCTCGCGCGGTCCTTCGACGGCTTCTTCCCGGAAGGCGTGAAGGATCCCCCGGTATCCGAGGTGGTGGAGCTCGGCGAGAACTTCCTCCACCGCACCTTCCAGGGCGAGGCCATCCTGTCCCTGGGCAAGGCCGTGGAGCTCTACCGCCACGGGGCGCGCGGCATGGTCAACATCATGCCCTTCACCTGCATGCCCGGCATGGTGGTGGGGGGGCTCTCCACCCGCCTGCGGGACCTCTGCGGCGGGCTCCCGCTCCTCAACCTCGCCTTCGACGGCCAGAGCCAGACCAACACCCAGGCCCGGCTGGAGGCGTTCATGTACCAGGTCTCGCACTTCCTGAACCCGCATTCCCGTCCGGACTGACCCCTCCCGGACACGCCTTCCCCGGCTGCCCGGCCTCCCGGCCGGACGCCGCGGCGCCCGGGGCTCCCTGGCCCGGAAGCCGGGAGGCCGGGGGAATCCGGGGCCTGAACTGCCGGGGCCGGAGGACTCCGGAAACCTGAAATTCAAAAGTCAAGGGGTTCCGAGGCCCGAAATGCCGGGGCCGGAGGACTCCGGAAACCTCAAAGCCAAAAGTCAAGGGGTTCCGAGGCCCGAAATGTCGGCGCCGAAGGACTAAAGAAACCTCAAAGCCGAAAGTCAGGGGGTTCCGAGGCCCGAAATGCCGGTGCCGAAGGACTAAAGAAACCTCAAAGCCAAAAGTTAGGGGGTTCCGAGGCCCGAAATGCCGGTGCCGAAGGACTAAAGAAACCTCAAAGCCAAAAGTCAGGGGGTACCGGGCCCTGAACTGCCGGGGCCGAAGGACTCCGTAAGCAAAATCCAAAAGTCAAGGGGGTTCCGGGCCCTGAACTGCCGGGGAAGAAGGACTCCGGAAGCAAAATCCAAAAGTCAAGGGGTTCCGGCCCCTGAACTGCCGGGGAAGAAGGGCTTCGGAAACTTCAAATCCGAAAGTCAAGGGGTTCCGAGGCCAAAAATGCCGGGGCCAAGGGGTTCCGGGCAAATAACCGGAAGCCAGAAGGCTCCAAAGCCAAAAATTTCGGGCCAGGGGCTCCGGGGCCTGAAACGCCCCGGCCCGGCGCTCCGGCGGGCGGAAGCCCGAAGCCGAAAGGCTCCGGGGCCCAAATGCCGGGGCCTCACGGGCGCGGCCGCGGCGCTCCCGAGCCCGCAGGACTGAAGGGACGCATGGCGCGGGGCCGCTCGTGCCCCCCGCCGCCAACGCGCGGGGGCCCGCCGGCCCCCAGCATGGACGACGAGGCCCGCAACGCACCGCGACCCGGGCCCGCGGACGAGTCACCCGGCCCAGGCCCCCCCCCCGCCGGGGGGGCCGGGCCAGCAGGATCGACCGGCAGGGGGCCATGCCCCCGGCCGCATCCCAGCGCGACGGCCCCCCGCCGCCCTTCCGGACCCCGGACGCCCGTCCGCCGGGTCCCGTCGGCCTGGCGCGGGGGGAGGCGCGAATCCCCTCCACAAGGAGACATTGGTGGACAAAATCCTCATAAACGCGGCCGACCCGGAAGAGTGCCGGGTGGCCATGCTGGACGCCAGGGGGGCGCTCCAGGAGTACTACACGGACTCTTCCCTGAAGCAGTTCGGCCTCAACAACGTCTTCAAGGGCGTCATCCACAACATAGAGCCCGCCCTCCAGGCGGTCTTCGTGAACTTCGGGACGGAGCGCAACGGCTTCCTGCAGCTCGCGGACATCCACCCGGAATACTTCGTGGACGACTCCCCCCCGGGCAGGAACCCCGACGTCCGGAAGCTTCTCCGGAAGGGCCAGTCGCTCCTGGTCCAGGTCATAAAGGAGCCCTCTGCCATCAAGGGGGCGGCCCTTACCACCTTCATCTCGCTCGCCGGGCGCTTCGTGGTGCTCACCCCCGGCAGGGCGCACGTGGGCGTGAGCCGCAAGATCTTCAACGAGAAGGAGCGCACGAGGCTCCGGATCATCTCCGAGAGCCTCCCCGTGCCCGAGGGCTGCGGCTACATCATCCGCACCGTGGCCGAGGAGCGCACCAAGGAGGAGCTGGCCGAGGACCTGTACCAGGTCTACGGTCTCTGGGAGGACATCCGCCGCCAGAGCCAGCAGGCCGTGGCCCCCGCCCTCATCTACCGCGAGCAGGACCTGGCCATAAAGATCCTGCGCGACCACTACACCTCGGACTGCACCGAGATAATAGTGGACGAGCTCGAGGTCTTCCGCTCCGTCCAGGACTACATCAGGAGCATAGCCCCCGGCCAGGAGTTCAAGGTGAAGCTCCACTCGGAGAAGAGGCCCATCTTCTCCCGCCACCAGCTGGAGCAGCAGCTGGAGACCGTGCACACGCCCACGGTCAGGCTCCGGAGCGGGGGCTCCATCGTCATCAGCCCCACCGAGGCCCTGGTCTCCATAGACGTCAACTCCGGCAAGGGCACCCGCGAGGGCTCGCTCGAGGACACCGCCTTCATGACCAACCTGGAGGCCGCCGAGGAGGTCGCCCGCCAGCTGAGGCTCAGGGACCTGGGCGGGGTCGTCGTGGTCGACTTCATCGACATGCGCGAGGAGAGGCACCGCCGGGAGGTCGAGCGCCGCTTCCGCGACTCCGCCAGGACCGACAAGGCCAAGATGGACTTCGGCACCATCTCCAAGTTCGGCCTGCTCGAGCTCACCCGCCAGCGCCTGAGGCCCCCCATAGAGGCGGGCATCTACACCGTCTGCCCCCACTGCAAGGGCAAGGGCCAGGTCTACACCCCGGAGAGCGCCTCCCTCGCCTTCCTGAGGCAGGCCGCGCTCCTCCTGTCCATGAAGGGTTCCCAGGGAATTCTCCGGGCCAGGCTCAACCGGGACGTCGCGGACTACCTCCTGAACTTCAGGCGCAACGAGCTGACCTCCATGGAGGAACGCCACAAGACCAAGGTCATAGTCACCGGCGACGCCTCGCTCGCCCCCGCCCACATCGAGATGACCCAGGAGAGGCGGGCCCCGGAGCACGAGATCCTGAAGCCCGGCCATGTGATCAAGCGCTCCGTACAGGACGACGAGAACGACCGGCTGCGCACCCCCTGGGCCGGCCCCCCCCTTAAGAAGGCCGACACCGGACGCAAGCCGCGGCGCAGGTCCCGCGCGGCGAACTTCATCGCCTCGTCGCGGGCCGGTGAATGACCGGGCACCGCGCCCAGAGGGCGCCCCGGCCCGCAACCGGCGCGGCAGGCCCCGACGCGCGACGCGGTTCCCCCCGCGCCGGGCCGGGCCGCCTGGCCTCGGGCCTTCGCGCGGACCCCTTCCGGGCCTCCGCTCCGGCCGCGGCCTCCTTCCGGACATCTTCCCGGGCCCTCTCGTCCGTGCGCGCGGCGCCCTTCCCGCCCGCGCTGGCGCTCTCCGCCCTGGCGCTGGCCCTCCTCGCCGGCTGCGTGGCGGCGGTGCCCGCAGGGCCCCCCGAGCCCCTCGCCGCGGAGTTCCCGGAGCGGCGCCTCATCCTGGTCTTCGAGGACCAGAGGGCCTACCGCCCCCTTTCCGGCAGGCGCGTGAGGATCTCGCTCACCCGGCCCGCGGTCCTCGTCACCCCGGCCGACGGCACCGCCGTGACGGGTCCCGCCGGGTCCGTGGAGGTGGTCTACCGGCCCGTCGCCGTCTACGACGAGTCCGCGCTGGCCGCCGGCGACGTGGTCGCGGACTTCCCCGCCGTGCTCACCATAACCATGGACGGGGCCGGGGACGGCCTCGAGTGGCAGGTGGACGACACGCTCTCCTATGCCCGCTACAGGGATCCGCTCTACCAGGGCCTTGACCGCGACCCCGACCCGGGGCCGTCCTACGTCAATCTCTTCCTGCCGTAGGCCGCGAAGCCCCGCGCCCCGAACCCTGCCGGCAGTTCTCTCCGTGACCGGGCCGGTCATGCCCGGGGCCGAGACCGCAGGCCCGTGCCGCCAAGCCGCCGGGCCCTGACTGCGGGCAAGGCCGCCAAACCGCAGCGGCGTGGCCGCAGCCCGTGCCGCCAGGCCGCAGTGGCATGGCTGTTCCTCGAGCCGGCATGTCGCCGTGCCGCGGCCGCTGTCCAGGCCGCCAGTCCGCCGGGCTCCGGACGCTCTTTCCTCATGACGGGGCGGCCCGCGCCCGGAAGCCGTCAGCGTCGGAGCCTGCAGAGTCGGATGCCGTACCGCGGGGCCGCCCCTTCCGCGTCAGTGTAAGTTTCTTCCCCTACATCCTGAGTCCGTCCCTGCCGTATCGGACTGACTCGGCTGACCCGCCGCCCCCGTCCGGCCCGTCCGGGACCCGGACAGGGACAGGCCCCGCCGGGAGTCCGCCCGCCTCCAGCGCAAGGCATGTATGGTCGCATTCCGTCTGACCTGTGCTTCTCCTGGACATTCAGCCATAGTGCTGCGGGGGAAACCGAGCCTGCCGCCCCCCCGCTGCGCGGATTGCCTTGAACTGCCTGTCCCATCGGGCCTAAATATTCCGTCGGCATCTGCGAAGAATGCCGCGCCCTGGACGGAACGGGACGGCGGATCCCCGGACGGTCCCCTGGCCGCAGGCCTTGAAGTCCCGTAACTGTTCAGGCGCCCCTGCAAGGGGAGCTCAACTGGGGGACTTTTCAACCAAAATACCCTCTACATAAACTCTTTCCCTCCACATGGAGTATTCATTTTCGACTTTTAAGCTTTAAGGTGTCCTCATCGGGGCTCTGTTCCTCCGAAAAGACCCTCAACAGAGGGGCACCTGAACAGTTACGAAGTTCCTTCCTCCTGATTCCGCCCTGTCCGAAGGCGGCGGCCCTGCCCTCCAGTTTCCTTCCCGCCCGCTGTCCTCAGGGCCTGTCCGCCAGTTTCCTCCCCGCCCCCTGTCATCTGGCCAAGTCCTCCGGACTCCTCCCCGCCCGCAGTCCTCGGATCACGTCCTCCGGATTCCCCCCCGCACGAAAGACCTGACGCCCCGCCGGCCAGATGCCGCGCGGCCCGGACGCCGCGCCTTCCGCATGAGACGCCGCGCGGGCCGCGCCTGCCAAGGAGAGAGAATGCTTTTCCACGAGCTCCACGCCCTTCTGAAGTCCCGCTTCACGCTGGAGGCGGATTCGGTGGACTTCCCCGAGACGGGACAGAGGGTCGCGAACTTCACCTTCGTGTCGGAGGCGACCGGCATCCTGGAGAACGCCCGGTCCGGGGGCCACGTGCCGGTCGGGGGGGAGTGCCCGGAAGACGCGGCGGACAGGGAGCTCAACGACCGGGTGGCGCTGGCCAGGGACTCCGAGATAGCCGAGAACGCGCGGTTCCGGTACCCGCTCATGTTCCGGGCGGGGACCGGGGACGCCGACGGGGTCATAGTGCTCCTGCACGGCCTGAACGAGCGCGCCTGGCCGAAGTACCTGCCCTGGGCCTCGGAGCTGTGCCGGGCCACGGGGCGCCCCGTCCTCATGTTCCCCATAGCCTTCCACATGAACCGCTCTCCCGACGCGTGGACCGACACGAGGCTCATGCGGAGGGTCTCTCGGTTCAGGACGAGGGAGCGCCCCGAGACGCTCCACTCGACCGTGTCCAACGCCGCCATAAGCGCGAGGCTCACGGCTGACCCGTCCCGCTTCTTCTGGTCGGGGCTCCAGACCTACCGGGACCTGCTCCTCCTGGCGGGGCTCGTCCGGGACGGGCGCCACCCCATGATAGCCGCGGGGGCAACCCTGGACCTCTTCACGTACTCCATCGGGACCTTCCTGGGGGAGATAGTCGCGTTCGCGGACGAGGGCGGCCTGTTCTCCGGCTCGAGGCTCGCGGCCTTCTGCGGCGGCCCGGTCCTGAACCGCCTCTCTCCCGCGTCGAAGTTCATAGTGGACTCCGCTGCGGCCGTGGAGATGCACTCGTTCATGGTCGAGCACCTGGAGAGCCGCGAGAGGCTCGACCCGGAGCTCAAGAGGCACCTTTCCGCCGACTCCGGGCCCGCCGGGCCCTGGTTCCGTGCCTTCCTCTCCTACGGCGCCGGCCTGGAAACGAGGGAGAGGCGCATCCGGGAGCTCGCGCCCAGGATTTACGCCACGGCGCTCGAGGGCGACCGGGTCGTCCCCCCCTACGAGGTAGTGAACACGCTCCAGGGCGCCGCCCGGGACATTCCCGTCTCCGTGGACACTCTCTCGCCGGGCTACCCCTGCCGCCACGAGGACCCCTTCCCCGCCGGCGGGGGCAGGCACGCCGCCGCCGTGGACGCTGCCTTCCGGCAGACCTTCGGGAGGTTCTGCGAGTTCCTCATGTAGGGATTGGCCGGGGGACCGGCGGGGAGGGACGCCTGACAGGGGGGTCCGGCGATGAAGGCCGCCTGACGGGAGGAGTCCCGGCAAGGAAGGCAGCCTGACAGGGAGCCCGGCGGGGAGGGCGGCCTGACAGGGGGATTCCCGTCGGGAAAGGCCGCCTGACGGGAGGAGTCCCGGCAAGGAAGGCAGCCTGACGGGGGGCCCCTTTCGGGGAACCCAGCATCCGCGGCAGGAATGTCAGGCGGGACGGCGGAAGGTCCGGACTGGCCTCCCTGGCCCCCGCGAGCCTGCGGCCAGGCCGCCGGTTTGAAAGATCGCGCACGATCGGATATCTTTGGTTGCTGCTGGGCGGTCTGCGGAGGATCGTCCCCGTGCGCGGCAGATCTTTTTCCGCTGAATCGCCACCGCCGCGAGCCTCCCGGCGTTTCTGCCCCCTCCAGGCCCTTTCTTCCGGACCTTGGGGGACCTTCTTTCCGGACCCGGACTCCGGGTCACCGCATTCAGTTTCCGTGACTGTTCAGGCGGCCCTCCATTGAAGGCCTTTTCGGAAGAAGAGATCCCATATGAGGAACCATTGAATCAGAAGAGTCAATAATGGATACCTCATGTGGCGGGGAAGAGTTTCTTCAGAGGTCATTTTGATTGGACAGGCCCCCCTGTTGAGCTCCCCATGGGGGGGCACCTGAACAGTTGCCAGTTTCCTTTCGGGCCTTTCCTGCCCTGCCCGGTCTCCCGGGCTTCCGCCGACCGGCTTACCGACCTTCCCGGCCCGGCCTTCCTGGCCCTGTCTTCCGAGCCTTGCGGGCCCGATCTCTGACCTTCCTGGCCTCCTGCCCCGCCCTTGAACGCCAGATTTCGGACCTTCCTGGCCTCCGGCCCCTGCCTTCCCGGCCTTGAACGCCAGATTTCGAACCTTCCTGGCCTCCGGCCCCGGCCTTGAAGGCACGGGTCTCAAGACCTTCCATGGCCTTCCGGCCCCGGCCATGAAGGACCGACCTTCCCGGCCTTCCGGGGGGGGGACAAGGGCATTCCCGCCCCCGGCGGGGGGCGCGTCATGCCCCTTCCAATATTTTAGCCATTTGACTTGAATTCAGGTGAAGCATGCAGACCAACGTGGGTTTACTCGGCTACGGGACAGTGGGCTCCGGCGTGGCGAAGATCATATCCATGGAGGACGCCCTCCTGA
>JAISFP010000342.1 GCA_031263525.1 Deltaproteobacteria bacterium | reverse complement strand
CCGAACAGCTCGTCGAAGTCCAGGCCCTCGGTCGATATCTGGTCCTTCATGTCCGTCAGGGCGTCCTGAAACAGTTTCTCGGCGTATTCCGCGCTCAGGGCCTTGTTCTGGACCATCTGCATGAGCAGGTCGGTATACGTGTTGAGCTCGGCCACCTGGGCCGCCCTGATGGTTTCCTTCCTCTTGTTCAGCCTTTCGTCGGCTTCGGCAAGGTCTTTCTCCAGCTGTGGAAGTTTAAGGACCTGCGCCGTGTCAAACGACTCGCCGGCCAGGAACTTCGCCTGCTCCGCTCGCGCCTCGTCCACCTTCTTCCTCAGCTTGGCAACAAAATCGTCAAGCCCTTTCAAGGTGTCGGCCCCGATCGGCGTCCAGCGGGCCCCGTCGTCGAAATCCCTCTGGAGTTCCGCCCGCATCGACTCCCTTATTGAATCTCTGGCCTTGTAAAGCGCCCTCAGCTGCTCCTTTTCGGTATCCTCGGGCGTGGCCGTGACGCCCAGGGCCACGAGTTCCGGCGAGGCCCCCTTGGATTCCGCGTAGGCTTTTGCCGCCTGCGCCAGCCTTTCCGAGATGTCGACGCCTTTCCTCTGCTCCTCGTGAAGCTTCACCAGCTCGCCGTGGTAGTCGGCTACGCTTTTGGCGGCGTCGATGAAAGCCGCGTTCTGGTCGATGATGGCCTGCTTGGCGTTCTGCGCGGAATCTTTCAGATATGAAAGAACCCCGGCAAGGCTTGCTATCCCGATCAGCGCCAGACCGACCGGGCCGCCAAGCATCATCATGGCTCCGCGCAGGAGCCCCATCCTTCCGGCGGCCGCACCTGCCGCAGTTCCGGCGGCTGTCAGACCTGCGGCCGCTCCGCCTGCCGCGACCCCTTCGGCGGCAAGTCCGCCCGCCGCCGCCCGCGAGGTCGTCGCGACGGCGGCGTTCGCCGCGGCCGCCGTGGCCGCCGCGCTCGCCTCGCCGGTCAGCGCGGCCGCCGCAGTTCCCGCCGCCCCCGCCTCCGCCCTCAGCGCCGTGGCGGCGGCTCCCGAAGCCACAGTTTCCCTGGCGGTAGCGGCCACGTTCCCGGTCTCCGCCACCCCTTCGGCGGCAAGTGCCGCCGACGCGGCCCCTGCCGCCGCAGTCTCGGAAGCCAACGCGGCGGCGGCCGCCCCCGAAGCCGCCGCCACCGCCCCGGAAGACGCGGCGACTGCGCCTCCGGCCGTGGCGGCGGCGGTCGCCGCCGCCGCCTCCTCCCTCAGGGCTACGGAAAGCGCCCTCGTCCCCAGGGCCTCACGGTTCTGGACCGCCGTCAGCTGGCGTGTCATGGACGTGTACGCGCCCTTCGGGATCATTCCGGCCGAATAGGCGCCGTCCAGCACCTTCTGCATCGCGGCGGCCTGTTCCGCCGTGACCGTGCCAGCCTTGATCTGCGCCGTGACCGAGGCCGAGGCCACGAGCGCTCTCCCGAGACTGACGATAAAGCCGCTGACGGCCTTCACGAGCACGACCGTTATCTTCGTCCCCAGGAGGACGATCGCCGAAGTCATCAGACCGGTCGTGACGGCGCTCTTCTGAAACCATTCGCCGGCCTCGACAAGCCATGCCAGCGCCTTGAAGCCGGTCACCGCCGCCTTCATCAGGCCGTCCGTGAACTTCTGGAACTGGGGCGAGGCATGGTCCACCGCCTCCGTCACGCCCCTGATCGCCTCCTTCAGAGGATCCAGGAACCTCTCGAACGACGCGGAGCCGATACCCTCCAGGGCGCCTCCCAGCTCGTCCATGACGACCTTGAACCCCTGCCGCATCGTCTCCGCCGCCGCCAGCGCGGCCCCGTCGGACTCATCCCTCACGGACCGGATGGCCTCGCGGACCGAGTCCGCGTCCTTCTCCACGCTCTGCTGGAGCGAGAGCACGCTCTTCAGGGCGGCCTGCCCGAAGATGTCGCTCACCACCGTGGCGCCCGCGCCCTTCTCCCGCAGGAGATCGAGCGCGTCAACGAAGTCCTTGGTGGTCCCGTCGGCGTTCTTCGCCGACACCCCGTAATGGTCGAACGCCTTCTGGGTAGCGAGGAGCGCCGCGTTGAGCGAGGTTCCCGCCGTGCTCCCCCTTATGCCCGCGTTCGCGAGCTGGCCCAGAAGGGCGCTTATCGTCTCTATGTCGTAGCCCAGGGAATTGGCGGTCGGGCCCACGACCTTGAAGGCTTCCCCCAGCTCGGTAAGGGAGGTGTTCGAGGTGTTCACCGTCTTGACGAGCACGTCATTGACTCGTCCCAGGCGCTCCACCTCCAGGCCCATCCCCGACAGGATGCTGGTGGCTATGTCCGCCGCCGTGCCCAGGTCCAGCGCGCCCGCGCTCGCCAGGTCGAGGGTCCCCGCCAGGGCCGAGAGAGCCTGGTCGACGTCCAGCCCTGCGGACGTCAGGAAGTTCAGCGCCTGAGCCGCCTGCTTCCCGGAGAACTCCGTCTCCGCCCCGAGCCGGTTGGCGGCCTCGCCCATCCGCTCGTACTGCTCCTCGGTCGCCCCGGTGACTGCCTTCACCTGGAGCATGGTCGCCTCGAAGTCCGCCCCCGTGGAGATGATGCTCTCGGTCAGGCCCTTGAGCCCCGAGTAGGAGGCGTACGCGGTGAGGGCGCCGAGCGCCCCGCTGATGGCGCCCTTGAGCGAGTCGAACGCGCCCGAGAGGTTCAGGACGTCTATGCCCCCGTCCTCGGCCACCTCCTTCAGCTTCTCGTCCAGCCCCTCGAGCCCGGCGATGTAGGCCTCGCTGGACTGTTCCGCCGCCTCCTCGGCGGCCTCCGCCGACTCCTCCGCCGCGTCCGAGGCGGCCTCCGCGGCCTCCCCGGCGGCGTCGGCGGTGGTCTCCGCCGCTTCCTCTGCCGCCTCGCCGGCGGCCTCCCCGGCCTCCGCGGAAGCCTCGGCGATGGCCTCGGCCGCCGCCTCCCCCGCCTCGCCTGCCGCCGCCGCCGCCTCGGCGGCCCCGCTCCCGAGCCCGGAAGTCAACCCGGCCAGCGCGGCGTTCATCCGGGCCACGGCCTCCGGACTGACGATCCCGCCTTCCGCCCCTTCCGCCTGGACCTGGGCCGCCGCCTCCTGGAGCTCCTTCAGCTTTGCGACTATCTCGTCCAGGCCGCCCGCCCCGTCCAGGACGGTCTTGATGTTTATCTTGATGTCGAAGTCGCCCGCCATGCCCTCACTCCGTCACGTAAGAATGCTCGGACCCGGACGCCGGGGCGGCCAGTTCCGTCAGAGAGTCCAGGTGCCTCCTGCCGGCGGACGACCCGAACAGGGAGCCCAGGTCGGCGAGCCGACCCAGCCTCGCCTCCGCGTCAGCCGATCTCCGGATCTCCCGCATCTCGGCCAGCCTCCGCGCCGGGGTGCGCGCCGCCTCCAGGAAGCCCATGCCGTGCATCGCGGCCTCCACGGTCATGCGCTCCCAGAAGCGGACAACTTCATCAGCGCCAGGTTGTCTTCGACTATGGTCTGGATCTGTCTCAGGAACTCGGCGGCCCCGAAGATCAGCGGGGCCGCCATCCTGGCGAAAAAAGAGCCGTTGATCTCCAGCCATTTCCCCAGGGCGGCGGTCAGCTGGCTCACGGGAAGGGCCATGAACCTGGCCGAGGCAGCCTCCCTCCACTTCCCGCTTCCCGGCCCCAGGGGGGCCGGGTCGAGTATGGCCGCGAGAAGCCGGCACACGTCCGGAGGGCGGTCCCTGACGAAGGTCAGGAAGCTCCCCAGGTCGAAGGCGCCGCCGTCCTTTCCCCCGAGACGCTCCTTCAGTTTCGAGGCGTCCGCCGCCTCCAGGAACTCCATGAGGGGGGGGATGTCGCAGGGACGGCACTCGCACACTTCGTACTCGTCACCCCCCACCGTCACCCTGAAGACGGCGGGGGGGGTCAGGATGCCAGATCCGGTGGCGGATGTCATGCGCCCCTCACGATCTTGATGGAGCCGAACTGACCCAGGGGGCCGTTCGCGGGCTGGGTCTCGTCGGCCAGGGGGGACGCGGCGAGCTCGAACTGCGCTATCTCCGCGCTGATGAGCCCCAGGTTCTGGGCGGGGTCGAACTTGACGCGGAAGAAGTCGGCCACGGTGGGGGCCCCGTCGTCGAGCATGTTCTTGCCCTCGAAGCGCACCCACCACTCGGCGTCGGGCTGGGTGAAGAGGGCTGTCAGGTCGTAGCCGTCGGTGTCGTATTCCGCCTTGCCGCCCGACGCCTTGTCGACCAGCATGGTGAAGGAGCCGCGCCCGGCGTCCAGGGTGTAGTCGGTGTCCAGGACCAGGGCCGCCGCGGAGTCGTCCTCCAGCTCGACGTTCTTCACGTTGATGTCCCCGCCCAGCAGGTAGGTGGAGCCGGCCTTGAGGGCGGCGTAGGTCACCTCCTTGGCCGTGTCCGCAGTAACCTTCGTGGTCGTGCCGTTCAGGCAGAGACCCAGGTTGAAGGCGGAGAACTCCTCCAGCGTGGCCGTCAGGGAGGCCGTCTTCTCAGTGATGTAGGAGACGTCCACCAGGTTCTGGCCGCTGTAGGACTCCCTGTGCTCCACCTTGTTGACGTTCATGGTGAGGGTGAAGTTGGGGGCGTTGCCCAGCCAGATGCCCTCGCCGGGGACGTAGAGCCCGTTCTCGAGCACGCGCGTGTAGGCGAAGATCTTGCCCTGTCCCCTGTAGTAGATTCTCTTGTCGGCCATTCAGATGCCTCCTGCTATGTCTACGGTCAGTAGGAATTCGGCGGCCAGAAACGCGTGGCCGCTCTCGTACATTACCGGGAGGGCGCATGTCGTCCTCGACAGCGTCATTCCCGGAGCCACCTCGTAGCCCTGGAGCGATACCAGGACCTTGAGAAAAAGTTTGCCGAGCGTCTCCCTGGCCGCGGACCCCGTGCCAAGGGTGTCGGAACATCTCACAGCCGCCGAGACGATCCAGTGCTGGACCGCCTGGACGGCCTTCCCGGCCCCCGCCTGGGCCGGGGACACCTCGTCCCCCGCGAACAGGACGTACAGGCCGGGGAACCTGTGCTTCGCCGCCTGGAGGTCATCCGTGGATCCTATGCACTCCACGTGGACATCCTCACCGGCGGCCTCCTTCAGCTTGGCGACTATGACCTTCTCTGCGAAGAGGTAGTTCCCGTCAGGTAACATATCTCCTCAGCCAGGTCTTCACGGTGTTCATGACCGCCGTCCTGTACGTTTCCGGAAGATCAATGGCGTTCCCGCGTATCGGCAGCATGGGCCGCGCCGGGATGTTCTTCGCGGGAAGTCCCCACTGGTGAGTGGGGAAGTACACCAGGTTGGACACCGCTCCGGGAGCCCCGAACCGTGCCTGGCCGCTGTTGTCTTTCTGGGTCAGGACGACCTCCCCGCCCTTCTTCATGACCTCGAACGAGTCCCTGAGCCTGGTAGTGTCGACCAGCGTCTGTCCCGCCATGGTCAGAGGCGACGAGCGATCCATCGGCTGTTTCGGCTCCCTGGGTGCCTTGGGCTCCCTGCCCTTCCTTCCGGCGGCGACCCATCTGGCATGCCTCTCGTCGTAACGCCTCTTCGTTTCCGGGTAGCGCCTTTTCGCCGCCTCGTACCGCTCTATTTTCTTCCCCTGACTCACGATCCTCTGTGACGGAATCCACCGTCCGCCCCACGGATCCGTCTGCGTCATGAACCTGTCTATTGTCAGGGCCTTCAGCTGCTTGGCAATCAGCTCCTTGACACGGTCAAGCTTTGACTCGTCAAGATTACGTTTCAGCTCAATGAGCTTCTGCGGAGCCAGAGTGTGGAGCTGGACCTCAATCACTCCCATAGTCCATCATCCTCAGCACGTCGTTGGTGAAGACCTTGCCCCTCTCGGAGAAGACCTTGATGGAGCCGCCCTGTCCGGAAAGGGGGGGGACCGAGCCGTCGTCCGCGAGGAGCTTCGCGTCCCCCCTCGCCAGAGCCTCCAGGAAGGACACCGCCCGCCTGTAGCGCATGTACACGGTGTCCGTCTCGTCCTTGATCTTGCCTTCCCACAGCCTGTAGCGGGCCATGTCGCAGGACACCCATTTCAGGGACTGGTACTCCTTCCCGGCGGGCAGGGGGAGGGCATAGCGGACGGCCACGTACCCGTCCGCCTCCGCCGCGGCGTCCCTGAGGGCCGCCGTGACGGATCCCGCCCCCTTCGCCCCGTCCGCCTCGAGCCCCTCGATCTCCGGCTTACCGTACCTCGTGATCATGTCGTCACGGGTGGCGTAGGCCATGGCTGACCTCCCGTCAGTTGCTGGTCTTGACCTCCACCAGGAGCGCGGGACGGCAGCAGATCGGCAGCGTGTTGGACTGCGCGAAGAGCTGGATGCCCCTGTTCCCCGGCATGGTCTCCTGGCGGGCGTAGTAGGGCTGGCCCAGGGTGTTCACCGTGTCGATGTAGTCCGCCGGGGCCACGAAGCGCCTGAAGGCGTTCCGGGTGCCGGTCGGCACGGCCACCCCCTGGGCGTCCGGGATGAACTGGATCGTCCCGGAGCCGTCCGGCTTCGGCACCATGCCCCTGTACTCCTCGAAGGTCACCCCCTCCAGCTCGAAGCCGGAGCGGAGGTCGGTCCCGAGCCGCACCTGGGCGCCCGCCCAGTTCAGGAAGATCTCCTTCACCGAGACGTGGTTCACGAGCTTGTCGTAGAAGGACGGCCCCACGAGGACGCGGACCCCCGTCATGGTCTCGCCCATGAGGTTGTCCTCCAGGTACCTCTTCAGGTCCCTCACCTTGGTCGGCACGTTCACGGTGGTGTCCCCGAGCTTGAAGTCGATGGACTTCTTCGTGATGCCGAAGAAGGAGAAGCTGTTGAAGAGCTGGGAAGTGCCGTCCGCGTCGAGCACGATGCCCTGCAGCGCCTTCACCTTCCTGTACTCGTCGGTGATGTCGAAGATGTCCCTGGCCTGCTGGAGCTTCTCCAGGACCTTGTCCTGGACCGTCTCGAGGGTGCTGTCGGAGCCGAAGCGCCTGATCCCGATGACGTCCGCCGCGAGCACGGTGTCCTCCCACGGGGTGTGGGGGACGATGAGCGACTTCAGCTCGCGCTCGCTGTCCTTGCCGGTGGTTCCGGGAGAGCCCCAGGGCCGGGTCGGGAGGATCGAGAAGGCGTTCCTCTTGATCTCGATTATCGCCACGTTGCTGTGGAGCGACTCGTCCGAGAAGATGCCCAGCTCGGTGATCCTGCTGTAGCGGTTCGGGAGCTGGTTGATGGCTGCGGTCATCTCCGCGAGGGAGAACCCGGCGTTCAGCGTGTCGAAAGGATTGATCATCGTCGCCTCCTGTGGCCGTCAGTCCGGCACCCGGTTGATCTGGCCGGGGTAGAGAGAGGACGTGACCGGCTCCCTCGTGAATATGAAGTGCCTGGCCTTCAGCTCGGCCAGGCCGTCCACGATGTTCTGGGCGGAGGCCGTGTTGTCCCAGACCAGGTAGTCGGGGTTCACCGAGGCCGGGCCCGCGTACAGAACCGCCACGTCCAGGGGGGTCGAGTCCGCCGGGACGGCCGTGAGCAGGACGGCGTAGATCTCGGTCGGGTCGCTCAGGTCCCAGGGGATCGCCGCCCCCGGGCCGCCCTGGAGCACCGTCCCCGGGGCCAGCGCGGCCGACGAGGTGACCTTCGCCGCCTCCCGCCCCAGGTAGTTCGCCTGCTCGCTCTTGATGAGGTCGCTCAGGACCGGGGCCTTGATCAGGTCAGTTGACATTCCTCTTCTCCTTCTCCCTTATCTCGGCCGCCCTCTGGGAGAGCGTCATCTTCGCCTCGCCCCCGAGGGGGCCATCGGCGGTCATGTTCTCGAACGCCCCCGCAGGCGGGGTCACGACCGGCTTCAGCTCGCCCAGCGCCTTGCGGAACGCCTCGAACACCGCGTCGTCGGTCTGGATCACCGCGCGGATGTTGTCGTTCCCGGCGTCGAAGGACATGTTCAGCCGCCTGAAGTCCTCCGCCAGGACGGACTCGCGGCTCGTCCTGCGGAGCAGGTCGAACCTCTCCCTGACCGCGTCGGCCTCCTTCCTGGCGGCGTCCAGCGACTCGGAGAGCGTCCTGCGCTCGAACTCCAGGGCCTTCACGCGCCCCTTCAGCTCCGCGTTCTCGGCCGCGAAGGCCGCCTGGCGGGACTTCAGGGCCTCGTTCTCGAGCCTGAACTGGTTCTTCTCATCGTTAATCGCCTGTATGGCCAGGTCCCTGTCCTGGCCCTCCGGCTTCGTCTCCATCGAGACCTCCTTCATGTTGAATACGTTGGCCTCCGTGTCCCGGTCAGCCCCGAGGGCGCAGAAGCTCACCTCGCGGATCAGGCTGTCCTTGAAGACCGCCGCCGGGCCTTCCACCTCGTGCCCGTTCACCTTCATCATCTCGCCGGCGTCCAGCCTCACCACCGTCTCCGGCATGATGCGGACCGACATCTGCCAGGGGAACCCCTGGTCGGCCAGGGAGGCCACCTTTGAGCCCGCCTCCCCCTCGGCCACGAAACCTTCCACCGTTATGGCGGACCCGATTTTCACCGAGCTGGTGTACCCGACTATCTGGCCCTGCTCGTGATCCAGGAGGACCGGCATCTTCTCCGCCGCCCTCGTGGTCTTCAGGTCGAAGATAACCCTGTCCCACATGCCGTGGTCCGTGATGATCCCCCCGCCGTATGCGGTGCCCGTGAACCTCCGAAGACCCTTGCCGGGGGACGAGTCGAACTCGGCCCCGACCCTGAGGAAGAACTCTTGACCTGACCCGGTCACTGTGTTAATCATAATCATTGCCTCTTGAAAGGAGGTGTATCATGAGATATCTGAACGCTTTCATCGACGGGAACGGGAACGATCTCAGATACGGCAGGTATTTTTTCGGCACTTGGGTTCCGGATCCTCCTGAAGTGGTCGAGCTCAAGAAGTCCGGAGACTGGTACAGGATGCTCAAAATCCATCAGGAGTGGATCCTCGATGGCTGCGTCCAGTTTGACGCTGAAACCAACGCCAGAATCGATGAAATCAACCACGAAAGCTTCCTGCGGAACAAGGAACGTCAAATGAAGAAGACATAGTCTGACTCCTTCTCCCCGTCGAGAAGCGTAACGTCAGCCATGAGGACCATTTTCTTCACGGGCTTCCACTCGCCTTCGGGAGTCCAGGCATGCTCCTCGGTATCAATCAGCTCGTATCCGACCTTGTCCACCCTGAAGACGGACCCGTTCTTCATGTTGAACTCCTCGAGCTCCGGCACCTCTGCTACCGCCCTCATCGGCATGGCCTTGCCCGTCCTGACCCGGAACATCACCTTCTCGCCACTTCCGCCGAACATGGTCAGAAACCTGTCTGCCACTCCCGTCCCTTCCGCAAAAGACGTTATCCTGCGGAACTTTATCGTCGACCCCGGCTTTCCGACACGAAGCACTTCCGCAAGCTGCTCCCCCGTGTTCGTTTCCGGGTACGAGCCCATTCCCCTGTAGAGCGTCCTCTCTTCCCTGTCGACCCTCCTGTTCAAGGCATCGTGTATAATCTCGTTCGCCCTGTACATCTCCAGGATTTTCGCCTTGCGCTTCTCGTTTATCCTCTTCTGATCCTCAGGCATCTTACCATATCCATCGCTTAACACATATCTCGCGTGTGTGCACAGGGCACCCGAAGACTGGAAATTAACCACGAGCAGTTGCGGCAAACTCAGAAACTTGAGCGCGTCTGCGCTGTAACGGTCCCTGTCTAACGAAGGCGACCTGACATCCGACGGATAGTTCTTCCATTTGTACAGGATTTCCTCAATTCGTATCATATCCTCCTGTACGGACATCAGTTTCTCTTTCCCGCCCAATTCCCACAGCCCATCGTAGATGTCGCCCATCATTTTGAGCAGCATCGAGTCCACGGACTTGGCCGTCGCCGACTCCCCAGCCATTCCCGCCTTTTTAAAATCCTCCACCAAATCCTTGCCCAGCTGCTCCCTGATCTCTTTCGCCTCACTGTCCCACTCCAGGCCGGCAGGGGGAGGGAGCGACATGTCGTATCTCTGAATCTCTTCCGTGCCCCTGTCCGCAGGTCCCGTCTCCGATTCCGGCACCATCTTCAAGACGGCTCCGGCGTCTTCGGGACTGTCCTTCATCCTTTCCAGTTCGGCAACAAACTCGTCATCAGAAACGATATCCCTGCCCTTCTCACCGAGTCTTTCCCTGACCGACCCGAACTCCATCGAAGCGGAAGGCGAGGTCGCCGAGACGCCTCCGAACGGTGGACCTTCCCAGCCCTTGTCCGGAGGGTTTGCCGCCAGCACCCTGCGGATCTCGGCAGTCGGCGTCGGCCCTCCCAGGGCATCCGCCTCCCACTGCGACATGAGCCGCACCGTGCACCGGCACTGATAGCCGTTAGGCGGATATATCAGGTCCGCCTCCGGAGTGCCGAACTTGAATATCATTCCGTTAAGCGCCCGGTGGCTGGCCCGTGTCCGGGAATCGTTCACGGCGTCGTACCTGAAATACGGGAATATGTCCTCGTCCTCCTTCTGCTCCAGGTAGCCGCCCATGCTGACGGCTTCCTTGCAGTTCGTCCGGTAGATGTTCTCCAGCCGGTAGGAAGGCAGCTTCCCCAGCCCGCCGAGATCCCCCTCCCTGACCGCCTTCTTGAAATCCGCGAAAGTTCCCCCGCGTCGGTAGTTCTCGAACAGTGCCTTCTTCACCTGTTCCAGCTGTTCCACGGAAGCGTCGCACGTCACGGTGAACGCCGACAGCTTCGCGGCACGGGACATGCCGGAGTACCTGTCCACGGGGACGGTCTCCTTGTTCATGAACGCCAGCCAGTCATGCATCGCGCGCTAGCTCCCCCCCGATGCCGATCCCGGCCCTCTTCACCTTGTAAAGCCTCTCGGCAAATCCGGGCCGCATCTCCAGCTCGCCAAGTCGCCTGAGCATCTCCCCCGGCGAGTCAGACTCTAGGATAGCGGCCTTGATGGAGTCCGGATCGATCGGATTTCCGGCCCTCTTCGCCCCCCACAGAGCCAGGGCCTCGATCCTAAGGTCCACGGACTCCTCCATCGCGAAGGTAGCCCCGCCCGCCGACGCCTTCATCTCGGGAGCGTCGTCCCCCTCTCCCGGCGGAAGCTCATCAGGCGGGAGCTCGTCGTCCTCCTCCTCCCCGTCCTGCGGCGGGATCTGCGGCACGGGCGGTTCCCACGGCACGGGCATCTCGATCTCCCCGGGCCTGAACCCGTAGTTGTCCATGAGGTAGTCTTCCGAGTACCCGGCCACTATCCCCGCCTGTTTCAGGACGGCGTCCCTCGCGGCCCTGTCCTCGGCCAGCTGGCGGTCGTCCCCGAAGATCACTTCCGGGATGTCCCCCTTCATGCCGTTCAGGACGAAACAGGCGTCCACGTACCTCTGGACGGTGGGTCGGACGAGCTCGACGTCCGCCTTGGTCTTGTCGGCCCGCACCGAGTTGTGGACCTGGCCCAGGGCCCGGTTCCCGCTCCCCCCGTCAGTTCCGCTGGTGAGCGTCTGGCCCAGGACCACCTTCTCTATCCTCCGGACGATCATCTCCTCCATGCCCGAGTAGAGCTCGTGGCCGGAGCCGTTGGCGGAGAGCGAGTTCACCTCGTCCCCCGTGTGGACGGCTATGACGGCGTCCTGCTGAGCCCGCGCGAGGGCCGCCGCTATCGCCTCCAGGTCCTCCCCGGTCCCCACCAGCATCGGGATGGCGAACCTCTCCAGATACTGCCCGTAGAAGTTCCAGGCCTTCTGCCTGAAGAACCACGGCCACCAGAGCCTCGACAGGAGGGCCTCGCCGTAGGGGTTGTCCCAGGTGGGCTCGTTCCGGGTCAGGAGGAACTTGTAACGGGTGTCCATCACCGCCGCCATCCCCGCCGCCCCCGGCAGGCCGGCTATCTTCTTCTGGAGGGCCGGGTCGCCCTCCAGCCCGGCAGCCGAGCCCGAGGCCAGCTGGACCAGCGTCCCGTCAGGGCGGATCACGAACCGCTCCATCGCCCGGAGGCTTATGTCCAGGGGCACGAACACCCCCTCCTTCCCCCATGCCTCCTTGTCCCAGATGATCTCCATGACGCTGTAGCCATAGAGCTTGGCCTTGAACGCGCCCGAGACCAGGGTCCGGACGATCTCCGGGGTGAGGCACCTGGAGGTGATGAACTTCGACTGCTCGGACTCCGTGGGCTCCAGGCGGACCGGGACAATCATCAGCCCCTCCTCCCTGGTGGAGAGGGCCTGGTAGATCTCGTCGTCGAAGGTGAGCTTGCGGAGATCGTGCCGCTTCACCCCCGCCGCCTTCAGGATGACGTCCGGGTCCGGCATGGCCAGGAGCTGTTCCGCCAGCTCCCCGAGACCCTGGGCCTTCCAGAATACCGGCACTGCCCTGGGGGGCGGGACGGGGGCCGGGGCGGCCTTGAAAAGCCTTCTCAGGAGGTCGCGTATCAAAACATGAACCCCCATGACGCCCCCGAGCCGCCGGAAGACCTGGGCCCGGCCGACATGATGCCCGCCCCCTCGGGACGGATCATCAGCCGCCTCAGCGCCTGGGTGAGCGCGTCCACCTGGTCGTCATGGGCGCCCGAGGGGAACGAGAGGAGCTCGTGCTCCAGCTCCCCGGTCCACGGGGCGTCCGCCGGGAAGTAGACGTTGCCGGCCTCCAGGAAGGCCGTGACCGCGTGCGCGCGGGCGCGTTTGGAACCGTCCGGCTTCACGGGGATCAGCCTGTCCACGTCGTCCAGCTTCTTGAGGCTGTCTATGACCGCCGGGCCGTTGGCTGTGTCCTCCACCAGGATCTCCTGGAGCCCCCGCGGCCTCCACCTGCCGGCCATCTCCTTCACCGCCTGGCAGGTTTCCACGAACCCCATCCGCTTCCGCACCTGGTCGAGCAGGTAGGCGTTGGCGCCTTTCCTGGCCCACACCTGGCCCACCACGAAATCGTTGCCCGCGCCGTCCTTGAACGTCATGTCCCAGCTCATGATGATGCGGCGGAAATCCGCGGGCAGGTCGGCATGCGTCCAGTGCCGGAACCAGTCCCTGCGGAACACAGCCCCCTCGTCGGGGGCAGGGCGCTGCTGGTAGAGCGCGGCGAACTCGAAGGAGCCGATGTTCTGCCTGATCTTCTCCAGCGCCTTCAGGCTGAAGCGCTGCGGATGAAGAGCCTCGCCGGCTTTCCGGTGCGGCTCGTCGCAGTCGGCTATGGCCGGGTAGCTGAGACAGCGCCATTGCTCCCCGCCGCCCTTCATGGCCTCCAGGATGCGGCCCGCGAGGTCGTCCTCGTGCCACCTGGTCTGGATCAGGATGATGCCCCCGCCGGGGGAGAGGCGGGTGTACAGGGTGGACACGTAGGCGTCCCAGACGTTCTGCCTGAGCGTGGGGCTGTCGGCCTCCTCCCTGTTCTTCAGCGGGTCGTCTATGATGATGATGTCGGCCCCGGCCCCGGTGATGGTGCCGCCGATCCCTGCCGACCTGTAGATCCCCTCGTGCCCGACGATCTCGAAGTACCCCGCCTGGCGGAGGTATTCCGAGTCCCCGTCCGTCCTGCGGCCCTTCGGCACCAGGCGGGTTTCCGGGTAGAGCTCGCGGTAGGCGTCCGAGTCCATGATCTTCTGGACGTCCCGGCTCATCGCCGAGGCCAGGTTGGCGTTGTACGACGTCGATATCAGCTGGATGTCCGGGAACTTCCCGAAGGCGTAGGCCGGGAACATCCTGGAAGCCAGCTCTGACTTGCCGCTCCGGGGCGGCGCGGCTATGAGGAGCCTGGGCGACTCCCTGCGGAACACCCCGGTAAGGAAGCCGTCAAGCTCGTCGCAGATCTCCTCGTGGAACCAGCCCATCATGTAGCCGGGATGCATGTGCCGGACGAAATTGGCCATGCACGACGAGCAGGCCATGGCGAACATGGCATACGCGGCGGCCTCGCGTCCTGCGGGGGTGTCCCAGTCTAGTTGTAGCGCCTGTTCCGCCATTCCGTTCCGGACTCCGTGTTCGACGACTCGCCGAACTCCTCGTAAATCTCCTTCATCCTGGCCAGCGTCTTAGTGTCCGAGACAAGCAGCCTCATCGTCTTCGTGGCCTTCACCTTGACGTTGACCGTGCCGGACTTCCTGAAGTCCGGATGGAGGTGCTCGAGGAAGAAGACGAGGAGCTTGGGCTCGATGTCGCCGCTCTTCACCTGCCTCTGGAGAAGCATCTCGGCGCGGAAGGTGAATACCTTCTGCATCCTGCGGCACCTGGCGTCGAACTCCGGGCACCTGGCGCGATAGTCGATCACCTGGACCACGGAGAGCCCTGACTCCTCGAGTGCCGTCTCGCAGTCCTCGGTGCGCTCGAACGTCTCGATGAACGTCTCGAAGCGTTCCCCGGCGGGAACCCGGCCGTGCGCGGTCTGGACCGTCTCGACCTTGTCCACCGTCACGGTGATCTTCGGGACGAGTTCCGCCTTCGGCTTGGCTTTCGGCCTTGGCTTCGCTCGGGCCGGCTTCCGTGCCGGCGTAGGTTCCGGCACGGGAGCGGCCCCCGCTGACCAACACATTGGAGGAATGTCCAGATCCCTGGCGGCAGTGCCGCCCCTTTTCATGGAGGGTATCTCCATCGTCCGTTCCCAGGTGCCTGGTCCGGGAGTCCGCAAAACCTCATGAAAATGAGAGTGCGGACTCCCGGAAAGCAGGCATATGCAGGGAGAATAAAGCAAGAGGGAAGACGGCGGAAGGGGGCTTTTGTATATTTGGACTATAAGTCACTATATAAGTATGCTATTAGACGCTGAAAGCACGGTAAAAGACGCTAAAAGCCGTTACCCCGCCATCCGGCACAGGGCGGCGTCCGAATCGCGAGAAAACCCGTGTCCTGTCAGAACTTCAGCTGTCCCGGCCTTCGTTCCGGGTCGGCCTGGGTATCCTGGACTCTATCCATTCGAGGGCGCGTTCGGGAGTGGTCATGTACGCCTTGCCCACGCGGCATACCGGAAAGCCCTCGTCGCGTATGAGCATCTTGACCTCGCGGATTCCGCATCCGAGCGTCCGGGCTATGTCCTTCAGGCCCACCATGAACAACGGCCTATGTGCATGATTAGCAGTCATGCCACGCATTTTAGCACAGTACGGGCCGGAAACTAAAAAGGCCCCCCGCCGGAAGGGCGAAGGGCCTAAACGCATGGAAAGAAAGCAATGGTGAAATGATGATAATCACTGACGAGAAAGTTGTCAAGGCATGAAAAAGCCCCCCGGCGAGCGGGCCGGAGGGCTAGGAGGATGACCAGATGAGACAGACTATTTCAGCTGGAGGCACTGTAGCACGATCCCGGACCGAGCGTCAACCCCGAACGAAAAAAGCCCCCCGCAGAATTACGGGGGGCTCCGGTGTTCAAGCGAATGGCCAGCCAATCGAAACTGACCGGGGGAGACGGTAGCACGGCCCGGGTCGAGTGTCAATCCTTCTTGCGGGGGCGGCCCTTCGGCCTCGCCGGGAAGCGCTCCTCGAACAGGGCCAGGTCCGCCGGGTTGACCTGGGATGTGGCCTGGGCTCCTCCCGGCTTCCACGGGCGGGTGACCGGGAGCTGACCCCAGCTCACCGCCCGTTTCAGGGCGGAGTGCGGCCTGCCCGTGAGCTCGACCAGGTCGTCCATGCTGACACCCGGCTTCTCGGCCTCGAGCCCGACATCCCGGAGTTTGGCCCAGGCGACGTTGAAGGCCACGTGCCAGGCATGGCCGGGGCGCTCCCCCCTGGCGTCGAAGGCGGCAGCTATCCTGTCGGCCACCGCCTCCGGATGGACGTTGCGCGGCACACCCTCCACCCTGAAGGTGAAGAATGGCCCCTGCTGGCCGAGCTTCAGCGGCCCGGCTCCGGAAGGTTCGGCAGGGGCGGGGCCGCTCAGGACGTACCGCGTCCCGGACGCGGCGTACTCCACGGTCACGATCAGGTCTCTCATGGTGTGGTCCTCCGGTCAGGATGGTATCCCGGCAGGCGGGTCCGGGTCAACGGCAGGGGAGCCGAAGTGGAGCCTGAACTCCCCGGCCAGCCGGCGGCAGACCTCGGCGGCTCCCCCGGTCCTGCGGCAGGCATCGTCCACCGCGGCACCTGCCCTCTTCAGGAAGGAGCCGAGCTCCCACTCCCTGAGGTCACGGTCGACGGTGTCGTCGTGCCAGCTGATGACGCAGTCGAGGCCGCCAATCGCCGCGTGGAGGTAGGAGTTGGCCATGACGAAGTGCAGGCCGAGCCCCCTGACGCGCGGGCTGAGGTCCGTCACGGCCTCCACGGGGGCGAGCGCGGGCCAGCACATGGACATGGCGGAGACGCAGGCCAGGAGGCCGGCACGGGCGTTCCGGAGGGCGTCGAGGGCGGAGGGCAGGTCGTCGGGGACGGCAGGCATAGCGGCGGCGGCCCGGTCGGCCAGGGCGGCACCCTCGAGGAGGGCGGGTTCGGCGGCCAGGGCCAGGTGGCCGACGAAGGTCACCTGGGGGACGGGGGCGGTCAGGGCGGTCATGACGTGCTCCTTGAGGTGAATAGGGTGAGGGCTAGCGGTTCTTCCCGTCGGTCCGGGGCTTCGGGTCAACCAGCCCGCCCCAGCCGTGCGTGTGGACCGTCTGGCCCGCCGGGTTGAGTTCCGCTAGCGGGAGGCGGGGGAAGGGCTGGGGAAAGCCGCCGTAGAGCGCGGGGGTGTCCTTCGGGACGCTTCTGAGCTTCTTCGCCCTCGCGGCCCTCTTCCGGGCCAGGATGTTCTTAGCCATTTCATTCTCCTTTTTCGGGACGTCGGCCCCCGGCCCCCTCCCGGAGGAGGGGGCCATGTCCGGGCGGCTACAGGTTGTTCCAGCTGGAGCTCTTGGAGTAGACGGTGTGCCTGGGCTCGCCGGCGACCATCGTCGCGGCCGCCTTGACCTCCGGGGTGACGAACCAGGGGGCGGTGTAGGAGTAGAGGACGATCTTCTCCGCCTTCTGCAGGGCGATGAGGTAGCGGTCCACGTCGGCGGTGTCCATGTCCGGGCACCCGGCCTTGATGTCGACGATCCTGAGCGATCCGCCCGACTGCTCGCAGGTCCTGGCGATGTCCCTGAGCCTGGAGGCGAAGTTCTTCGGGGCGGGCGGGGCGGGGGGGGCGGCGGGGAGGGTCAGGGCCTCGCGGAGGGCTGCGTTCTCGGCCTCGAGTGCGTCGATGCGGTCCTTGAGGATTGCGATGGTGATCTGGTCGTCGGTCGGGGCGGTCTGGGTCTTCCTGGTGCGGCTGGCCATTGTCTGTCTCCTCTGGTCTGTGGGGCCGGAGCCCCGTGGTTGATGCCAGAGTATATAGCACGTTTCGTGCCAATCTTGCCAGTTAGGCTCATAATGCCTTTTGATCCGCTATTCCCCGCTTAATAAGCGGACTTTATGAAATCATCCATTCTCCGCACCCTTTCTCCTGGAGTGGCGAAAAAGTCGCAAGTGTGCTGTTTTATCCACGCTGTTGCGGAAAAAATAACACAGTAGCGTTTTTGCCACGCCTTTAAGGCGGAAGGATCACGTCTCTTGTCCGAGTGTTGAGGCCATTGGCACTTAAGTTGCTAGCAATATCCGCGCCAGCTCTGGGAGGCCAGGCCAGGGGGACAGCCAGAGGGGGGGGAGGTACGGACTCTCCCGCGCGCGCTGAAGCGGACCGATGCCCTGCCGTCAGGCGGAAAGGAGCAGTCCGACAGCCGGTGTGGGGGCGGCACCTGAACACGGCCAGGAAAGGCGCGTTTCAGGTCAAGTCAGGGCAGGCCAGGAAGAGGCGGCGGTGCAAAAAGTGCCGCGCGGTTTCGGATGCCTCACGTAGAGCCAGCGTCATTTTGCGCGTAGGGAGTGGGTAGCCAAACATATGCCACATACGGTATAATTTTCTAGAACATAAACCCATAATAACTTTCCTACATTTTTGTCGGAATGCTTAAAGATCATGGCATATGAAAGCGATATGCATGAACAACTGTTCGCCTAAGTCGGGGTCCGGCAAATGGCGATCCTGCTGTATGGCCTATATATTAAGGGATATATGGGTTGACGAGGAAACGGCATGGTGTTTTGCACAGTATATCAAATGCATAACAGTTTTTATTTTTTTCATTATTCTTGACGAAAGTCGGCCTATAAGGGCAATTTTCATCAGAAAATGACAAAGCAAGGAAAAATAATATGATAATGCTTAACCCGCTAAAACAGGTGGACGGGGGAGAAAAAGGATATAAGTATATTATATATATAAATATTTTCCTTGCTGGAGTTTCTTGTATGTTTTTTCTCCCGTTGCCACAACATGTAGTATCAACATGTAGTGGTTAATATTTCTGGACTCTACCTGACTCTTTAATGAGGAAATGTCATTTTAATTCGATATGGTAAGAATTATACATCTGAAATCGGCCTATATCCAGGGGTTGACCAATATCGCATTACATAAAAATTAGTGCATAAGCATTTGAGCTACTATGAAAATTATCCTCCTCGCCGGCCAAGAAGGCTGGCTTGCACATAATGTCAAAATGAGATATGGTAAGGATTGTTCGGCTGAAGTTTTTTAAAAAAATGAATGTCTTTCAAATATTTCTAACCATTAAGCATTCAGTAAAAGCACACGTTTTTTTGATATGGTGTCACGCATGAACAAGCCGCATTACGGGGAAAGGAAACCTATATGAACGGCGCTTGCGGGAACCCGGTCCTGCCCATGAGGACGCTGAGGATAGGGAAGGCCGAGGTCCGAGCCGTGGACCTCCGCGACCTGGCCCGCGCCCTGGGGCATCCGCCTGCCTGGGTCAAGACGGCCGCAAGCCGGGCCGGGCTGAAGCCTGGCCGGGACAGGGTGTCCGTGGGAAAGGGCGAGGAGAAAGTGACGCTCCTGACGCTCACAGGCGCACTCAGGGTGGCCTGCCGGGACAGGGGGGAGCTGGGGCGCGAGGTGGAGGCCGCGCTGGCCTCCGCGATGGCATCGTCTCCGGGAGCGGATGCGCTGGAGATGATCGCGGAACGGCTCGGACGCCTAGAGGCGGCCATGGGGATCCGCCTGCCCCGCAAGCGCCCCCCCGGAAAGCAGGCTTCCAGCGGAGGGCGGCCCAGGAAGCCTGTCAAGCTGGGACGGGAGCTTTCGGAAAACATTAGTGCCAACCAGACAGCCGAGTTTTGGCGGGGCGTCCGGTGCAAGGCCTGGGACTTCCTGGAGGACGTCTTCAACGGCCTGGCCCCGGTCCCGGCGGCGCTGAGGAAGGACATGCTGAAGCTGGTCAGGGAGTCCGGGGCGCGGGAGTCCCCGATGTACCGGTTCGCCCGCGCTCTGGAGCGGCTCGCGGCGAGGGAGGTGGCCCCGTTCCCGTTCGGGCGGATGCGGTCGCGGCTCATGGCCTACGACAACGACACGGTGAAGGACTCCCTTGACTGGCTTCAGAAGACGGGGGCGCTGTCGGTCGAGACGCGCCCGAACGCCAGGGGGCGGAAGACGGACTACTGGACGATGGTCCGGCGGCCCCTGTTCGTCGAGGACGCGGCGTGGCTGAGCTCGTGCATGTCGCTGTCGGAGGTGGCGATGGGCGTCACGGAGGAGGGTGGGAAGAAGCAGGTGCTGGGGCAGACGTACGGTCCGGACGACCCGGCCTGGGAGAAGCTGAAGGACAATCTGAAGAGGTTCGACATGATTACCGGGGAGGAGTGAGCCCAGACGCGGCAAGGCCCGCCAGGCTCTCCCAGGAGAGCGTGGCGGGCCTTTTTGACGGTGAGGCGGGGGGAGGTGCGGGAGGAGCTTAAAGAGGGCCGGGCGGGCTCAAGACGGGAGGCGGCAGGGGGGCCGGGGCCTCTTCGGAGGGCGGAGAAGGCTTTCGGGCCATTCTCGCCCGGTAGTCCGCCATCTCCTTCTTGATGCGGCGGATCTTCTTCTGGCTGAAGATGTCGTGAACAGTGTATATGATGACCATGCCCAGTCCGAAAAGGATGACGTTTAAAAAAGGGTTCATGGCAAGGCTCCTTTTCGGCGACTGAACATCGAATCAGTTTTTAGTGTTCTTATCTTTGCTGTTCACTATATAGGCCCCGACAAGTACCGGAACCGCTGTAAATAAGGAAAAAATAATTTTTAAAGGTGTGATCCCGTTCTCCATGAGTGCAGAATCTATAAGGTAGGCAATGGCAGCGGCAAAAGCGAAAATTGCGATTACTCGAAAAAGTTTTTTCATTTTGCCGTTTTCACCGTCAACGCGATCCTTGTCTCGGAGCGTCATTTCCATTTTCTTCTCTATTCCCCTGATTTCCGCGTTCTTATTCTCTGTTATATCAAATATTATTGCATCCTTTTCTTGTACCGTAGAGAGAAGCTTCTCGTTCAGTTTTTTTATTGTTGCAGTATTGCTCCTAATTTGCGACTTCTTTTCCTCATATTCCTGTGACAGAAAGGCCGTTAAGGTAAGTGGCTTTTCATCTTTCAAATTATCAGCAAGCGACTTTCCGGCATCATCCTCCAGCAACAAATCATCAGTAGGCGGTATTTCAACAGGAGACGGCAATGACTTCAAACGATTGTCGTTCTTGCTCATATCAGCTTTCCTTTGGCCTTTCCAATAACCACCTAAAATATGACCTCATGAGTTCCACCGGTATCACCAGATCGTAATACTCACCATACCATTCGTTCTCCGTGGCTGCCGCCCGGTTTCCAGGTGAATTGGCTACCTTGTCCCAGGGGGAGTTTCTTGCGTGACTTATGGACACGAGTCTCCATGCTTCCATTTTGGAATAGTTATTCCATATGTACCGCATGAAGTCCTCGGTGTCGTCACATGAGGACATCTTTGGCGTGCCCCAATCCGAGTAGTCGGTTCCGTGAAGGACATATCCCTCGATGAGATCCGTCAGGATCTCGCTCTTCGGGCGACCGTTGAGCGCACGATAAACGGACCTGACGACAGGTCCGTACTTCCATGCCTCGATGGGATCCTCAAAGAGAGGGACGTCACGATAAGCGAGGTACCACCCCTGGGCGAAGTAGAGCATCTTCTGGAGCTTCAGGTGGGTTAGGTCGCTCTGGTCAATCTGGTTCTGCCCGATGAACCAGTTGGCCACGGCGATTGCCGAATTGATGACCGGGAAGGGGGCGGTGACATCCGTCATGGTCCACCTCCTGGACCTGATGGCTGGGAAGGCAACCCGCACTTGCGCGGGCAAGCTCATTTTAAAAGATTGCACTAAGGCATTTCCACACTTTTTTTCAGGTTGTGGCACAGTTTTTGCTAGGCGGCTCAGTCCCCCCCGGCCAGGGGGCGGCAGGTGTCAAGGATTGCTTGACAGCTCCAGGGGAAGGTGCCGTGGGGCGGAGGGGAGGTTCCCTGCGTCTCAACTGGCGGGGAGAGGCGGGGACGGGCTCGTACAGCTCATGGAACCTGTCGAATGACATGAAGGTGTGCGTCTCGGAAACGGGGATGGTGGGAGCAGGACAGGGGCAGAAAGCCCCATGTCCGCTCGATGACCTCTATCCCGGTGCCGTTCGGCACGGCGACAATGGATGTTGTGGTGATCATCGCTCCCGGAAAGTTGTACATGCCGGCCTCCTTGCCTGGAGGACATCTTACCACGCCCCTCTTCTGGCCGGGGGATAAGGGGGCCCCGGGCGGCGGAAGTTAAGGTAAAGTCCAGCACCCAGACCACTTTCCACTTTCTAATCGCCTCGGCAAGGCGTTTTTTTAGAAAGTTAGAAAGTGAAAAGCCT
>JAISFP010000306.1 GCA_031263525.1 Deltaproteobacteria bacterium | reverse complement strand
CCTCCTGAGCCGGTGAGCCTGGCGAAGGGGGCGATGTAAGGTTTCCTCCTGAGCCGGTGAGCCTGGCGAAGGGGGCCTTGTCAGGTCTCCACGCCTGAGTTGAGATGCCTGGCGAAGGGGGCGATGTAAGGTTTCCTCCTGAGCCGGTGAGCCTGCCGAAGGGGCCCATGTCAGGTCTCCGGGCCTGAGTTGAGATGCCTGCCGAAGGGGGCGATGTAAGGTCTCCGCTGAGCCGGAGAGCCTGGCGAAGGGGGCGATGTAATGTTTCCGCCTGAGCCGGTGAGCCTGGCGTATGGGGCGATGTAAGGTCTCCGCTGAGCCGGTGAGCCTGGCGTATGGGGCGATGTAAGGTCTCCGCTGAGCCGGAGAGCCTGGCGTATGGGGCGATGTAATGTTTCCGCCTGAGCCGGTGAGCCTGGCGAAGGGGACGATGTAAGGTTTCCGCCTGAGCCGGTGAGCCAGGTTGTGGAGTTCATGGGAGGAGGCTGTCCTCGCTGAGAGATATGGCGGTGGGACTCATGGCAGAGGACCGTCATGAACGACATGCTTGGCGATGGAGACCGTGGAAGGTCTTCGCCTGAGCCGGTGAGCCTGGTTGCGGAGTCCATGACAAGCGTCCGCCCCGGCCTCCGGGCTTGGAGGAAATTCCCCTGGAAGGGGTCCATCGTCACCTTTGAGCAGAGGATGGGGCCTATGGAAGGAACCGCCTGGACCGAGAGGCCTGGAGAAGAGGCCCATGAAAGAGGTCCGTCCTTGCCGAGGAGCCTGGACGGGAGGCCCCGGCTGGTTCCGCCCGGGTCGGGTGACCTGGCGGCGGAGCCCATTGACGGAATCCGTCCGGGCCGGGGAGGCCAGTTTCATTCGGCAGTATTACTCGTTTAGTTAAATGTCGGAATTTTGGCTATCGGCCCATGGGTGGCAAGGTTGGGCAAACCCCCAGGCTTGGTATCTCCTCGCCATGATTCGTTCTCAAAAGCTGGAAGAAGATTTCGACATTTAATTAAACGGGTAATAATTTCAAACCGGCACAGTGGAGCGGCTTTGAATCATAGCCCGGCGTGAATCTGGCAGTTTTCCGGACGGGAAGGCTCGTGAGGCTGGAGGCACCATCCGGATTGCAGACGTGAAATATAGCTCGTTTACAGTCTGCGAAATAATTTTCTCAGATCCTTTGTCTTGGGAGACTGATGGGGACGGCATATGCGGTTTGCGATTACTGCCGCGGGGATCGCCTGAAGGCGAACGGAACAGTTCCGTGCGCCGGGAGTTCTCTAGCTGTCCGGGAGACGGCGGCAGCGGGAGAGTCGGAACGGCTTGCTCAGAATTTTCATTTTGACCTTGTTTTGAAAATATCGTCTGATTTTTAAAATATTTGAGGTTTGGTGCCACTGTCAGGTATGCGCAAGCCCCCGCCCGAGGCGCGTGACTTTAGTTTGCTCAAAATGAACTTTTTCGCCTTAATTGTTAAATTTACGCATAATTTGTAAAAATTAGGCGGTCCGGCGTCCCCGCAAGGCTTGCGTACGGCCCGGGCCGTGACGCGTGACGACCGCGCGCCCCGGAACGGACGTGGATGTGCCAGCTGACGGCGTACCGTTTCAGGACACAGGTACGGGACATGACGCGGACGAGAACGCTGACGGCGTAAAGTTTCAGGACGCCGAATCAGGTTATGACGCTGACGGGATCTCTGGCGGCGTAGCGTTTCCTGATACGGATGCTGTTTTCGAAAATGACGGGAACGCTTGCGGTGAGGCGTTGCCGGACATGGAGACGGTTTCGGCAGCGGACGGTGACTCGGAGGGGACCGCTCCTTGCGCGGCCCATCGCCTGCGGATGCCTGTCCCGGCATTCCTGAGTACCGTGCGGCGGTCGCGGACGGTTACTCGGAGGGCGCTGGTGCCTGGCGCGGCCCCGCGTCTGCGGATGCCTGTCCCGGCAGTAATGCGGGCCGTGCGGCGGTCGCGGACGATCTCAGGGGAATTCGCGGAATTCCTGCGGCCTTCCTGCGGGTTTCAAGGGTCGTGGATGCGACCTGGATCAGCGCCGTTCCGCGCAGACCGCGCGAAGTGCCGCCCAGTTGGCAGGTTGGCGCCAAGCTTGCGCTGGCCGCCTCGCTGTACTATGATGGCCGCCGAGAACCGTCCGAGCCGGGCGATTCCTTCAGGCAGCCTGCCCGGGCGCCTCGTCAGCCGGTCGGTCGGTCCGGGAATCCGGGGGCTCCCGCCCGGGCCTCGTCACTGAGCGGCTGGTCTCTCCTGCCTCCCCGGCCTTTTTCCCGAGTCCTGGCCCGCGACGGGGCGGACATCGCCGCCGGCCTTCCCGTTCCCCCTGACGCGTGCCGGAGGAGGACGGCATTTTATACAGTTAGCGTGCCCCGCCGGCCATTGCGGGACACGCCGGAAGCAAGATGTCTGACCTGCCAGAAAGCAAGCGATTCAGGAAAATCCTGGGCGGGGCCGCCGAGCCCGCCGACATGCCCGATCCGTCGGAGTTCCATGTCCGCTCGTACCGGCGGTTTCTCCAGATGGACACTCCCAGCGAGCTACGGAAGGAAATCGGGCTCCAGGCTGCGTTGCGGGAGGCCTTCCAGTTAAACTACCACGGGTCGGCCTTCTTGGATTTCCTGGAATACGACCTGATGCCCGAGGGGCTTTCTCCGGAAGAGTGCCTGTCTCTTCACGTGAGCTACCAGGCGATGCTGATGGTGAAGCTGCGGGTCACGTACCGCCACTCAGCGGCGCTTCCGGCGGGGACGGCAGGACACGGGGACCCGGACGGGGGCCCGGATGCCGAGGCGGCCGCGAAGGCGGACTGGGCTGCCGGGCCGGCATCGGGCCGGGAAGCGGGGCAGGCATCGGACAGGGAGGCGGACTGGGAGGAAGAGCCGGCATCGGACAGTGAGGCGGACTGGGAGGCCGAGCTGGCGTCGGACTGGGAGGCCGAGCCGGCGTCGGACTGGGATGCCGAGCCGGCGTCGGACCGGGAGGCGGACTGGGAGGCCGAGCCGCCGGACGGCTGGGAGCCGGAAGATTCGGAGGAGGCTCCCGGAGGGTCCGGGGCCGGGGGGGATGGTGTCGGCCAGGTATGCCAGGACGGCCCCGTGCAGGAGTACACGTGGGATTTCTGGGCCGGCATCGGCAAGATCCCGCTCATGACCGGGCGGGGGACCTTCGTTCACCACGGGGTGGAGGCGGTGTCGGTCCCCTCCATGACGAGGTGCCCGGGCGTTGGGTTCCGCGTCCGCCTGCACCCCACGAGCGGCCTCGAAATCCGTTCCTGCGTCATAGTCTCCCGCCGGGGCAGGCAGATTGACTTCGAGATCTCCCCGTCAGGCTTCATGTTCGTCAGGCTCGACCGCGGCGTCAGGTTCCCTCCGGCGTACCTCCTGAGGGCCCTGGGCTTCGCCCGCTCCGAGCTGCCGGCCTTTCTCCTGGAAAGGGGGACCGACGGCCGCTCCCTTGGCGCCCGCTCCTGCCGGACCGCCTTCGGCATGACGCCGGAAGCCGCCGCCTGCCTGGCGGTCTCGAAACTCCGCCCCGTCCCCCCCGTGACTGAAGGGGGCGCGGCCCGCTGGCTGGAGGAGTACTTTTTCGGCCAGGGGAACTTCGACCTGACCGCGCCGGGCCGGGCGCAGGCGGACAGGCGGCTTTACGGTCCGGGCGGGCCTCCGTCCGGAGGGGAGGGCATCCGGTCCTTCGGCACGTGGTCCGGGGAGGAAGGCCCGGCGTCCTGGGGGGAGGGTCAGGCGACCGGCGGGGAGGGCCAGGCGACCGGCGGGCAGGGCGGCTGCGGGAACGGCCTCCGCCGCTCCGACATCCTGGCGGCCATGTCCGCGGCAGTGCGCTTCAAGTCGCGGGGGCTCCCGGGCGACGGGCCAGGCCACCTGGGCACCGTCGTGGTCCTGGGACCCGGCGAGAAGGCTTGCCTGGCCATCGTCCGGGAGCTTCGGGACAGTATACGCAGCGCCCGCGTGAGGTGGAGCCTGGGGTACGGGCAGCTGGGGACCAGATATGTCTTCTCCAACAGACACTGGAAACAGGCTTTCACGAAGTTTCTCCAGGACGTCATGTTCACGGAGCGCGTCCAGGACACGAACCCGTTTTCGCGGGTGGCGCAGATGAGCCAGTTCCGCCTTGCCCCCGCGGCGGCCGGGCTCCTGGCAGCCCGGGAGGGCGACCCGCTCGGGACCGCCTACGGGCGGCTGTGCCCCGCGGCGGCGCCGCTGATCCGCCCCCATGACCCGGAGGCGTCGGTCGTCGCCAAGGCGGCGCTGGCCAGGATAGACGATCATGGCTTCCTCACGACGCCTCAGCTCGCCGTCACGGAAGGCGTCCCCGCCCAGGTTCCGGACTGGCTGGACGCCCTGGACGTGGAGGGCTGGCCCGCGGCCCCGGCGGACGCCCCGCTCGACGGCGGGGGGGCCCTGGATGGCGCGGGCGTCACGTGCCGCGCCGGTGCCCGCGCCGAGGATTTGCCCGCCGGGGACGTGAGGCTCATGGACGTCTCCCCCTCGCAGCAGCTTTCCGCGGGCGCCTCCCTCATACCGTTCGCGGGGCACGACTCGCCGGAGGGCGCGGAGGCCGGGTGCCGCTCCCAGCGCCGGGCGGTCCCGCTCCAGCGGCCTGAGGCGCCGCTCGTGGGCACGGGCATGGAGGGCCCCGTGGCCAGGGCTTCCGGAGCACTGCTCCTTGCCGAGGGTGACGGCACGGTGGTTGCAGCGGACGGGTCGTCCGTCCGTGTGCTCTACGACGCGGACGCGGGCGGCGCCGCCGGGGAGGGAGCGGCTGGGCACCGCGCCGCCGGGGACGACGTTGCCGATGACGGCGCGACAGGGGACGGCTCCGGGGACGACGTTGCCGATGACGGAGGAGACACGGGCGGCGGTGCCGGTTCCGGGCGAGGCACCACAGGGGGTGCCGCCTGGGACTGGCGGAAGTTTGCCGGTGCCGCGGCAGACACTGACGGACCTGACGATCCGGAGGCCGGCCAGGGCCGGGCATGGGAGCCATGTCCGGGTCCGTTCGGGGAGGCCGGCTGGGGCCCGCCCGGGGCGGCCCGCGGGGGCCCTGACCGAAAGTCCGTCTCGGTTCTGCCCCTTGAGGCAGGCCCGAGCCCCCTGACGGGCACCGCCACGCGCCCGTGCCGGCTGCCCTGGCCCGGTCCGTCCAGGGAGGCCGGCCAGGGCCGGACATGGGAGCCATGTCCGGGCCCGTTCAGGGAGGCCGGCGACGGCCCGTCCAGAGAGCCCGGCGAGGGTCCGGACCCGAAGAGCGACTGGGCCCGGGCCTGGGAGGCGTTCTGGGGCCCGGCCAGGGCAGTCGACGGTCCGGACCTGGACTCCGACAGGCACGGGGACGTGGAGGCCTGCCCGGGCCTGCCCGAGGAGGCCGGCGGGTGTCCTGACCCGAAGAGCGACCGGGTCCCGGCCAGGGCAGGCGACGGTCCGGACATGGACTCCGACAGGCACGGGGACGGGGAGGCCTGCCCGTGCCTGGCCGAGGAGCCCGGCGAGGTTCCGGACCTGGCAGGCGGCAGGAAACGAGTCCGGGAGGACTGCCGGGGCCGGGCCAGGGAGTCCGGCCGGGGCCATGGCCCGGAGGGAGACGACGTCCGGCCCCGGAAGGCCGGCGACGGCCCGGGCCTGGAGTCCGGCGACGGTCCGGACGGCGAGGCCGGTCGCGGCCCGGAGCCGGGGACGGGCGGCGTCCGCGTGCATGCCCTGAGGAAATTCGAGCGCACCGGCGGCGGCTCCTTCTTCAGCCAGCGGCCCGCCGTGAGATCCGGGCAGAGGGTGGCCGCGGGCCAGGTCCTGGCGGACGGGCCTGCCACGGAGTCGGGCGAGCTGGCCCTGGGCCGCAACGTCACTGTGGGCATGGCCGCCTGGCACGGGCTTAACGACCGCGGGTCGGTCGCCGTGAGCGAGAGGCTGGTGCGCGAGGACGTCTTCACGTCCTGGCACCTGGCGGTCCACGACGTCTCCGTCGGGTGGACCAGAATGGGGCTGGAGAGGATAACCCGCCACGTGCCCGGCCTCGGGCCGCAGGCGGCGTCCGCCCTGGACGGGCGCGGCATAGCGCGCGTGGGGACGCGCGTCTCGGCCGGGGACGTTCTGGTCGGACGCGTGGTCCAGAAGGACCAGGACGCCCTCGCGGCCGAGGAGAGGTTCCTGAACGCGGTGTTCTTCCTGGGCGACATGGTCGCCGACACGTCGTGCCGCGTCCCCCCGGGCGGGGAAGGCGTCGTGGTCGACGTCAGGGCGTTCGGGGCGGACGGGGCCCCGACGGATCTGGAAAGCCCGGACCCGGACGGCCCGGACGCGGACTGGTGGGGCAGTGACGGCGCCGGGACCGGGGGCCGGGCAGAAACGGGGGGACGTGCCGGAGGCACAGGGAAACGGCGGCGGGGGCAGGCCGCGGTTGAAATGGACAGGAAGGCAATCCTCCGGTCCAGGCTCATCGACCTCGGCAAGGCCGTGAAGGACCAGCTTATGAAGCTCATGTCGGGCAGGTCTCCCGTCATGCCGGTTCCTGCGGGGTCCGGCCTGCCTCCGCGGAGCGCGCGGCTTCTCGGACTCAGCAAGATGGATGTCCGGGCAATGTTGGCCATGACCTCCGAAGAGCTGGAGGCGGCCGCCAGATCCGGGGTGCTGGGGCGCGACGTGGCGGCGGGGGCGGAACGCATCATGGCGGCAGCCGGGAGGACGGCGGACCGGCACGTCTGGGACTCGCGGGCCGGGGGGATCCACGGGTTCGCCTTCGACAGGCCGCCCTGGCACCTGACCAGGGTGCGGGTGACCGTGGCCGTGAGGAGGCCGCTCACGGCGGGCGACGTCCTCGGGAGCCGCCACGGCGACCTGGGCACGGTGTCGCGCATCGTGCCGGACCGCGACATGCCGTTAATGGAGGACGGCACGCCGGTGGACGTGATGATGGGCCCCTCAGCCCCGGGCGGCCCCGCGGGCGCGGGGCTCGTGATGGAGGCGCACCTGGGGCGGGCCATGACCGTTCTGGGCGCCAGGCTGGCCTGGTTCGGGAAGCTGGCCATGGACACCCGCCTGCAGGTCTCGGCGCCCGTGAAAGACCTGCTCAGGCGCGTGATGGGGCCGGAGGCCTTCGCCGGGATCTGCGGCCCCATGGACGCGAGGGGCATGGCCGGGTTCGCACTCGGGCTGCGCGGCGGCGTCCCGTGCGCGTCCCCCGCGCTGGGCGGCGCCACGGAGCGCGAGATCCGCCGCCTGCTCAGGCTCGCGGGCCTCCCGGAGACCGGCCAGGAGGTGCTCCGTGACGGGGCTACGGGCGAGCGCCTGGACGGGGAAGTGACCGTTGGCACTGTCTACATGATGAAGCTGGACACCGAGGCGGCGCGGGCGGCGTCCGTCGCGCCCCGCTCGTGGACGACGCGAAGGCCGGCCCCCGGCACGGCGGAGAAGGCGGACCCGCACATGCTCATGGCGCTCGCCGCCCACGGCGCAGCCCACACGCTCCGTGAGCTCTCGACGTCGAAGTCCGACTGCTACGGCGGCGTGAACCGGTCGGTCCGGGGGCTGGGGCTTGACGGGGACAGCCCGGACGGGCCCGGTTTCCCGGCGAGCCTCGGCACAGCCCGGTCGATCCTGCGGGCGCTGGCCCTGGACCTTTCGCCGGGAGGGGGGCCTGACCCACGCGACGAGGCCCCGTGGCCGCTCGGCGCGGACGCCCCCTGGCACAGGCGCGTCCCGGAGGGCGGCCAGGTTGCGGAAGCCGGGGACGGTCCCCGGCGCAGGGTCGCCGCGGATGCCGGCCTCGCCCCGGAGTCCGGGGACGGCTCTGAAGGCTGGCACGTCCAGGGTGACTTGGACGGCCTGGATGCGGGGGACGGCCTGGAGGAATGGCATGTTCCGGAGGACAGGCGCACAACGGATGACTGGCACTGCCTGGATGCAGGTGACGGCCAGAAGGCTGGGGACGCCGCGGAGGACGAGGGCGGCCTGGAGGCGGTAGACGGCCAGGAGGACGAGGGCGGCGTGGAGGACCAGGACGGCCAGGAGGACGAGGACGACCAGGAGGACGAGGACGATCCAGAGTACTGGGACGACCGGGAGGACGAGGACGATCCAGAGTACTGGGACGGCCGGGAGGACGAGGACGATCCAGAGGGCTGGGACGGCCGGGAGGACGAGGACGATCCTGAGGGCTGGGACGGCCGGGAGGACGAGGACGATCCTGAGGGCTGGGACGATCTGGAGGACGGGGACGGCCTGGAGGACCGGGACGATCTGGAGGACGAGGACGGACGCCTCGGAACAGGGAGGATGCCGGGCCAGGCGCGCCTTCCGGAGGCACTGCGGAAGCCGCTTACCTTCGAGAGCTTGACCGCCAGGTTCGAGGAGATGTTCGGGGTGTTCGCGGCGCACTGGGGCACACTGGACATGGACGGCCTGAACAGCCTGGACAAAATCTTTTATGGCGACATCTTTGAGCCAAGGCTGCCGAAGCTGGCGGGGTTGGAGGAGCTGTCGGAAGAGACGGGCTGGTCGGGGGAAAAGGGGTTGTCGGGAGAGACGGGGGAGACGGAGTTGTCGGGGGAGCTGATGTGGCAGGGAGAGCCGGGGGAGCCCGGGTCTGAGGAGCCTGAAAAGTCGTAGGAGGCGGAGAGGAGGAGGGTCCGGAGGTTTTGGAGGATCCGGAGGTTCCTTACGGCCAGAGGAACTGAAGGAACCTGATGAGATTTAGGCTCCAGATTATTCTGATGAGTCGAGGAATCTGAAGCCGAAGAATTTTTCTGGCACTTTACTGCGGAAGTGCCTAATTTTTGAAAAAATCCACCCAAAATTTTTAAATGCTTAAAAATTATTGTTCCGCAACAATTTATGATATGCGACTGAACATAAAATTTAAATTCAATTTTTTGCATATAAATTTGAATATCATAAAAATGGATTATATTTTTTTATATTCAATCATTATATCCTTATTGCCGTTTCACGTAAATATGAACGAACGGGGCGGTGAGCTGATGAAACCGGCTGGCTTTAGCAACGGTAGCCTGCTAGCCCCTTATCCACTCATGATGTACCTTCGGAAGAATGAGACGCAATTGATTGGGCTTGAGTTCAGGCTTCTTGTTAAGGCCCTGCGCCCCTCAGTCGTTCATATTTAAGTGAAAGGGGAATATCAATATAAAACATCTAAAAAAAACAAATTTGAATATTGGTCAAAACAAAAATATAATTTAAATAAAATGGAATAAAATTTTATTATTGCTGTGAAGATTCGAGCATTGTTTTAAAAATATTACTAAAATTTATTGATATTTTCGTTGATAATTTCTGCAATAATGAATTTAAAAAATTGAGACAGCGGCATGGCAATCATCGTATGTCGATACAGAATATGGAAATTACATTACGATTATCATTGATAGTTTAGCAATTTGCAGCAGTAATTCATAAAATATTTTGCGAAAATTATTCCAGAATGGGCATGTTTCATGAAGATTCTGAAGCGTTCATGAGAGACGCGCCATGTCGGACGCAACAGGATGACTTGTCTGACAAACAGCAGAAATAGCGAGAAAATGAAAATTTTTTCAGTTGTAGAATAACGAATAATTTTTAACAGCGCAACGAATTTTGTCAAGAAAAATTTTCAGACATTTCGAGATAGGGCCCCAGCCCCTTCCTTCGTCTAGACCGGGACTGCGGCGGGCCCGCGTTCAGGCGAAAGCATCCGGAACTCCGTCCCGGACGACCGGATCCGCAGCTAGCCCGGCTATCGGTCTCGGATCGTCAGAAGAGCCCGGAACCCGGAGAGTCAGGAGCCCGGAACCCGGAGAGTCCTGAGCCATGAGAGTCCGGAAAGTCCAGCTTTCTTGAGGCTGTTCTTTGAGGGGAAGTCCAGGCTGCGGAGACGCGGCGGGGCAATCAGGGAGCGAGTCAGTACGCGTGACCTAGCGGCCCGCGGCACGTTTCGCGGCCTTCTCGTCCTTCGGGGCCCTGACGCCCGGCGCCCGGCTGAAGCCCACGGTCTTCGAGACGCTCAGGGCGGCGGCCATATCCACGGCCTCGGCGAGGGAGCCGGCCAGGCTGTCCGCCGAGAAGAACGCCATGAGGTTCAGGGGCAGCCCGAAGTCCTCGACTGCGGCGCCGTGCAGGCACAGCGCTCCGTCCCCACAGGGGCAGCGGGGGTTCCCCTCCAGCTTGGCCCGGTAGCTCCTGGCGTCGGAGATCCGCGCGATGACCCACTTGCCCAGGGCCCTGGCGAAGCCCATCTCGAAGACCGTGCCGCTGTCGGGCTCCACCGGGCTGCGGAACGGGTCGAGGTTGGCTATCACCCCGTCCGCCTCGCGGATCATGAAGACGTTTTTTTCGTAGATGGCCTGGGGGTCCGTGAGCCCGTCGTTTCCGGGGACGAGCGCCGTGAGCCCGCGGCTGGAGCAGAGGCAGCGGATTTCGGCTACCACGTCCAGGTAGTCATGGCGGAAGACATCGGGTCCTGCGAAGTAGATTTTCATTGTCCTCGGCTGCGGGTCTGGTGTTTTTGAGAGCGTGAGCGGCGAGAGTCCCTGGACCGGACGGCGACCGAGGCGCCGCGGGGGGGACGCCAGGGCCGACAGTGTCCGGGAGCCGGGGGAGCGAACAGGCGGCGGGCAAGTTCCGTCCTGGCGAACTGGGCGGGCAGGAGCTGGAACGGTGAAAGAGGACGAGAGCGCGGGCCGGAGCGGGGAAAGAGGATTGGGGATAGGTCGTGTGGTGCGAAGCTGCAGTACGAAAGCATCATGAGAGAGACAGATGCAGACAATAAAGATAATGACGAAAAAAGAGAGAAAGTAAGGCTGATATGAGCGAAAGAGAAAGTTTTGAATGTCAGTATCTGTTCACCCTGCAAGCAGGGGGCGGCATGCATTTAAGCAAGACTACGCCGCACTATAAAACCAATTCACGGGGGAGGCGGCCTTTCGACCGTCCTCCAAGTCCTGAGGGTGGCG
>JAISFP010000151.1 GCA_031263525.1 Deltaproteobacteria bacterium | reverse complement strand
CCATGTCCGAATCCCCTCCCGAAACCAGGCATCTGGAGATGGAGCTCACCTTCCATCTGGTACCCATCGACGGCGCCGATCCGGCCATGAGGCTCGCCTCGAAGGGGGACTGGAAGGGTTCCCTGGCGTACTCGAGAAAGGTGGCGGCGTGCGCCGAGACTGAGTTCGGGAAGGGCAATGCAGAGGTCCTTCCGCATGCACAGAGGATCGCCATGGCGCTCGTCGCTCTGGGCGAGTTCGAGGAGGCGGCGAGGTGCATGCGGCACGTGGTGGAAGTGAGCTCCAGGGCCTTCGGCAGCGACTCCCTCGTCACCGCCAAGTACTCGTCCGATCTGGGGAACATTCTCTTCCGGTTTTCTGCGTGGGACGAGGCCGAGGCGATCTTCCGGCATGTCATGAAGCTGAGGGAGGCCCAGCTAGGGCTCAGGCACGCTGACACAGTGTCGGTCTACAACTGCCTCGGCTGCTGCCTGGTGTCGGCCGGGAAGCTGGCCGAGGGCAAGGACCTCATCTCCCGGGCCTGGGAGATCGGCCAGGAGATCCTGGGGCCGGACCACGCGAACACCAGGGCGTCCAGGCGCAACCTTGCGGCCCTGGGCGTCCTGGACCTGCCGGTCAACTGAGGCCGGGTCCGGGTGGGCCTGGCCGGGGCCGGAGCTTCCGGGGCCAGTCCCAGGCCGCCTTCCCGCCGGCAGCTGTCCAGGGGGGGCGCCCGAGCCAGGAGGGGTCCGGACGGTCCAGGCGGCGTCTCCCCCTGAAAACGGCGAAGCCGCCGGCGCATCGTACGCCGGCGGCTTCGCTGGACTGGCGGCGGGGCGGGCGGACCGCTCATGCCTCCGGGCATATGGGGCGGGAGGCGCCGGCCTCCCGCGTCGACGGGAGCAGGCGGGCTAGTCCACCGGCTCCCCGATGAACGAGATGGTGGATCCGTCGTCCCTCGTGAGCTCCCAGAAGCTGAAGCCCTCCGGGAACGTGGAGGGGGACTTTGCGGGGAACGCGCGGACGGCGGGGGGCAGCTGGCGGACGCGGGTGGTCCGCGCCTGGGGCGGGGGCGCGGCCGCCGTCGATTCAACGGCGGCCCTGGAGTGGACGTGGGCCACCGTGATGCCGCTGTCGTCAGGGAGCTCCCACCTGCTGAAGCCTTCCGGGAGCTTCCCGAAACGGGCGGCCTCGTGCGCCAGGGTCCAGCCGTTGTCGGCGGCGGTCTCCCAGGACCTGAAGGACATGGGCAGCCTGCCCTCCCTGGCGGCCGCGAACAGCCTGTCCAGGGTCCTGGTCCTCTCCCGGGACGTCCGGGGCCCCGCCGGCGGGGCGGTCCCGCAGGCGGCGCCCCGGAACCTTCCGGCCATGGAGGGCCTCGCCTCCGCGAACGGGTCAGCCGCGGGGACGGCCCATGACGCGTCCTGGGCGTCGTACTCGGTCGAGTTCGCTACTCCGACTCCATCTTGCTTTATTGTCATCTTTCCGACCTCTGGGAATCCTTGCGGGCCGGGCGCGGAGGGCGCCTGCCCTGGATGAGGCTCCGCGGCACCGGCGGCGCGAGGAAGGCAGGGATCCCGGGCGGCGGGGTAGCCCGCACGGAACCTTCTCCTCGCGCGGCGGTGCGGGGCGGAGTGATCCCCGGACGATGCCGCGAAAGCTGATCTATCGAGATGGAGCGATTATAGGAAATGGGGGGAGGGCTGTCCAGACCGGATCGGGCGGGCTTTCGGCTTCGGGAGGCCGGATCGTCATATTCCGCGCCACTTTCCCGGCGTGTCCATTAATGGTGGCCGAAATTTATTTTTGTCCATATGGACTGCCTCTTGTCTGACATTTCCCCGAAAAACTGACGGCTTTCCGCCGGCGTCCGACGCTGTCGTTTAGACGGGGCTTCACTTTCCGGGCTTTCCTTCCGAGAACTTGCCTGTTGCCGGCAGGACGCCCGCGGTCACATGCAAGAAGCCCCGGCCAGAGCGGACTCGTCGCGCTCGGGCCGGGGCTTTCTCGTCTGCTTCAGTGTCTGGGGCCGGCTGTGCGGCTGGGGCCATCTCCTGTCCAGCCCTGGTCACGGGCGCCTGGAAACGGCCTGAGGGCGCCGCTCCGTGACGGTCAGACGGACCGCCTCGCCTCGCCTCGCCTCGGGTCGGTCTCGGACCTCGGCCCCGGGTCGGTCTCAGACCGCTTCCCCGGTCAGTCTCAGCTTGCCTTCCAGGCCGGTCTCAGGCAGGCGCCCAGGGCCGGTCTCAGGAGACCGCCTCGGTCCCGGCGCGGCTGGTCTCGGCCACGTCGCCGGCGGGGGTGGAGCTCAGGCACTCGACCACGTACTCGGCCAGATCCGATGGGAGCTTGTCGAAGACCAGCATGAAGGGCACCGAGCTGCCGGGGGCCACGTTGATGTTGGAGCTGTTCTGGCCGCCGCGGAGGGCCAGCCGCGCCAGGATCTCGCTCATTGGCAGGGTGGTGAGCTCGCTCTCCGTGAGGTAGTTGCCGGCGAAGGCGTCACGCTCGGCGACCACGGTGCCCTTGGAGTCCTTCAGGACCGCCTTGACCTTGATGTAGCTTCTCCTGTCGGGGAAGTGGTTCTCCACCCGGCCCGTGACTATGAGGATGTTGCCGGCCTCGGAGTTCGAGCGGTAGTGGTGGGTGGTCATGTCCCGGGAGAAGTTCAGGTGCTCGGTGCTGTTGGGCACGTCGGGCTGGGTGAGAGCCGCGGTGTCCACCTGGGGACCCGTGCCGGGGGTCGCGGAGCCGGACAGGCCCCCGGCGGACGCGGAGGCCCCGGCGGTGCCCTCGAGGGGGGTCCCGGGGTCGGGGGCCACGGACTGCACGGCCACCCCGGGCTCGGGTGAGGAGTCCACGGAGAAGTAGAAGTAGAGCCCGGCGGTCAGGAGCGCTGCGGCCACGGCCGCGGCGAGCCCCAGCACCCTCCTGTCCCGGGGCCTGCGCTCGCGGGGCCGGAGAAGACGGGACCTCGCGGGCTGGGGGGCCGGGGCGCTCGGCTGGGGGGGCGGCCCGAACACGCTCGCCGCCCTGGGGGTGATCTCCAGATCGTCGAAGTCCTCCGCGGGACCCCCGAAGTCCTCCCCGGGCTCCCTCGCGGGCCCGTAGGCCGCGTCCCTCTGGTCCTGGCCGGGGGCGACGGGGCCGGAGGCCGCGGGGCCGGACGCCAGGGGGTCCGAGGCCAGCGGATCCGAGGCGAGGGGGTCGTAGGCCGCGGGATCCGAGGCGAGGGGGTCGCCGCCCAGGCCCGGGTCGTCCTCCCGGCACTCACGGTCGGGGGCGCGGCCTTCGTCCAGCATGCCTCCGGGGGCGGGACGGGAGGCGGAGGGTGCCTGGGCGTCCCGGGGCGCCGCGGCGCGGGGGTCGGCGGTCGCGCCGGGCCGGGCTCCCGCCGCGGAGGCCGGGGCGGCGTCCTCCGAGAGCTCGTGGCGGCGGGGGTCCGCGGCCTGGGCGGAGGCGGGCACGAGGCGCTCGTCGTAGCCGGCGGGGCCGCAGGCGTCGTCGTCCTGGGCGTCGGGGATGTAGAAGTCCCTCTCTGCGGGGGGGAGCGGCCGTGCGGTGAAGGTCCTCTGCGGTTCCGGGGCGCGGGGGACCGGGGCCTGCGGGATGGGCGCCTCGTCCGCGGGGGCGCGGGGGACGGACTGGGCTGGCGGCCTGGGGATGGCGTCCCGGGACCTCTCCTGGGCCCCGCCCCCGGCGCGGGGGAGGAAGACCGTGAACACGCTCTGGCAGCTGGAGCAGCGGACCCGGGTGCCGGTCTCCTTAATCAGGGCGTCGTCGACCCTGAACCTTGTCTGGCACTGGGAGCAGGTGATTATCATTCTTAGGTCCACCTTGCGGCCCGGGGGGAGGGAGCTCCCCCCGGCGGTAGGGGGTAGGGGTTTGCGTGGCGCGCGGCTTGAAGCGCGGGCGGACGGGTGCCGGAGCGGTGCGCGCGGCTTCATGGCCCTGCGGGGACGTACGCGGGGGCGGAAGGCCCTGAAGCCGTAAACAAGGCAGGAAAGCCGGGGCCAGAGGCCCCGGGGGGCCGGCCGTCCTGGAAGGCGGCCGGAGGTCGGCCGGCAGTGGCCTGGGGCCGGAGGGCCGTCTGGACGTGACGCCCGGAAGGCCGGTCGGCAGGGGAGGGCGAGGCCAAGAGGTCCGGTCGGCCAGGAAGCCTGGAGTCAAGGGGCCACACCGGCCTGGAAGGCCGGTGGTCATTCTGCAGGGCCGGCCTGGAAGGCGGGTGCCGGAGGTCGGTAGGCCCGGGGAGCCGGGAAGGCCGGGGGCCATAATGCGGGCCGGCCTGGAAGGCGGGTGCCGGAGGCCGGTAGGCCCGGGGAGCCCGGAAGGCCGGGGGCCATAATGCGGGCCGGCCTGGAAGGCGGGTGCCGGAGGCCGGTCGGGCAGGGAGCCTGGAAGGCCGGCGGTCATTCTGCAGGCCGGCCTGGAAGGCCGGGGGCCATAATGCGGGCCGGCCTGGAAGGCGGGTGCCGGGGGTCGGTCGGGCAGGGAGCCTGGAAGGCCGGGGGCCATAATGCGGGCCGGCCTGGAAGGCGGGTGCCGGAGGTCGGTAGGCCCGGGGAGCCGGGAAGGCCGGGGGCCTTAGTGCGGGTCAGTCTGGAAGGCCGAGGGCCGGTCGACAGGGAAGGCTGGGGTCACGGGGCAGGAGGGCAAGGGGAGAGGCTTCCGGTCAGGGCCGTTCCTGCGCGGGAGACCTTATCTGGGTTCCACTCCAGGCGAAGCGCGCTCGCAGGGGGGCGGTCCGAGCCATCCCGGCGCACGTCCGGGGATGCCCGGCAGGGCCCAGGGAAGCTCACGTTCGAAGTCGCCTGCGGCCTTCCGGGCCGCCAGTCTGGCCAGATGACCCCGGGTTCAGGGGCGAGGGGGGAACGCATAAGGTAAAGACAACTGAGAAATTGTATCACAAGATTTCTGAAATATGCAACTAATTTAGTTAAATTATAAGAAAAAGACGATAATAGGATGATATTCCCTCCGATTAGGCTAATTAGGACGGGCTTGGAACGCATTATAGGGAAATGCTCCAAGACGTGAAATCTTGCCGGGGCGTGACATCAAGACATGCGAGGCCGGGATCGGGAACGGGACGCGCATTCAGGCACCGGTCAGGAGCGCGTGACACGATTCTGACTCTGCCCCGGACCCTGGACCCCGGGGCAGAAGCCCGGGTCCATGCCCAGTTCCGGTCCCGTGGCCAGGTTCCAGGACCTGTTCCTGGCTCTGTTCCTGTCCTGGCGCGCCTGGCTCGCGGCCAGGTTCCAGGACCTGTTCCTGGCCTGGCGCGCCTGCCCTGCGGCCAGGTTCCTGGCTCTGTTCCTGGCCTGGCACCGGCCCCGCGGCCAGGGTCAAGGATCCTGTTCCTGGCTCCGTTCCTGGCCTTGCGCCGGCCCCGCGGCCAGGTTTCTGGCTCTGTTCCTGGCCAGGCGCCAGCACCGCGGCCAGGGTCCAGGACCTGTTCCTGACCTTGCGCCGGGCCTGGAGCAGGATTCGGGTGCCGGTTCCATGCCCTGCCTTCGATCCGGGACCGGGTTCCGGTCCCGGGCCCTAGAATTCCAGGCGGTAGATGCCCGGAAGCTCCCTGTAGCTCTTGGCGTAGTCCAGCCCGTAGCCCACGAGGAAGCCGCTGCCCTGCACGAAGCCGGTGTAGTCGAGCTCCACCTTGACCTCCCTGCGTTCCCTCTTGTCCACCAGCACGGCGGTCCTGACAGACGCCGGGGACTTGGTCTCGAGCCAGCCCAGGAGCCACTGGAGGGTGAGGCCGCAGTCGGCGATGTCCTCCACCACCAGGAGATGCCTGTCCCGGATGGGCCTCTCGGGGGCCTTCAGGAGAACAACCTCCTGGGAGCTGTCGGTGCGGTCCTCGTAGCTGGAGAGCCTTATGAAGTCCACCTCCAGGGGGACGTGGATCTCGCGGATGAGATCCGCCATGAACACGAAGGCGCCGTTCAGGACGCCCAGGACCAGGAGGGGGCTGTCCCGGGTGACCTTGTCCCTGAAGTGGGCGTCTATCCCGGAGGCGATGGCCTTCACCTGGGCCGCGATCTCTTCCGGGCGGAAAACGAGCTCCATCCTGGCCGGCTCTTTGAACTTGGTCACCATGATCACCTTCGGGGGCCCGGCGGGCCGGGGTCCTGGGAGACCCGGCATGGGCCGGGAGGCACGGGGAAGCGGGACGCCGGGGTCCCGGGGGAACCCGGCATGGGCCGGGAGGTGCGGGGAGGCGGGACGCCGGGTATCGGGGGGAACCCGGCAGGTGCCGGGAGGCACGGGGAGGCGGGACGCCGGGTATCGGGGGGAACTCGGCAGGTGCCGGGAGGCACGGGGAGGCGGGGTGATGCCCGGGTCCCGGGGAAGCCGGCGGCCGACGGGAGGCACGGGGATGCGGGGGAAGCCGGCGGCCGACGGGAGGCACGGGGAAGCGGGGGACGCCGGGTTTCGGGGGACCCCGGCATAGGCCGGGTGGCACGGGGAACCTGGCTTGCCCGAATCACGGGGCCGTGCGTCCCGGCTCCGGACGGGACAGGCTCAGTCGGCGCCCGACGCGTCAGGGGATCGGCCCGGCGGGATGGGGCGCGGACGGCTCCCGGTCTGCCTGAAAAGTGTCACTGCAAGCTCTGAGCCACGAAATTCGGGCTGCCTGGCAAGCCCCGGGATCAGGCCTTCGGTGACGCCTTGATGACCATGGACGGGGGCTTGGGGGGGTGCCTGCGGCGGTAGCGGACCTTCACGACCTGGTCCAGCTCGTCCTCCAGGAGCCCGAATACGGTGCGGAGGACCCTGGACAGCGCACCGGCCCCCTCCAGGAGGCGTCCCGTGCGCTCGTCCATGTAGAGGTCCCTCCTGAAGGAGACAGTGCAGCACAGGAGCCTCGGGGAGCCGGCATGCTCGGGCGGGGCCCAGGCGCCCCGGTGCGGGCGGTCCAGCTCGGGCCACAGCCCGAAGGCCTTGAAGGTCCTCCCTATGAATTCAGCGAGCCCCCTGGGCGTCCTCTTCCCGTCCATGGCGCCAATGCCCAGCTGGGGCCGGGGGTAGCGCCTGTCGGACTCGTAGTCCCAGGGTGCGGAGGCGAAGGAGCGGGCCGTCAGGAGGAGCACCAGGCTCCCGCGGTCCAGGAGCTCGCCGCAGCGGTCGCGGATCTCGGCCAGGTAGGGGACTGCGGACTTCCTCAGGATTGTCTCCCGCTCCGGGTCCGTCCAGTCGAACAGGGGCCTGTCCCCGGTGCTCCTGGAGATGATGGCGGGACCGGGAGGCGGGCCCTGGGGCTCCGGCGGCGTCTCGGCGGCGGCCTTCGCTATCACGGAGCCGGAAGGTTTCGGGGTTCTCCGGCCGCCCGGGGCTCCCTGAACGCCTGCCGCCCCGGCGCCTCCGCCCGCGGTTACGGCTCCGGGACCTCTCCCGTGGTCCCCCCCCGCCGGTCCGGCTCCGGGGTCCCTGCCGGCGCCTCCGCCCGAGATTCCGGCCCCGGCGTCTCCCGCCCCCTCGGAACGGGAGGCGAGCTCGGCCGCGAGAAAGCCCAGGGGGTCAGCCACCAGCGGGGAGAACGCGTAGCTCACGAGCGTCCTCTTCGGGACCTGCTTGGTCCCCAGGACGCCTTCCACCGTGCCGGCCTCGCATGCCCGGGCCATGACGTTCAGGAGACAGGGGTCGGCCAGGCGGAAGTTCTCCCAGCCCACCTCCTCCTGTTTCAGGGGGAGGCGCCTGGAGACGGCGGGCGGCATGAAGAGCCCGCCGTACGGGACGTTCACCAGGACCGAGGCCAAGCTTCGAGCCTATCTGGGCCCCCGGCCGGGGGCGGGCTAGCTGGCCGGCGCTGACGCGCCGGCCCGGAGGTGACTGGGAGGGGAAAGCCTGACCGCGCCTGCCGGGACCGGTCAGGGGCAGGTCAAGGATGGGTGGCAACGAAAGATCAAAGATATTTTATCTTTTTTCAAGAAATTTTGGTAACTGTCCAGGAGCCCCTCTGTTGAGGTCCTTTTCGGAGGACGAGAGCTTTAATGAAAAACCATAGAAGTTGAAGAGTCAGCAATGGATACTTCATGTGGGGGTGAATGGTTTCTGCAGATGGCATTTCAGCTGGGAAAATCCCGCTGTTGAGTTCCCCTTGGGGGGGGCGCCTGAACAGTTGCTGTCAATGATCCGAAAGCCTGTGCCAGCGCGGCACAGGTCCGGTCTTCCATGCAGGGTTCCGTCCGACTTCCGCCGGGTTCCGCCCGATATCCGCCAGGAGTAAAGCGTCCGTGTTCCGGCAGGGCTCCGGGCTCCAATGTCCGTACGGAGGCAGGCAAGACTGGCACAGAAGTCGATTAGATGCTAACATGTACTGACTGGGCGGCGGTCAGGCTGTCTGGGCTAAACGCCAGGTGACCTGTCGGACGGTCGTCGCGGCAGGTTGCCGGGCTCGGGACGTTCCGGCGCGGCTCGCAGTCACTGTGTGTCCGCCTTCCGACCAGCTTAAGACTCATTTCCGCAGGCATTGGGCAAGGCCATCGATATGGCGGCGAACGTAGGCTAGGACACAGGACTCAGGCAGGCTTCCGACAAAACTTTAAGAAAGGATATCATGTCCGAGATTCATATGTTCATGTGGTTCGTTGGCCTAATCGTTGCAATTTTTTTGGCTGTGGGTATTTTTGTCTTTACTAAATTACACAACTCAATAATAGACGGGTTGGCACAGGTAAATCGCAACATAACTGCGACAGGAGACAGGATGGTTGCAAGAATAGCTGCGACAGGAGACAGGATGGTTGCAAGCATAGCTGAGGTAAAAACCAGCATAACTGGGTTAGAGACCAAGATGGAAGGAAGGATAGCCGGGTTGGAGACCAAGATGGAAGGAAGGATAGCCGGGTTGGATGGCAAGGTGGACGCATTGAAAGATGACGTCTCTGGCTTAAGGGAGGACATCGGAAAGTTGCAGTTTTCCGTCTACGTAACCGTTCCCCCCCCCTTCTGAATCATCATATTCTGACCGAGTTATTTAAAATCAATGCAATGCAGATCGCAAATTGATAAATTCCCAGTGGCGCAGCAGACACTGTCTGTCAATATTTTTTTTAAAAAACAATGAATATTTGAGTA
>JAISFP010000451.1 GCA_031263525.1 Deltaproteobacteria bacterium | reverse complement strand
CCTCCTCCCGTCTTCTCAGCCTCCCCTTGTTTTCTCCGGATTCCTCCTGCCTCCTCCAGTTTCTCAATGTTGACACGTCATTTAATAGTGCCGGATCATGTTTCGCGGCCTGACGAAACAGAACCACTCTACTTGTCAATGCTTTCCTGCCTGCCGGTTCGTCATTTCTTGAGCCTGTCGCAAGTTTTGCCTTTTATTTTTCTCTGCCTATGATGTATCATCATGTATGTAACTTATCCATCGTAGTTCGTGCCACTGGTCCGCAGTCACCGGAGATCCCGCCATGTCAACCGGATCCGCCTCCTTTCCTCGCCGCACTTTGGCGCTTAAGCGATTGAGAAGCACTGTCCTGTTCTTCTCGCTCCTGACGGCCCTGGCGCTCTGCGTGACGTCAGTCTCAGGTCAGGAGGCCGGACAGGGAAGTCCGGCAGGCTCATCACATGACACTGGGGCCCTGCCACCGCGTGAAGCCTCCCTGTCCGGCGCTCCCGATGCGTCTCACGCGTCCGGGCCGGTGACCGCTCCGGCGGCCCCGACTGAAGCCTCCCCGTCCACCGCTCCCGATGCTTCTCCCGTGTCCGAGCCGAGCGACGGCACGGCTTCCCGGCCTGAAGCAGCCCCCGCCGGCTCTCCCCGGGCGTCTTTCTCGTCCGTGGCCGAGGCCGCGGCTCCGGTCCCGCAGGACCAGTCTCCCTTGAGAGCGCCCGAGCCCGACCCTTCCGCCGTCTCGGCGGGCCGCTACAGGCCGGCCTGGGGCTTCGAGCCGATGGGCGCGGACCTGGAGGCCATGCTGCAGGAGGCCGAGAGGCTCTCGGACAGGGCCGACCACTTGGAGGCGGGAGAGGCCTGGGGGGCGCTGGCCGGGGCGGCCCAGGCCGCCTACGGGCCGGGGGATCCGAGGGTCCTCGCGGCCGTGAGCCGCCGGGCTCGATCGCTGGCCGACACCGGCTTCGCCCCGCCGTCGCTGGCAGGTGACGCGGGGACCATCGCGGACGCCCTGGCGGAACGTTCCGGCGGCGACTCGCCGGAGGCGCTTTTCGCCGCGGAGACGGCCCTGAGGCTCCAGTCCGACGCCGACGCCGCCGGCGCCGCGGAGGCTCTCGCGAATCTCGCGGAAGTGTCAGGGTCGGCGCTGGGAGTCGAGCATCCCCAGACGCTCTCGATAGGCAGATCCCACGCCATGGCGCTCGTGTACGCCGGGGACCCAGCCGGGGGGGCCTCAGCCCTGGCCCGTCTCGCCGATGTCTCCGCCGCGACTCTGGGCCCGTACAGTCCCGAGACGCTGGAGACGGATCTCTGCCTGGCCGGGGCGCTCTACGCGTCTCGCGATCTCCCCGGCTCTTTCGCCGCGGGAGACAGGGCGCTCGCCGGCCGCGAGAGGATCTACGGCCAGGAGCATCCCGACACCCTCCTTGCGCTTACATCCGTGGCCTATGCACAGTACGCCATGGGTAACGCGAGGGAGGCGCGCGATCTGTTCGCCCGTCTTTACCGGGGGCAGCTCAGTTCGCTGGGGCCCGACCATCCCGACACGGTCAAGGGCGCGAACGGACTTGCCACGCTCCAGACGAGCCTGGGCGAGTACGCCGCCGCCCGGGAGCTCCACGAGGCCGTCCTGGAGGCCCTGGAGAAGGCCGCCGGGCCCGACAGCCCCGACGCGCTCGTGGTGAGATCCAACCTGGCCGAGGATTTCTCGGCGCTGGCGCTCTACGACAGGGCGCTGGAGGAGCACGCCCGGGTCCTCGCCGCCCGGGAGAGGACCCTGGGCCGCCTGCACCCTCACACGGTGCTGTCCAGGGCCGCCCTTGCCGCCGTCATGTACAAGATGGGGGATTACGCGGGCGCAAGGGAGCTGCTCCTGCCGGCCCTGGCAGAGACCGAGGCGGCGCTCGGGGCCGAGCACCCCTACCTCATGGCCTCGATGGCCAATCTCGCCGCGGCCGAGATGAGCCTGAGCGACTATGCCGCCGCGCGCGAGCATCTTGAGAGGGCGCTCGCCGGAATGTCCGCGTCGTTTGGCGAGTCGCACCACGAGACGGCGGCCGTGAGGGACAATCTGGCGACTGTCCTGGGCGAGCTGGGCGACCTGGCCCGGGCACGGGATCTCCACGAGAGGACCCTTGCGGAGAGGGAGCGCTCGCTGGGCCCGGCGAATCCCAGGACTGTCAGCTCAATGCTAAACCTGTCCTACTCCCTGGCGGAACTGGGCGACCTGGCCGGGGCCGTGGATCTGGCCGCCAGGGCGGTAGGGGTCATGGAGGGGACCCTGGGACCCGACCATCCGGACACCCTCGACGCGCGGGAGGCCCTGGCCATGCAGATCATGGGAGCAGGCGACCCGGACACGGCAAGGGCCATTATGGTGGAGGTCTTGGACGCCAGGCTCGCGTCTCTCGGGGCTGACCACCCGGACACGGTGCGCTCCAGGATCCGCCTGGCGACGGTCGTGGGCAGGTCCGCGAGGCCGGCCGATCTCGAGAGCTCCCGGGACATGTTCCTCGAGGCGCTGGAGGCCGCCTCGCGCCTCCAGGGGCCCTACTCCAGGCATGCCGGCCTGGCGGCCGAGGGGGCGGGAAGGGCAAGCTCACTCCTCGGCGCGACGCCCGAGGCGATCTTCTTCCTGAAGATCTCCGTGGACGTAGCCCAGAGGATCAGGGAGCGCCTGGACGCTTCCGGCGGAGAGCTCGGGCGCGGGTACCTGGGCACCGTCGAGAGCCGCTACCACATGCTCTTCGAGCAGCTCATGAAGGCCGGCAGGAGGGACGAGGCGCTCGCGGTGCTCGAGCTTCTGAAGGAGGACGAGTTGCGGGAGCTCGAGGAAGGGGCGGCTGCGGCGTCCTCCCCGGGCCCGGACGCCGGGGAAGCTTCCGTGACGGGTGGCGCTCCGGACCCGGCGGAGGCGCAGGCTTCGGACGCGGGGGCCGGCACGGCCCCGGCGGCTTCCTCAGTCACGGCCCCGGCTACCTCCTCAGGAACGTCGCAGGCGGCGGCCTCAGCCACGGCCCCGGCTACCCCCTCAGGAACGTCGCAGGCGGCAGCCTCAGCCACGGCCCCGGCAGCCCCCTCGGGATCTTCGCAGGCGGCGATTTCTGGCGTGGCCCCGGCGGTCGCCTCCGACAGCGGGCATGCGGGAGGCGCGGATCTGTTCACGGGCACCCGTGAAGAGGCCGCGCACCTTGCCTGGCTCGGAGCGGCGGAGGCCCTGGCCTCAATCCAGGCCGAACGGGCGGGGCTTCTGGCCGGGCGCGCCGAAGGCGCCCTGGACGCTGGCAGGGAACGCCGCCTGGCCGAGCTCGACGTGAGTGCCGCGGAGTCCGGCGCCGCCTTCGTCGGCCTCTGCAGGAGGGCCGGCGAGCTTCTGGGGACGGGACCCTCCGGCGGCGGGGCTGTCGCGGCTGCCGGAGCGGCGAGCCTCAGGGCCGTCCAGGGGTTCCTGAAAGGCACGGGGGCTGGGCTGGTCTACGCCGTCTCGGCGGAGAACGAGCTTTATTTGGTCGTGGTCACGGAGGAGGAGGTCGTTACGCGCGAGTCCGGCGTGAGGCGCGAGGACCTTGTCGGCATGGCCCTGGAGTTCAGGGCGATCGTGCAGGACCGCGTCCGCGACCCCAGGATTGCCGGAAAGAGGCTTTTCGACGTGCTGATTGCCCCGATCGAGGCAGATCTCGAGAGGGCCGGGGTCGGCACCCTCATGCTGTCGCTCGACGGCGCGCTGAGGTACGTGCCCGTGTCCGCGCTGTGGGACGGGGAAAACTGGCTCGTCCAGAAGAGGGCCACGGTCATCTTCACCAGGGCGACTGCGGCTGCCGCCGCGCGGCAGCGCGGCGCGGTGCCCGTGCCTGGCGAGCTGGCGGGAAGTGCCGGGCCTGGCGTCATTCCGGGAAGTGCTGAGCCGGGAAGCGCCCAGCCGGGAAGTGCCGGGCCTGGCGACCTTCCGGGAAGCGTCGGGCCGGGAGGAGGCCGGGCGGGGTCCGCGGTGCAGGCCAGGGCCATGGGCGTCACCCGTCCCTGGCCGGGCTATCCCCCCCTTCCCGGCGTCGCGGCGGAGATAGAGGCCGTGGTCGGCGGCGGCGGTAAGGCTGGCGTCCTGGAGGGAGAGGGCTACCTGGACGAGGCATTCGACAGGGAGGCGCTGGCGAGGAGCCTCGCCTCCGACGCCCCGGTGGTGCATGTGGCGAGCCATTTCGTCCTGGATCCCGCGAGCCTGGAGCGCACGGCACTGCTCCTCGGCGACGGGAGGAGGCTCACGCTGGGAGAGATGAGGTCGTCCGGGGACTTCGACTTCAGGGGACTGGACCTGCTCACGCTCTCCGCCTGCGACACCGGCTCGGGATCCCGCAAGGGCGAGAACGGCAGGGAGGTGGAAAGCCTGGGCGAGGTACTCCAGCGGGCGGGGGCCTCGGCCGTGCTGGCGACGCTCCTTCCTGTGGACGACATGTCTGCCCCCGAGCTCATGAGGGAGTTCTACCGTCTCAGGTACGTGGAGGGCGAGGACAAGGCAGAGGCCCTCCGTGGGGCGCAGCTCCTCGTGATGCGGGACGAGGGCGCCGCCGCGGCCCCGGCCAGGGGGACCCCCCTGGCCGCCTCCGGGCTCGCGGCAGGGGCGGTCGGCTCCGCCCCCCGCTGGGAGGGGAAAGGGTTCTCGCACCCATACTTCTGGGCACCTTTCGTGGTGATGGGCGACTGGAGGTGATGCCGGCTCCGGTGGCCCGTGCCGCTATCGGTAACCCGTGCCGCTATCGGTAACAATTAGATTCACCGTCCTGGCTAGAGGCAGTCTCGTTC
>JAISFP010000511.1 GCA_031263525.1 Deltaproteobacteria bacterium | reverse complement strand
AAACGGGTAATACTTCAAAACGAAGGTTCTCACTGTCCGAGAAGCCTGACAAGCGGGGAAACCGGAGTCCGGCCCATCCGTGATGGGAGTACTGGAAAAAGAGTTGGAGGCACATCGCGGAACGGTCACGGTCCGGGAAACTCATGAGAAACGCCCGCGAAGGCACCATCATCCTTGCTGGACCGCAGGCCAAGAAAATGGCCATCCCTGAGAAGTCAGGCAAGATCCCGGTGCCTTGCGCCTCCCTTCATGACGGAGCGTCCGGGTGCCCGGGCCATTCCTGGACATCGGAACTTCAGAGTGGCATAATCGGGCAGACACGCGAAATCTTCCCCCCCGCCGCACTCCAGGCCCCGGTGCCCTTCACTCGCGAGTCCCGCCGCCTGGACCATGAGGTTCCGCATTGAGCCCCCTCCCTGCCATCTCCCCGGACACAGCCAAGCTTCTGCACGTCTTTCAGCCCAGACATCCCGCTTTCTTTCCGACTGCCCGTTCAATGGTCCTCGCAGCGGCCCTTGCGGCCCTGACCGCCCTTGCCGTCCTGGTCACGGCCGCTGCCGCTACGGCACAGCCCGGGTGGCATGTCTTCTCAAGCTCGGAGACGACGACTGCCACCCCAGTGACCTTCACTGTGCGCTATCCTCCAGGTTTTGCGAAGGACAACGGCTCGTCCCTGATGGAATCTCAGGAATCCCGCGACCACGCGCCTGACGAAAGCAGGCAGGCGACGGAAGCCATAGTCCAGAACTTCCGGCTGAACGCTCCGGAGCGCGGCATCTTCGTCTTCATGAACGTCGTCACGTCCGGCTGGTCTCCCGAGATGAGGGAAATTGCCGAGCGGGAAGGATATCCGGAGCTGCTCGAGGCCATGGGCCGCAACACAGCCGAGACCTTCGGATACACGTTCGACGGCATGACGCATCTCCTTCACGCCGGCCTGCAGGCAGCCGACATTTACCTGTCGGCCACCAACGTGACAAAGCACGGCAACGAGCACCTGACGTTCTACGTGCAGCGAAGAATACTCAAGGGAAATTACGGCGTCACCGCCAGCTGCTTTTCCGCCTTCATGCCGACCGATACGAGCAGTGAAAACTTCACGTCTCGTGACAATCCTGCGACACGCGAGTACTGCTTGCCTTTCTTCGACTCGCTGGCATTCCTGGACTGACTAACCTGATCGACGGAGTACGGATACGTACATCCGTATCCAGCCTGGACGTGACCATGAAAACAACTGACTGCAGAAAAGCGTCATGTTTCAACTCAAACATTTTTATCCGCGTTATCTCAAAATGCGGCCCTGTATCAGTACTTGAGTATCCTGACAGACTATGTCCTACGGCCTTAAACAACAAATACTATTACGCTTCCGGATAAATATTAGAAAATGTTGAAATCTTTTCCCACATTATGGGAGCGAGCCATGGCAAATAGATACCAGATCTGGGTTCTTGCACTGATTTCTCACCAATGGAACGATAGCCAAAATTATTACATTTAACCGAACTCGTAATAAGACACTTGAGCCAACACAAATAATAATTTAATTTCATCGGACAATATTGTATGCCCTATCGCTATAGATTGTTGATCTTATACTGCATTCTCAAGACAAGACATTAAAATCTAACCTGCAAATAATTATGATAAATCAATCTATATATGGAATGTTAAAATATAATTTTTAATATTTTTAATTATTTCGATATATCTTGTATGTAATACATACAAAATTGTATAAGACATGAGATATTGAAGTCAAGTTCCAAAATTTTTGATGCGTTCAGAATTTTAGATCAATTTTAAACTTTTGATACGTCATAACAATTGCCTTTAGAAATATATTCATACGATAATTAATATAAATATTGATTTTTCAATTTTTTTGCTGATTCATAATTTGTAAAAAGGAAATCAGAAAAATTCTGTTTTAAGTTTAATCACAGACATTACATAGAGGCCGGAATGATCGGACTCTCCAATCAGCTCCATTTTAAGGGAGGATAATCAGCTCAACTAAGTTACCGCAGTCACCGATAAGGAGATCTTGACAGAAATCTAGATTTTCTTTCCCTGCAATTTGATCCCGCCTAGGCTGTCACCTCTTACTGCAACACAGAATCTTTGGTCATTCTATTCAGAAGCCGCCGTCCTATTGATCAGAGGCAATGGCTACGGGAAACGAGTCATTTCATGATGCCTGACAAATCATGATGCTTGGTAAATTTTGGGATCCCCAGCGGATAAGGGTGTGTCCGCAGGACCAAACCGGCCCCCCAGCCGATCGGTCTGGCCTGGAATTCGGCGCGGAGACCCCGGCTGAAGCCGAGCTGAATCCGCTCCCCAGGCCGGCAAGCTGCAGGCTCCAGAGCCGTCCGCTGGACTCGGGGCAGTGAGGGGGGTAGAATCATACGGCGGAGCGAAAGCTCCCCCCCATGCCCCGCCCGCCCAGGAGGTTCCGCCATGAGACCATCCCCAGCTCTGGCCCCGTTGCTGGCAGTTTTGTTTGCAGCTGCCGCCATGTTTTTTGCCCAGCCAGCCTCGGCCGACCCGGCTCCGCCCAAGCCCGGGTGGCTGATCTTCTCCAGCTCCGAGGCCTTCCCCCCGCCTCCCGTGCCTTTCTCGGTACATTATCCTGCCGGATTCCAGAAGGACGGCGGAACTGGATCGCTGGAAACCCCGTCCGCCCACGACAGAATTGCCGGGGACGGCCAGAATGCCGTAGCCAACGCCATAGTCCAGAGCTTCCGCTTCAGGGATCCGGAGAACGGCCGCCAGGTCTTCATGAACATCGTCACGTCCGTCTGGTCGGAGGAGGAGAGGCTCATGGTTGAGAAGGACGGCTTTCCCGCCCTTTGGGAGACCATGGGCCGGGGCATGGCCGAGGCCTTCGGAGCCACATTCGACGGGGCCAGGCACTTCCTTCACTCGGGCCTCCAGGCCGCCGACATGTTCTTCTCCCGCGAGACCAAGTCGGACAGCGGAAAGGAGTACTCGACCCTGGGCGCCCACCGCATGGTCACCAAGGAAGCTCACGGCGTCACCCTGAGCTGCTACATTACCGTCAATCTTGCGGATGCCAAAGCAGAGGGCTTCACGTCCCGTGACAACCCCGCCTCCAGCGAGTACTGCACCCCGTTCTTCGACTCGCTCACCTTCGACTAGTCCGCCTGCGGCGGACTCCGCCTCAGGCCGGCTCGCCTGCGACCGGCTCAGACTCTGCTGACTCGCCCTCTTCCAGGCAGCGGTCCGCCGACTATCCTTCGTCCAGGTCACGGTCCGCCGGCTATCCTTCGTCCAGGTCGCGGTCCGCCGGCTATCCTTCGTCCAGGTCGCGGTCCGCCGGCTATCCTTCGTCCAGGTCGCGGTCCGCCGGCTAAGCTCTCGAAATCCTTCGTGCGGCACGAGGTCTTGGCCCGCGAAGCTACGTGCCTCCGGATCTTGCGATTCCGCCTGCCCCCCCTGAAATCGCCCGTGACGTCCAGTTACCCTGTCCGCCAGCTCCGCGGCCGGCTGCCGCAGAAACAAGTCCGTTACCATGACTGCCCTGGCCGCCTCGCTCGCCGTGACCGCCGTCCTGTCCACTGCGGCCTTCTTCATCGCCCTCGTACTCTCCAGGCCAGCCATGGCAAAGGCCGGGTGGACCGTCTACGACAGCACTGAATCCGTGCCTGAACCCTGGCCGCTGGCCTTCACGGTGAGCTATCCGTCATTTCTCGTCAGGATGCCCGTCCCCTGCCCGGACGAGGTGCCGGAGGACGCCGGGACACCCGCTCCGCCCCCTGACTGCGTGCTCATGAATCTCCTGGCCGTTCAGCCCGGCACGGGCTGGCAGATCCACCTGAGCGTGGGCCGCGGGACCCTTGAGCCCGAGGATGCCGAAACGATAGAGCGCGGCGGCTTCGGCGCCCTCTGGGACGGGCTCGGAGCGGCCGTGTCTGGAGCGACCGGCTACGCCTTCGACGGCGCGAGGCGCTTCCGCCTCTGGGGTCACGAGGCGGCGGATCTGCGCTTCTCCCTGACAGGCGGCCAGGATAGCGGAGTCCTGGACTCCTCCTTCATCACCCAGCGCTACGTGCTGAAGAGCACAGAGAACCTGGTGCTCGCCTGCCGCTTCGACTTCCCGTCCGGGGACCCGCAGGCCGGAACATTTACCTCCACCGACAACCCCGTCATGAGGAAGTGGGGATTGCCTTTCCTCGACTCGCTAAGGCTCAAAACCATGGGCTCCAGGGACCCGGAGGCACCGGGCCCGAGGCTGCAGATCCGGCGGAGCGGAACAGCTCCACCGGAAGGAAACAGGCAGTAAGCAGGCATCGCCACCTCC
>JAISFP010000367.1 GCA_031263525.1 Deltaproteobacteria bacterium | reverse complement strand
GAGTCAGAACGGCCTTCCTCCAGCCCCAGGACATGCTGCCTCCGGGTCCAGAGCGGCCTTCCTCCAGCTCCAGGACAGGCTGCCTCCGTGGCCACTGCAACCTACCCGTGAACGGATACAAATGGGCTGACAGGACGCGAAAAAATACTCTTGTCTTTCCACCCCCCCCACCACCTGACATGGTCGGACGTGGCGGCAAGTGACTTTTCCCCGGGTGTGCGCAGAGCGTGAAAGGCGTACGGGAAAGGACCTTCAGAAATGACGCCTCACCGGATGGAAGTGTCCGCTGGGGAGGCTGGGTGATTTCCTCCGGCTTGGCACAGGCTTTGCCTGTCGACTGGAGGACGACTCCGGCACGCGCCCGCCTCCTGGGCGGGTCCGTCCGATTTTAGGTTCCCCCTCCCGGCATCTCTCCCGTCCGCCGTTCCTGACTCCGCCCCGGCGTTTCCGGGACACTCTCCCGCCGCTCCTGGCTGCCCTCAGGAGGTTCCGGGCAGACTTGCGGAGGTCCGTGACGCTCCGCAAAGGCGGGCTGAGTCAACCGGGCGCGCCACGGGTCGGCTGGAATACGGGACTTGCCGGGGAGCTGGCATGCCGGGTCCGGTCCGGGACCTCGCTGCGGAACCTCAAGGAGCCCCAAGGAGCCCGCCAGTTTGAACGTGCCCGGCAGAGGCATTATAATTAAAACAGTCCTGACAAACATATGCCTTCGGACCCTGCCGCCGGAGCGGCGAGGGGCCGCGCGTGCGGCGGCGCACGCCGCCGCGCCAGCCCTTTCCGGAAGCCCCGCATGCGCGGGGAGACACGCCTGACGCCAGCCCGCTGCAGTCCTCCGCCCGTCGGCGACGCCTCATGCCGGAGACTGACCAAGCCCATGAAGCGCTCCTTGCGCTTGCTTTGCCTTGCGGCCCCCCTGGCCCCGGGCCCCGCCGCGAGGCTTTCGGCCAGCTGTCCGCGAATCCGGGCAAGCCCTCGCGCTCGTCAAATTCCGAGGCGGCTGAAAGACTCGCCCCGACCGCCCGGCCCGGACGCCGGCACCGGGACGGGGGTGGCCGCGCGGTCCGCCTGCCCCGACCCGACCGGCCAGATGGCAAGGCGCGCCCGCCAGGCCGCTGTCCGGATACGCTGCGTCCCGCCCCGCCGAAGCCCGCCAAAAAGGAGAACCGCCATGCGTTTCAAGTACCTCCTCACCATCCTCTGCCTTCTGGCCTTCGCAGCGATGGCTCAGGCCGCTCTCGCCCAGGACGCTCCATCTCCTGGCAGCGGGGCTCAGGGGCCGGACGAGTCCTCCGAGACGCCCGGTACCGTCGCGTCGCACCCCGCTCCCGCCTCCCCAGAGTCCATGGGCGAAGGCTACCGCATGCCCCCGGGCTGGACGCTCATCGCCATCGCTTTCCTGACTGACGCCGCAGGGGCCTCCCCGAACGCGGTCGATGCGGACGGTGCCCGGGAAGCAGAACCCGGCACCCGCGGGGCCTCCTGGCCCGTCCGCATCACCTCAGAGGGGATGGGCGCCTTCTACATTTACTTGGCCGATGGCGCCGGCGGCCGGGAGGCCGAGCCCGGCACCGGCGGGGAACTCCCGAACTGGTGTCAATTAAGCCCCGGCTTGTGTGTGTCCCAGGCCTACGATTCCGTCCAGGGTCCCGAGCGCGGGGCCGAGCCTGGCACCCGCGGGTCCCCCTCGGACGCGGCCGACGCTGCCGATGTCCAGAATGCCGAGCCCAGAACCGGCGGGGAACGCCCGCCCCGGTGTCTGGATAACCCCGATTGTGCGTCCCGTATCTTCGATTCCGTGCGTTCATCCGGACCCGGGGTCGAGCCCGGACCCGCCACCCGCGGGGAACGCCAGTTCAGGTGTCAATTTCAACCCACGAAATGTGCGTTCCAGGCCTTCGATTCCGACCGGCCCTCCAAGCCCGGAACCGGGCCCGGCACCCGCGGGGCCGCCGCCGACGCGGCCTCGCCTGATTCCGACGCCGTGAACCGCTTAACCCTGGGCCTGCGGCTCGCCGCACTCGGACGCGAGACCAAGTCACCCTACGTCCTGGCTGCCGCGGCGGACCTCATGGCCTCCGCAGCCGCGGTCGATTCCGACACCGGAAAGGCCGGGATCGAGGGCGATCCGGCTCCGGCCGGCTCCGTTCCCACGGACGAGCCCGTGACGGACCCCGGGGCCCTCTTCGCCGAGGCCGCGCAACTCGCCAGAGCCGCCTCGAACGACCAGCTCGCGGCCCAGCTTGAGCTCTCTGCCGCGGCTGCCGGCTCCAGGAGCCCCGTAGGCCGGAGCGCCAGGCACCGCGACCGGGTGGATCCTTACGCCACCGACATATACACCGTAAGGTTCAGGGGCGGCGAAACCGCCGCCGCGGCGGTTGCCGCCGACTCCCGCTACGACCTGGATCTCTACGTCTACAACGATTCCGGCAACCTGGTCAGCTACGACAACGACACCACCAGCATAGGCATCTGCTCATGGTACCCCGGGAGGACGAAAGATTACTTCCTAGCTGTCAAGAACGCTACCGGCAGCTATGTGAGCTATCTCCTCTACACCAACTGAAACCTTTGTCGCTTCGGCCTGGGCGTCGCGCGCGATCCCCCGGTTCGCGGGCGTTCCGCAGGTTCCCCGGCAAGCACGGGGCCCCACGGATCGAGGGCTTTCCGCATGTTCCCCTTCAAGCCCGCAGTCCCCCGGATCACGGTCGTTCCGAGTGGGCCCGCGATGCCCGTGATCCCGGGCTCCCATGTACGGAGTCTGCCCGGATGCCGCAGGGGGGGACGCCTTGCCGAACTAGGTCATGTCTGGCCCATTCCCCGAGCCTTTCCCGCCCGGGCGCTCACCGTTCCCGTACGGCCCGCGCGGCTGTCCTGCCACCCGGGCCCCTGCCTATGACGGCGTGAGCACCAAGACGGAGGCTTCTCCCCCCCCTGGCCCTGAGACGCGGCTCGAAAACGCCGCCGCCTGCGACCGGAGCGGCACGTGTTGATCCGGGCCTGGCCGGTCGCGAACGGGCGCCATTGCCCGCACCGTTTTCCGGGGATATGAATTTTCTTGTCCAGTTTCCCTTATTGCAGGCCCGCGCCCTTGAGCCCGCGTCCGCGGTCCCGCACTCAGCCCGTGTCCACGCCCCTTCCGGCACAGAGACTGAGTCCCTGCTATCTGCCCAGCGTGTCCAGAGACCCTCTCGGGCTCAAGATCCAGAAAGGAGACTCCCCGTGCCCATGAAGGCCGCTCGGTGCGAGACACTGGCCCCATCTTTCGAGCCGACGCCGGGAACCTGACGGGACGGAGTTCCGGCAAGAGGAGGGGTGGCGAGTCCGGAACCCGAAGCCCGGAACCCAACGCGGTGACGGCTCATGGGCCGGCCTGCCGCCGGGCCGGATGTTGCAATTATCACGACTTCGGGACAATTCTAAATCATTCAGTTGATATGATTTATAGCACTGAGAAATATGAAAATGCTTTAAAGATTAGAACATGACAGGTAATTTTTTTGATAAAAAATTGGGCAATTATAATGAAATTTTAAATATTAAATTCCTAAAACCATGACAAATTATTCAATGGGTAACCTTATATTTTAAAGAATTGTATGATCTAAATTAATTATTCCTATTCTTACAATAATTATTAAATAATTTATTACCCTTTAACATAGATATAAACGGATAATGGGATACAGCACTTTTACAAAACTTGGGACTAACACTAAGCAACTTGAGTATCATTCCATTAAAGATGCATCATGCGGGTATGAGGGGCCGGCAGAAGGTCGCAGATAGAACCGATCGGCTTCGCCTGCTCGCCTCCCCATACGTTCATTTTTCCTTGAAAAAATAACAATATTTGTTGAGATTATTAATTAATTTCAGTGTGCATTACCACATGACCCTATAGGTGGACACGAAGAAAAAAGCTGGTATTGTGACCTTTTAATTTTCTACAGTCGTAAATATTACCAGTTCAGTTAAATGTTAGAGTATTGGCTATCGTTCCAGGAGTGAGAAATCATCGCAAGACCCCAGATATGGCATCTCTTTGGCATGACTCGCTCCCATAATGTGGGAAAAGATTTCAACATTTTCTAATATTCATCCGGGAGCGTAATATGCCTTTGTTCCATTTCTATTTTAACAATTTAATTACTGATAATCTATTTTTGTTTCTAATGACATAATTTGCTGTTTATAATGATATTGCATACAGGTTACAATGATATTATGGACTACTTCCAATGATATCGCGTACTCTTTCCACTGATATCACAAACTGTTTCCACTGATATCGCGTACTGTTTATAATGATATTGCAGGCCGGCTGTATCTCAAACTACGTTAAATATTACCCGTTTAATTAAATGTCGGGTAACTGTTCAGGTGCCCCCCCCCAAGGTGAGTTCAACAAGAGAAGGTGAGTTCAACAAGAGGCCTTTCCAGCTAAAATGCCCTCCGCTGAAACACATCTACTCTATATGAAGTATCCAATATTGACTCTTCAACTTCAAAGGTTCCTCATCGGGGCTCTCTTCCTCCGAAAAAGCCCACAATAGAGGGGCACCTGAACAGTTACAATGTCGGAATCTTCTTCCATATTATAGTAGCGGATCATAGAAAGCAGATGCCAGGACTGGGGGTTTGCCCGAACTTTCCACCTCGGGCCGATAACCAAATTCCAACATTTGATTAAACGGGTAATATTACATAACTGTTCAGGTCCCCCCTCTATTGAGGACCTTTTCGGAGGTAGAGAACCCGAATTAGGAACCCTAAAAAATGGAGATTCAACAATGGATACTTCATCTGGAGGGGAAGAGTCTCCGATGTGGGCATTTTGGTTGGGGAAATCCTCCTTTTGAGCTCCTCTTGAGGGGGCACCTGAACAGTTACAATATTACAAGGAAAGGTTTTCCGACCCCGGCGAGGTGTCCGCTGCGACATGATTGGGCGCGGCATGGCGAACCTATCATGTGCCGGCGCACCTTCTGCTGCATGACGATATCTGATCAAACGTTTCTCCGCAGGACGCGGGCTGGCACCGTGCAAGATGACGTTTCATTCGCCGGGGCGTGTGCGTGAAGCCCGAACGCCGTGATTGCGAACTTTCGCGACAGATCGCCTGACACGCCCCTGCCCGACTGTTCGACTGGTGACGCCGAGGCGGCTTTCTTCCCGCGACCGGACGCCTCACTTGCGCGGCCCTTCTGGAACCGTGCATTCCGCGGGCGCACCCGACACCTCCTGGGCCTCCGGCTTATCCTGCCGTCAGCTGCCATGCCGCGGGCGACCTCCCCTGTCGCGCCGGGAAGAGCCCGCCCGGCGGTCCTGGCCGCCTCGCGCCTTCACCGGCGCCGGCCTCTCCAGGACCGGCTCGGGCTTTATGATCGATTCCGGGATAGCGGTGCGCGAGAGTCTCAGGGCATTCATGGCGGGGAAGGCCCCGTCTGCGGACATGACGACGTCCAAGCGCGTGATGCCCATGGAGGCCAGAAGTTCCCGGTGCTCGGGGAAGTCTTCGGGCGTGAGGGTGAAGCCCCCGCTCGAAACGTCGCTTATGAAGTTCGCGAGGCCCTCCGCGCCGTCGTAGTTCACGTAGAGGGTCACGCTGGGGAGCTGGATCTCCACGTCCACGGATGCCGGTTCCCCCGGCTTCCAGCCGAAAACCTCCGAGACCGGGTAGTTGTAGTTCACGAGGCTCCGGACGTCGCCCTGCCAGTTGACCGTAACCGTGGTCCTCAGAGGCTTCTCCGAGGCGGCGGGATCTACCTCCGCCGCCACCACCGTCAGGGTGACCGGGTAGGAGTACTGGAGCGCCGGAGCCCCGGAGGACGTGCCGGCCCCGCCGGCCGGCCCGGAACTTCCCGTTCCTCCGGCCCCGGCCCCTGACCCGGCCCCCGCGGAGCCGCCTCCGGCCCCTGTCCCGGCATCCGCGGAGCCGCCTCCGGCACCTGTCCCGGCCCCCGGGGAGCCGCCTCCGGCCCCGCCGCCCCCGCGAGGGACCCTGCCCTTGGAACCCGAACCCAGCATCACCCTCCAGCGCGCCTGGCCCCCACCGGGCCTTTCGACCCTGGGACCCGGCCCGATCCAGACCGGGGCAATGAGATGCAGGAAGTCGTCCGTGAACGGGAACGTCCTCCCTTCCCAGCTCCTGGCCCGGCAGACGCTCCCGCATCCCTCTTCCAGGAACGGCTTGGCCCACCTCGCCACGAACTGCTCCAGGATCCCCCCGGGAGCGTAGAGCGCCTGCCTGGCACTGTCCGGCTCCATGAACCTCAGGGGGCTCACGACCTCGGCATCCCAGCGCGCTTCCATTTCCTCCGCCGCGGCCCTGACGAGCAGGCGCTCCACGGCTTCAAGATTGGCCGACCTAACCTTGAAGAGGAGATCGTCCTGCCCCCCACCTTCCGGCTCCTGGAACACCAGGGCCCCGTAGGCGGCAATCGCGCCCCGGGCAGCCGCGTACCTGGAGGTGACCGCGCCCGTGACGGGCACTGTCCCCCGCGTCCCCTGGCCGGCGGCGCGGCCCGATCCGCCGGTCGCCCAGGCGGCTCCCAGCCTTCCCGACATCCCGGCCGCGTCTCCGGCACTTCCTCCGCCGGCCCCGCCCGCTACCCAGGCCCTCGCCCCGCCGGACCCGGTCGCGCCTCCGGCCCTCGCCCCGCCTGACCCGGACGCGCCTCCCGAGCTTCCGCCCTGCACGACTGACGAATAGACGAGCGGCCCTCCGTAAAATCGCGCCATGAGCCTGAAGATCTCGTCAGGCTTGAGATTCAGGTCCGCCCTCACAACCCCCGCCAGATCCATGAAACGGCTGTAGGCCGCCTCGGCGGCATAGACCTTCTCCATGAAGTCCGGACGGTAGACCAGCCCCGAACGGGACGTCGCCTCGTTCTCCTCGGTCAAGAGCCTGGACAGGGCCGTCTGCTCCCGGCGCTCCCGGCCCGCTTCCGCGTACCGGGCGGAGTCGGTTCCCGGCGACTGGCTCAGCCGGTCCAGGACGCCGTGCAGGCCGCCCCCCCCGCTCCTGGACTCCCCCCACACGGCAACCCCGCGGTCCAGCGCCACGTTCTTGAGCCACGGCTCGGCGTCGCTGCTTATTAACTCGACCAGGTTCACGTAGAGGGTGCTGATGAACAACCTGTACGGGGAGACTCCGTCCACGTTGTGCTGGGCGAAGAGGGCGTCCCGGTCGGAGACGAGGTAGATGCCTCTCACCACCTGCTCGAAACTGAGCTTGTAGTCGTGCCAGACTTTCAGGTACTCGGCATCGTAGCCGGCCAGATACTTCGGGGCCTCGGCGGCTTCCGCCGCTATGGCGGCCGCCAGCCGGCGTTCCGCGGAGGTGGCGGTGTCGCGGGCTGCCGCGAGCTCGGAGTTCCGGGCGGCGGTCCGGAGCAGCTCCAGGGCTTCAATAATTTGGAACCGGCCTTCCCTGGTGTACTCTCTCGGCACCTCGATCACGGCCCCCTCTCCCAGGAACCTCGTCACGTCAACGGCCGAGTCGTAAATCCTCCACAAGTCAACGAGACTCTCCGGCTCCAGCCCGGTGAGCCTCGAGCACCACTCGGTTATCCAGCCCAGGCCCTCCCCCCGGCGAATCTCGGCCATCCTGGCCACCACCAGCGACAGCCTTTCGACGACATACTCCGCGTGCGTCACCTCGGAGGACGAGGGCGCGGCCTTTCCGCTGAGGAAGTAGGTCAGGAGCCTCGCGAAGGTGAGGTTCCACATGGGGGAGCTCTCCCCCTCGAAGCTGCGGGGAAGGAGCGGGAATGTCGACATGCCGCTCTCGGCAGCCGACTCCGGGTCCATGTAGACGCCGTAAATCCACATGAGCTGCTGGAAGGTGACGGCAAACAGGTCGGGGGCGCCTTTCTCGGCCTCAGCCGCCGCCAGCGCCGCCTCGCGCTCCTCGCGGGTGGCCCTCGCCCTGGAGCCGGCCCCGCCTCGTCTCTGTCCCCCGCCCCGGACCCGGCCGCGGGCGGGCGCCGGCCCGCGGCCGTCCCTTTCCAGGGCCAGCTCCGCCGACCCTGAGGCTGGCACGTTCCCGGAGCCCCGGCTTGCGGCCGCCGCCCCTGACGCTCCGGCCCCGGCAACAGGCACCGCTCCGGCCCCGGCAACTGTCGACGCGCCGGCCCCGGCAAAGGCCGCCGCCCCGGCCTCGGCAACGGCCGACACGCCGACCGCACCTGCCGCGGCAACGGCCGACGCCCCTCCCGACCCGGTCAAGACCGCGCCGGGCCCCCCCCTCCCCCCGCCGCGCGGGGGGATGCCCCCTGCCGCGCCCCTGGGAACCATCGGCCCGGCCCCGTCCGCGGCCCTTTCCACCTGGGCCTCCAGGGCCGAGGTCAGATCCTCCAGCGCGACCAGGAAGTTGAACTCGAATCTCAGCTTGAGGTTCCTTATGAACTCCTCGGAGCGGTCCGGCCCTATGCCCTTGAACCTTACCGTCTTCTCGTATTCCTCCACGGCGTTGGTCAGCCGCCATGCCTCGTTTGCCCTGACCAGGCTGGCACCGCGCCGTGCCCTCACCCCGAACTCCGGCCCCGCCTGCCCGTCAGCCGCCTGGCCTGCCGCCGCGGCAAGCCCTCTCTGGTAGCTCACGTTCTGGGCGGTCAGGGCGGCGAATGCCAGAAGAAGCGCGTAGAAGCACCCGACTGCCGCGGCGAGGAGCTTCTGTCTCCTGTCCCATGCCATGTTCAGCGGCCTGGCCAGGGCCGCGCCGTCCGGAATGATGCTTCCCAGGAGCTCCCGGAGCCCCTGCGCCCCAGCCTCGGAGGCGACGGGCGTCTCCAGGGCTCCGCCGTCAAGCCTTCCGCCCCTCGCCGCCCCCACTCCAGGCAATGGCCGCCCGTTCCCGCGGCCCCGCCCGGAACCTGTGCCGGAACCGGGACCGCCCGACCCTCCCGGAACGGCACCCGGCCGGCCGGGTCCTCCGGGGCCGCCCGGAACGAGGCCCGGAACGCCAGTCACTCCGGGGCCGACCGGAACGCCAGGATCGGAACCCGGCCCGCCAGGCCCGCTGCCGCCCGCTCCGGGGCCGGCACCCGATCCTCCCGGAACTTCCAGACCGGAAGCCGGGCCTGCTCCGATTTCCCAGGCGGAGACGCCCCGGCCGACCCCCATCCCGGAGGGGGGCATGGGCGGGGGGGCCGCGCTGAAGGCCGGCGATATCCCTGCCGCGGAGGGCACGGGCCCCTCCGGATCGAATGCGTTCTCACGCCACGGAGCATCGGACCCGTCCGTCTCCTGCGGTATGCGGGCCGCGAACACCCCCTGTATGCTGATGGGCGGGCTTGACGGGGAGGGGTTCGCGAGGGTCCTGCAGAAGACGGACAGGGGCCTCCTGAGATCCCTCACCTCGGCGAAGGCCGTCAGGCAGGGTCCTATGACCTCGGGGTCCTCTTCCAGCAGATCGTCCAGGAGCCCCAGGAACTCCCCCTCCATGGCGAGAGCCGCGCGGTCGCCCATCTCGGCCCCGGGCTCCCCGCGCCGCCCGGAGGCCCGCACGCCGGCCGGGGCGCCCCCCCTCTCCAGGCGCTCCAGGGCGGCCAGCCATCCCCGGTCACGGTCAAGAAGCGTCAGGAGCACGTACACCGGAGGCGAGAAATCCAGATCGGTGGACATGCGGTTTATGAGGCTCCAGGCCTCAAGGCCCAGATCCTTCAGCTCGCTTTCCCGCTCGGGGGAAAGAAGCCTTGCCGGTACCGTCACCAGGACCCCCTGGAGGGGGACCTTGCGGCCTGTGCCCTGCAGGAGCCCGATGAGCTCCTCCCGCTTCCGCTCCAGCTCGACGCCCCTCTCCCCCGAGGGCCGGCCGCCGGCCCCGCCGGAATCAGCCGTCCTGCGGGCAAAGACTTCCCCGTGACTTCCGAAGAGCCCGTGAACCGCCACATAGACGGCCTTGTCGAAGTAATACCAGTCGCAGCCCTCGCCGCGCCAGTTCGAGCCCGGCAGATCCACGGCGCTCATGACGAGGCCGGACTCCCTCAGCGCCTCGGTCATCCCGGAACGGGCCGGCCCGGTCACGAGCACCAGGGGCTTGGCCCCCCGGCCGTCGGCCGAGCGCCCGTGGCGGCGTTCCCGCATGTGGAAGGCCCCGCGCTCCCACTCCTGCCGGAGAACGCTGAAGGTCCTGACCTTCGGCACCGGCTTCGCGGGGGCTCGTGCGGTATCGGCGCTGCGGCTGTAGCCCCGGCGCGCGACATGGCCCGCGACGAGCCTGATCACCATCCAGAGGAGCGGGAGCCCCAGGAAGACCGCCGGGCCGACGAGTGCCCAGGCCGGAGACCACTGCCGCTCCCACGAGAATATGAGTATGGCCGCGGCCGAGACCGCCGCCAGGAACAGGAGCAGGATGACGAACAAGAGATTCTTTATCATCTGCCCCCCGGCGCCTCCCCAGTGCCCGTGTCCCTCACGGGCGTCGACCGTGCCCTCCCAGGCCGGCATGCCGGCCTTGCCCATGGCCTCATCCGCCCCTGCCCTGCTTTCGGTCCCGCTCCTGCCATGATCCCGCCCAGTTTCCGTGCTGTACCGGCCGCTAGCCTGCCCTCGGATTTTCCGGCCCCCGGCCCGGCGCCGGGGACTTCCGCGACACCCTGCCCGAGCCCGGCGCCGGGGACTTCCGCGACACCCTGCCCGAGCCCGGCGCCGGGAACTTCCGCGACACCCTGCCCGAGCCCGGCGCCGGGAACTTCCGCAGTCACCTGCCCTGACACCTTCCGCAGCCCCCTGCCCGAGCCAGGCTCCGGGGACTTCCGCGACCCCCGCCCCGGACCGGCGCCGGGGACTTCCCCGGCCCCCTGCCCGAGCCGGGCGGCAGGGACAGACCTGATCCGGCCTCCCTCAGCACCTCAGAAAGGCAGGTTCTCGATGATCGCGGCCCCGTGGAAGTAGAAGGCCCCCAGAGCCAGAAGCGGTATCAGGATATGATATGCCACCCAGTTGTACTCCTTCCAGAAGTCCAGGAGGCGACCCCAGAAGCCGCGCTTCCTGTGCTTCGGGGGAGGCTTCGCGCCCTTGGCGCTCCAGGAGCGCATCTGCCGGCGCGCGGCGGCTTTCAGAAGCTCCCGGTCCTCCGAGGCGGCGGGGAGGACGGTCTCCGGATCCCTGCCCGCTCCCGGGGCGGCAGGGCCGCCCAGGATCTCGTCCAGGAGAGCGTCCGGGCCGCCTGCCCCGGCGCCCTGCCCGGTGCCGGATGCCGTGCCGCGGCCCGCGAGCGAGAACTGCCCCTTGAACCCCAGTATGATGCACATGGCATAGGTGTCCAGCACCGACTCCAGGGGCTCGGGGCCGTCGCCGGGCCTGTCCCAGAGATTCGCCAGCTCCGGGGCCGTCACCTCGTCCGCGCGGACGTCCGGGACGTCCTCCATGTAGAAGTAGCTGGGAAGGTAGTCCGAGGCCGCGTCCCCGCCCTCGTCCCCGGAGCCGCCCGTACCCGAAAGTCCGTTCCCCGGACCGTTTCCGGAGGCCCCCGGACCGCCCGCCGTTCCGGAAGCCCCGGGGACAGCGGGAGACGCGGGGCTCCCGAGAGCGCCCGCCCCCCCCCCGAAACCTGACGGGCCTCCCCTGGCAAGCTCGCGCTCGAGGCGCGCGGCCGGAAGCGAGGCGCCTTCCGTCTCGCCGGAAAGGGAGCGGCGCCTGAGGGTCAGGAGCGCCCGGAGCCTCCTGTAGAAGAGCTCGCCGCCTATGTTGGTGTCCAGAAGCGAGCGCTGCAGGCTTCGGTCATACCACCGGGAGGCGTCCCTGCGCCGGGAATTGAGGAAAGTCTCGTCGATCCAGACCAGTATCGGCCAGAGCGCCTCCCGGCGCTCCGCCGGCCCGAAGCCGGGCGGCAGCGGGAGGCGGCTCTCCTCGGCGAGGAGCCCCGAAAGGTCCCGGGAGACCGTGTCCCAGTCCGGAAACCGTCCCTCGTCGGCGGAGGCCTCCAGCACCAGCCTGAAGATCTTGAAGTACCTGGAAGCGAACCTCACTCTGGAGCCTCCCTTCCCTAGAGCCTGGAGCCGACCAGGGCCAGCTCCGCCCTCTCAGGCGCGCCGTCCCAGAACAGCATTATGCGTCCGGCCCTTATCGCCTCGTCCCACATGGGGTCCTTCTGCCTCACGCCGAAGTAGACCGTGTCCGGACGCTTTGGGAGTCCGACCGGGGCTTCCCGGAGCGGCTGCAGCGTCACCCCCGCCAGGTTGTAGGATATGAGGCTCCTGGCCCTTTCCGGGGAGGCCATCTTGGCGAAGGCGCTCAGGCTGGACTTGGCCGCCTCGGGCGGCATGTCGGTCCGGGCCGAAATCCAGAACACGCAGCCCCCCTCCGGAAGGGGGGGCAGCGTCACCGTGAAGGTCTTGCCGTCGCGCTGGAAGACCACGTACAGATCCGGTCCCGGGGTCATGGTGTCCAGGAGCCTGCCGATGAGGCTCATGGTTTCCCGGAAGCTGGGGAGCGGATCCTTGTGGTCGTAGGGGGCCAGCGCGCCGCCGTCCCCGGCGAGCGGCTCGCCCAGCGCCGAGATACCCGGGGCGAATATGGTCAGCTCGGCGGCCAGCTCCTTTATTGCCGAGAAGACCGTGTAGGGATGGACCGCCGGGCAGTTCAGAAGATGGTGGAGCCGTGCCGTGTGCCTTAGGACGATGCCCAGGGCGGAGACAAGGGCGAGGCTGTTGGAGGCCAGGGACTCCAGGCGCGACTGGGCCGGGGTTATCTTGTATTCCTCCAGCTCTCGCCCCTTGGCCAGGAGGAGTTCCGTGACTTCCCTCGCGATCTCGCGGAGGGGGCTCCCGTGGTAGAGCCTGAGCGCTGCCGGCGCGAAGTCCGCCCTCCTCACCTTCTCCCCCTGCCTGGCCAGCCTGGCTATCGGGACGAGGAACATGCCCCCGGCGTCCTGGGCCTCGTCCCCGAACAGGAGGGTGCCGTTGTAGAGGAGGGTGTCCACCTGGGCCGCCGGCCCGCCCCCCAGCAGATCCGGCACGCTCTCCGGCGCCGCGGGCGAGAAGAGGCGCCTAGCCGCCGCCCCTCCGGGCGAGTCGTGGCGGTCGGGCTGGGGCATGTCCACGTTGGCCGCCTCCGGCGTGAAGTCCGGGACAGCAAGGTTCACCTCCAGGAGCTCGTCGGGGCTGGTCCAAGACTTCCTGAACGAGGCGGCCGGGACCCGCGCGTTGCCCGGCACCACCAGGCGGTAGCCGCCGGGCACCCACAGGTCCATCTCCAGGATCTCCAGCGTGTAGGAGGCCAGGGCGTCCTCGTTCAGCTTCAGTTCCGAGAATCCCCAGGGCCAGGGGTGCAGGGCCTCCAGGATGAAGCTCAGATCCGCCCTCCGCTGGAACTCGAGGAGCTGGAAGTGCTGAGGCTCCAGGAAGGTGCCCTGCTGCCAGAATATCGGACGGCTGAAAACCATGGTTGCCTCCGTGAGGCTGAAAGGGGGCGGGCCGGCGGCCCGGATGCCGGGGGCGGACCCGGACCCGGACCCGGACTAGGAAGCAGCCGAGCCTCTCGTCCAGAACGGCTAACGGCATTATGAACGAAGAAACTGCTACATATTGGCTACGCATCAGCTAAAGCGTCAAAATGTAAGCAGTTCATAACAAGTCATGAAAGGCGGGGCCGGACATTCCGAAGGTGCCGAGTCGGCGGAAAGTGATGCGGGGGAACATTGCGGGGCCGGGAGTCAGTTCCGAAGTTCCGGTACCCGCTTGGCAAGGCTGGAGTCGAAAGGCACAGGATCGACGACATGCAGCATGAGACAGAGGCCGAAAACAAGATTCAAGTTTCCATGGCCCGCATGCCGGGACAGCCTGCCGGATTCATGAATCCGCCGGCAGGCCAAAAAAGACCCGAGGCCGAGGGCCAGTCATCTGATGACCGAGTCCTGACGCGACAGGCCGGCAAGCCGGCTCCGGGTGACGGAAACCGGCATCCGGAAGGCAGATGCCGAGGCCCGGCTGTCAGATGACGGGAGTCGCGGGACCAATCGAAGTCTGGGGGGAACCGATGTGGCATGGGGCCAAGGATCAGAAGCATCTGCGAAAGCCGTGGGGCAGATGCGAGTCAGATAAGAGTCAATTGCAAGATGCCTGTACCCGTCTGTCGCAGGCCAGCTTTAAGTACACGCGGGCGAGGCACGGCGAGGCAGGCATCCCGTGCCAGATTTCGGGACGGGCCCCGCGTCATAAACTGCCATAAGCAGGGCTCAGTAAACGTTATCGTTCAACATTGCCGGCAAGCCAGATCCGGCAGTCACGAATCTCCGTCTGGAGTTCCGACCGGCAGGCTCGTCATCCGGGAATTGGCCGGATACCGGAAGACAGACAGACGGGCGAAGTTTTCGGCCTTCAGACAGCGGGAAACGCCCGGCTCGCTGAGTCATCAGGAAACCTTGACCAAAATCAGTGATATTATGCCAAATTGGAATGCAAAATGCCATATAGTTCCTAACTTATTTCAACTTTTAATAAAAAAATCACTTGATACCACATGTGCTACCGACATATACCAACAAGAGCTGTATCTGTTCACGGACGAAAGCGGTGGAAAATGTCATCGGAAACCGGCTCGACCTGCCGCAGGTCCATGGCAGCCTTCCTCCGGGGGCTGGCGGCCGCCCGCTCTGTCCGGAGGTCTTGATCCGGGTCGATGACGGCCTTCCCTCGGGCCAAGGGACGCCTTCCGCCTGGCCAATGGGGGCCACCTTCCCGGACCCTGGCGTCTTTCCTTCAGGACCAAGGCGTCCTTCTCCCGTGTCCAAGCCTGTGTTAAAATAACTTGGCGTGATTTTTGCCGACATTACCCTTTTACGGAAATATGAACGACTGGAGCGGTGAGCTGGCGAAGCCGGCTGGCTTTGGCACCTGTTGCCTGACATCCCTTACCAAAGCATGATGTGCCTTCAGGACGATTATGCACAATTTGTTGCGGATTGAGCCATAGTTTCTGATTAATGTCCTTCGCCCATCATTCGTTGATATTTACATATTACCCGTTTAATTAAATGTCGGAATTTTGGCTGTCAGCCTATGGGTGGAAAGACTGGGAAACACCCCAGTCCTGGCATCTCCTCGCCGTGATTCGCACTAAAATATGGAAGAAGATTCCGACATTTAATTAAACGGGTAATAAAAGGATAATAATCATTATTATTATTGTCTTCATCATGAGGATGATTGTCTTCATAATGAATTTCCCTGGACGCCTGGCATGTTGCCGTTGTCAGGCCTTGTAAATGGCATGTTGTCGGGTTTTTTTAAGAAGTCTCAAAATTTGAACTGACTCCAAGCTCAAGCGGTTGCATTACCTTAAGAAATAGCTTAAAATAAAGTCACTTTAGTGGAAGGTTCGCATGAGTTGCCAGCCTGCCGAGCGAGACGTCATTATGAACGTCAGGCGATCATGATTGCAGCCTCGAATGCGGCGCAGAGGGAGCATGGAAATGTTAAAAATATCTAAAAACGATCTGCCTTTTCAGGAAATAATACAGGGCGATTTTATCTACGCCGACAAGACCGGGTATATCTACGATATTCTCAAGGATGATCCTACCAGCTTTTGTTTCCTGTCCCGTCCAAGGCGGTTCGGCAAGACGCTCTTGCTTAATACTTTGGAAGAGTTGTTCCAGGGCGACCCTAATCTTTTCAGGGGCCTGTTGATAGACAAGAGCGGTTACAAGTTCGAAAGGCACCCTGTTCTGAACTTTAACATGGCCTATTCACAAATGTCTTCCAAGGACGAACTCATATCCAGAATCA
>JAISFP010000292.1 GCA_031263525.1 Deltaproteobacteria bacterium | reverse complement strand
GCGGCATCCAGACCCGCAGTCTCCACCCATGAACAGATACAAATCTTTGAACTCACACCGCACATGTCGGACGAGGTGTGAGTCGGATGCCTTCCAGTGGCAGAAATGCCACAATGCCTACCTGAGAATCCTAAGCCTCCACCCCCCCCGTGAACAGATACTCCTGGGAAAGGGGCGAGGCATCCTGGGAGGGCCGTGAGGCTTCGGGCGGGTCGTAGCCGAGCACCATCCAGACGTAGGCCAGGGTGATGATCATGCTGATGACGAACTTGAACACGCCCCCGGCCAGGCACCCCAGGAGGGCGCCCGCCCCGGAGTCCGCGGCGGCCATGGCCTCCTTCTTGTCGAACACGATCTCGGCCAGCATGGCCCCGAAGAAGGTCCCGAGGATGAGCCCTGGGATGTTCAGGAATATCACCCCAACTATGGCCCCCACGAAGGCCCCTATCATGCCCGCCTTGCTGGAACCGAACTTCTTGGCCCCCATCGCCCCTGCCAGCTGGTCGCCGACAAGCCCGGCGGCCACGGCCATGCCCGTCAGCAGCATGGTCCAGAACCCGTACGGGCCCCACCCGCTCCAGAAGCCGTAGCCCAGGAGGACCAGCCAGTTCAGGGGAAGCCCTGGGATTACCGGCAGGAAGGCGCCTGCCGCACCCGCGAGCATGAGCAGGATCCCAAGGGAGAATATCGTCACGTCCAGGGCGGTCATGAGAGGAGCCTTGTGGGGCCGCCTTGGCGGGCCGGGCAGGGAACGGGTTCAGGGGGTCGGAAGTGCGCGGACGGGCTCGGGTCCGAGGCCGGGGGTGCCGGGAGTTTGGGAACAGGGGGGCGAGGTAACGCCCGTGTTGCCCATGTCACCTGGGGTTTCAAGAGGCGGCCCATTTCCCAAGGGGGTTTCAGGGGGCGGTTGGGCACCCGTCTGGGGTTCCGCCTGGCCCGGACGGCCCGGGACACGGGTCCAGCTTCCGGATGGGCGCTGAACTCCCAGGTTACCCCTGTCAACCTGGTCTTTCAAGGAGGGGCCTGGGGATTCCCCGGACGCGGAACGCCCAGCCCACTGTCACGCAGGGGTTTCAAGGAGCCTCCATGGGATCGCCGGGTGCATGTCGGGCTCGGGAGGGGCCAGAACGGTCCAGGACGGCGCCCGTTCCCGGAGGGGGGCGATGATCGTCAGGGTACCCCTGTTTGCCGGGCCTTTCAAGGAACCGTCTGAGGTTCCCCCTGGCTCGGAGGGGCCAGCTCCCGAGGAGGCGCGGAACGCTCAGTTTTCCCCTGTTTGCCGTTCCTTTCAAGGAACCGCCTGAGGTTCCCACTGGCTCGGAGGGGCCAGCTCCCGAGGAGGTGCGGAACGCCCAGGTTTCCCCTGTCCAGCCGGGGTACCAGGGAGCGGCCAGATGTCCGGCCGGGGTTCCTCCGGTCCCTTCTGGGCCCGGAGGCACGGCAGGTGACGGGGGGTGTTGGTGCCCTCTCCAGGAGAGGGGGCGCGGAACGCCCAGGTTCCCCAGTCTTGAAGCTGTTTCAGGAGCGGCCTGGTGTCCGGCCGGGGGTCCTCCGTTCCGGCGGGGCCGGGACGGCACTGCACTGGGCGAGGCCGGTTCCAGGGGGGGGCGCGGATCGGCGGGTTGACCATGTCCCCCGCAGGTTTCGGGAAGCCGCTCGCGGATCTGTTCAGTTCCCCGGACCGGGTACCGGAGCTGCCCGGGAGAGGGGGGGATCATTTGACCGGAGCGGCACGTATGATATAGTGCTATACATGATACGGCTTTTCGGGCCTGCCGCGCGCATTTGAGCCCGCAAGCCGTCCGCCGCCCGCCTCCGCCGCGGGGGCCTGCCCGGTCTCGTTTCGTGTTGACTACGGGCCCCCGTGGCGCTAGACTACCGCATCAAGTCCGCACGTCCCGCGCCTTCCCAAGGTACAGGGCCGCCCGAGCGACGGCCTCCCGCCGCCCGCCCGGGGCCCGCGGCAAACTATTCCAAGGAGCGACGCATGAGCGACAACATAACAGTTCTCACGGACCCCACCTTCGACGAGTTCCTGGGAGGCCCGGCAACCCTGGTGGACTTCTGGGCCCCGTGGTGCGGGCCCTGTCAGGCCCTGGCCCCCGTCCTGGAGGAGCTGGCCGGCGAGATGAAGGACAGGGTCGCCTTCGCGAAGATCAACGTGGACGAGAACGGCGACACCGCGACCAAGTTCAGGATTCGCTCCATCCCCTGCCTCGTGGTCTTCAAGGGCAAGGACGAGGTGGGCCGCATCCTTGGCCACAAGGACAAGGACGACCTGAAGTCCGAGCTGGAGAAGCTCCTGTGAGGGCGACGGCGGCGTCCGCCGCGCGCCGCCTGGCGGCCCCCCTGGCCCTGGCCCTCGTCATGGCCCTCATGCTTCCCGGATGCGCCTCGACCAAGGGCCTCTGGGCCAGGATCTGGGGCAGCTCCGTGCCCGGTCCCGGCGACGGGGCCATAGAGGCCGATGCCGACCTGGCCCTCCGGGCCCAGGAGCGCCTGGACGCCTCCGACTACGTGGAGGCGGCCCAGCTCTTCCAGCAGCTCAAGGACCAGTACCCGCAGAGCCGCTACGCCATGCTGGCGGAGCTTAGGCTCGGGGACGCCTACTACCTCAACGCCAAGTATATCGAGGCCTACGGGGCCTACGACTCGTTCACGGACCGACACCCCATGAACGACGCCGTTCCCTACGCCCTCTACCAGAAGGGCATGTGCTGGTTCCAGCGCATGAACGGCATAGACCGCGACCAGTCCCCGACCATCCAGGCCATAAACGACTTCGCCTACCTGGTCGAGGTCTACCCCGACTCACGCTACGCCACCATGGCCCACGCGAGGGTGGCGGAGGCCATGAACAGCCTGGCTGGCCACGAGTTCTACATAGGCGAGTACTATTACAAGCGCAAGGACTACGCCGCGGCCATGCGGAGGTTCAGGGGCCTTATCCGCGCCTACCCTGACTCCGGCTACCATCCGAGGGCCTTCACCTACATAGCCGAGTACCAGGACCTTCTGGCGCGAGGCGAGATAGAGGAAGGCAACCAGAGGGGAGCCGAGTTCGACTCCCCCTTCAACGTGAGCGAGGGCTCCGGAACCGGCGGCCTGTTCTAACGGCCTGCCAAGGGTTTCGTCCGGACCGGTGCCTCGCTGGCCCTACTCGCGTGACAGTTCCCAAACCCCCGGGGGGCCAGAGGCTTCCGGGGGTTTTTTCTTTCCGGGGCCTCTTAAGCCTCGGGGACGTGCCGGCCCAGTCCGGAGGAGGCAGGGCAGGGGCAGGGTCCGGAAAGGCCGGCCAGGGGGAGCCAGCCGGGCAGGAGGGCGAGGGCCTGAATGGCCTCCCTGTCAGAGCCAGCTCGTCCGGAGGGCGGGGGTGCCGGGATGGATGCCCTGTCGGAGCCAGCTCGTCAGGAGGGCGGGGGTGCCGGGATGGGCCGGAAACTGAGTGTCGGCTGGGAAGGAGGACTGGGGAAGGAGAGGGCTGACTTCCGGGGATGGCTTCTCTCGGACACGGCGGACAGGCGTCGAGCTGGGCACCTGCCCGCAACGGGAAGTCTGGAACCCGTGACCCGGCGAGGCGTTGTCCGTGTCTGGCTGCCCCCGGAGTTGCCGCCCGCTGGGGTGCGGGGCGGATCGGACTAAAACGGATGCCGCAGGCTTCCAGGCCGGATCAGTCTATGGCTATGTGATGTTTGACATAATCATTAAGATGACCTTAATGAAGATGACATTAATTACACGAGAAGTTAACCTATATACTCACGAAGCTGAAGTTGTAATTAAAACCCTTATTGAATTATTACCGTTTAGTCATATCATTGTTATCACTTTATATCAACGTGCGGATTGTTCCACGGCACCATTGCCAAACTGCCCATATCCTGGCCATCCCTCTCGGAAAAGAAGGCTACGACGTTCTTTTCTTTTCTCCCTATCGCTATAGACACCAAAATTGGGTTGTCGGAAGGCAGACCGTAACCGGTGCCGCGCGCCTGGACCATTCCGGAACGAGCGGCCTTTTCACCGCCCTTCGCATTCGTTGCCATATTCAATTCAAAAGCGTAGGTAAAGTCACCAAATGTGACCTCCAAGTTAAGACTTCCGCGATTTTCATCCTTCTCCGGCGTGACTGCAGCCCCGGCCATCCATAAGGCGGCCTGCAAAATTGAACGATAGAAACTATCGCCTTTCTCTTTGTGAATCCTCTCGGCAAAACTTTCAGAGAGCTTGCGAACAGCTATTTCCGGAAGTTTCCCTCCCGCATCCTCGCGTATGTCTGAGTCCAGCTTCTTGGCTTTGGTAGTACGGCTTGCGGTCGACTGGTCCTGATAGGAAATTCCGGCAAGAAGCTTCCAAAAGACTTGAACTATCCCTGTTGCATTGCATGTCTTAAGATGCTTAATAAGTTTTAGTCTTGAATTGCGAATGGTAGCCCAAGAAGGATTAAGGTTCTCCAGGAACAGAGAAGAAATAGACGATCTGACATCAAGGTTGGGGTAATCCAATGTAAAGAAATTATCTTTTTTGTGATTATGCCGCAGGGTCAAATAGCCTGATTGATAGAGGAATCCCTCAGGGGGAGTAGCGTCAATTTTACCAGGATTGGCGGCGAAATCAAGGTCCACCACCATTCCTGGGAACTGATCCGCTGTAAGTCCCTTGTCCAGGAGAAATTGTCTAATAAGGGTCTTTGAGCCGGATTTCATCCAGTAGTTAATAAATTGCCCTGAAGCAAACAAAGAGAGGACAGACAAAGGATTATAAAGCCGTGTTATCCCGTTGAAAGAAAAGCCATCGTAAAAGTTGCGGATATTTATTAAAAGTTCCTTGCGTGTAATCTGTAACTTTTTTGATATCTTATTTATGTGAAAATCAAAATTTTCTTCCAACTCCTTCTGAGTAAAGCCCATGAAAGAACCGAAATGTGGCAATATGGATATGTCGAACAACGTATTAAATTGTGAGAAAACACTAGTCTTGGAAAACTTTGTTACTCCGGTGATAAAGACAGAATGTATGTGTTCATCAGCTCTTTTAATTTGAGTATAGAAATCTTGCATGACTAAACGGGTTTGTGAAAGCAAAATTTCATCATACGTATGCTCATTCCTTTGAACGAGACTGAGAACAGGAGAATCGTACTCGTCAATCAATATTGCGACTTTATTCCCGTATAAACTATGAACTTTCATTAAAAGCTCGTGAAAAGCAGCTCCGGTGTCTTTTCTTCGTAAAGTTACGTTGTGCCGTTCGGCACAAACTTCAAGACAGTCCATGATATTGTCTTGAAGGTCTGGTAAGCTTCCTGTGTCTCTCACTCATGTCCATGCGGATGACGGGATGAGTAAGAAAATTTGGCGAATCCATATGTTTTTCTGCCGCGAGACCCTTGAAAAGCTTTTTCTTTCCAGAATCATAGGCATCAAGAGTGTGTATGGTCAGAGTTTTGCCAAAACGGCGAGGACGGGCACAAAAAATAACCTTGTTTTGTTCAAGCAAAGGAATAAACATGGTCTTATCGACATAGATTGCTCTCTTTTGCCTAAAGTCTTCGAAATTCTGTAGACTGGTAGGAAGGATAGGTTCCTGTACCATTTGTTTTCTCCTTGCGAACGAAACAAAATAAAAGCCTGAAGCCTTAAAAACCTATACATACGGTCACTTTATAGCAGAATGGAGAGCTTGTCAAACAGAATTTCCCATTTTCTGCTTTACAATCCATGTGACCGGACTCCCCCTTTGTCAATGATAGCTGAGGCATGCAAACGCCCAGCATGATGCAGTGGCCTCGGTGCCAGGGTGCCGGAAAACCTCTCATAAAAATATTGCCACTCACCAATCATTATTATTATCCAATAAATTTTACATAATTTCCAGCATTAGACTGCCTGCTTTTTTATGTCTGGAAACATATCTCTATTCTGTCAGAATTTGTGGAGTTATCATCTGCACCATAATATGTAAGGAACACGTCTGCCTGAAAGACATGACTGTTTTTTCAGAGAGTCAGATGTCGAGGGAGATATGAGCTGCTGGTTGCTTTCAGACCCAAAAGTGAGAATTGGTCATCAAATGGTTAACAAATTAACGCTAAGTATTACCAGTTTAATCAAAAGTCGGATTTTTTTCATATCTTAGTAGCGAATCTTAGCGAGTAGATACCAGGACTGAAGGTTTGCCCGACATTTCCACCCCTGGACTGATAGCCTAATTCCGACATTTGATTAAACGGGTAATATCAGGAATTTTTGACATACACAAAAATTTCGAGGAAATAACAGAGAAGAGGGAGCCAGCCGGCATGATTCACGGTCAGTCACGCAGCAACAGGTCGGGAAACTTTTATCACGCGGGCAGTAGCGATCTGTCGGGACTACCTGGATCGGTTCGGACAGGCCGGAGCCGGCCTGGAACAGTGGGAAGGACCCGGGCTGACCCGGACTGCGGTAGGCCCCGGACTGCCGGAGGCACCGGGCTGACCCGGACTGCCGTAGGCCCCGGGCTGACCCGGACTGCCGGAGGGCCGGGGCTGACCCGGACTGCCGGAGGGGTCCGGAGAGTCATGCGAGCCGGGCGGGGCCGCCTCGGCCTACAGGAAATGGCGGCTAGGCCTGGTCCTCGGCGTCAGCCCCGGCGTCCGATTCCGTCTCGGGCAGGCTTTTCACGCGCACGCTGGAGACGGCGGGCCCGTCGGCGCTCACCACCACGAACTGCGCCCCGTATCCCGTCCAGGTGTCCCCGGGCATGGGGGACTCGGAGAAGCGCCCGGCCAGGAGGGCCGCGAGGGTCCTGTAGTTCTCCTCCGTGTCGGCGGCGAGCCTGAGCTTCACGTGACGGCCCAGCTCGTCCAGGGACACCGTGGTCTGGCACAGGGCCCAGCCCTCCGGGAGATCCTCAATGGTCTCCCCCTCCTGGATGTCGAACTCGTCCTGGATCTCGCCCACGATGGCCTCCAGGACGTCCTCCATGGTTATGAGGCCCAGGTAGCTCCCGTACTCGTCCCAGACCAGCCCCAGCTTGGAGCGCTTGGAGAGCATGAGCTCCATCACGTTGTCGGCGGCGAGGGACTCGTAGAAGTAGAGGGCCGGCTTCACCAGCGGCCTGATGGTGGGGAGGCCCTGGCGGCGGGTGAGATCCCTCGAGTGCACGAAGCCCATCATGTTGTCCCGGTCCCCGTCGAAGACCGGGAGCCGGGTGTGGCCTGCAGCCGCGGAAAGTTCCAGGGCCTGGGACGGGGGGGCGTCCGCCGAGACCGCGATCACCCTGGTGCGGTGGACCATGATGTCCCTCGCGGTGCGGCGGTCCATGTTGAAGATGTTGTTGAGGAGCCTCTCCTCCACCTCGTCCAGCTGGCCCCCGTCCCGGGACTCCGCTATCATGAGCTTCAGCTCCTCCGTGCTGTAGGCGGGGCTGGAGGCCCAGCGGCCCGCCCCGATGGCCGTCAGCACCAGCTGGGCGGAGGCGTTCAGCACGGTCACGAAGGGCCTGAAGAGGATGTGCGAGACCCGCATGGGGTAGGCCAGGAGGAGGGCCGTGCGCTCGGCCGCCCTGATCGAGAGGTTCTTGGGGGCGAGCTCCCCGAAGGTCACGTGCACGAAGGTGATGAGCCCGAAGCCGGCCATGAAGGCGACCGACCCGGTCAGCGCCTCCGACTCCAGGCCCAGCTTCTCCATGGGGCCCCGGATGAGGCTCGCCACGGCGGGCTCGCCCAGCCATCCCAGTCCCAGGCTCGCGAGGGTTATGCCCAGCTGGCACACGGAGAGGTAGTCCTCCAGGTGCCTCTGGCCGAACAGGGCCATCCTGGCCTTCGCCGACCCGCGCTGGGCCAGGAGCTCCAGGCGGGTCTTTCTCACGCGCACGAAAGCGAACTCCGCGGCCACGAACATGGCGTTCAGGAGCACCAGGAAGGCGGCCAGGAGGAGGTTTAACGCTGTTTCCATATCTGTTTGGGGCATCGGGACGCCGGGGGCGGCGTCCCCGAGGCCGGACGGGCCGCCGTCCGGCGGTATGTCTGGGGCCGGCTTGTGAAGGCATGGACTGGCGCCGGCCCTGCGGGGGAGGGGCGGGAGGCGGGAGGCGGGACTCGGCCTCCGGGCATGGCCGGGCGGGGCGGGGCGGTCCGTTAAGCAAGATACGTGCCATGCACTGGACGACCGGGGGACGCGAGGCCAGGACCTGCCTCCGCATGTCCGTCGGACCGGTCAAGACTGGACCGGGGGGGCCCGGCAGGGCAGAATGGAGCGCGGGGTGTGCCCGGCCCGGGCATGGACGGGTCCGCAGGAACGGCCATGAGTGGACCGGGGGGGCCCGTCAGGGCAGAACGGAGCATGGGGCACCCGTCCGGGTAAACGGGGCAGAGGGAACGGGCATCACGGGACGCGGGGGGCCGGCAGGGCGGAATGGAGCATGGGGCGCCCGACCGGGCATGAACGGGGCCGAGGAACTGGCACGACGGGACAGGGGGCCCGGCCGGGAGTGACAGGGCCGGGGCGTCCCGTCCGCGACCCGCTGGCGGGTCGCTCCCGTCCGGGGCCCGCCGGACCCTTTCCCGGCCGTTCCGGCAGAGACGGCCGCAGGGACGCCGCAGGCCGGGATCCCCTGTGCCGGGCCCGCTTCTGCCGGCGTGCCGTTCTCTTTTTCCACTATTATATGTTAATATGAGACAGATTCAAGGAACCGGCCCCCCTCCGCCTGGGCCGGTCCGAGGCCACCGGCGCAAGGGCGCGGGCGCGGGCGGTGCCCGGAAGGGAGGAGCGTTGATGTCCGATTCCTTAACGGATCTTTTCCTGTCCGGAGGGCTGAGCGACCCCTTCTCCGTCCTGGGGGCTAGGCCCCAGCTGAAGGACGGGAAGTCGGCCGTGCTCTTCCGGGTGTTCGCCCCGGGGGCTGTCAGGGTCACGGCGCTTCTGGGCGACGGCGAGCTGGAGCTCGCCCAGGTGGAGCCGAGCCCGCCTCCGCCCCCCGCCCCGCCTTCCGGCGGCTTCGGAGGCTTCGGCTCAGCGGGCCGTCCCGACCCGGCCGGGGCCGGCCAGGGCGGCGGGCCTGACGGGCTGCCCGCCTCCGTCGCTTCCGGGCCCGTCCCCGCGGAGCCCCCCGTCCCGGCCGCGCCCCCCGGGCCCACGGGCCTGTTCGAGGGCTGGCACCACGGGGACTACGAGTACAGGCCGTACAGGGTCCGCGCCGACTACGGGGGCGGGCACGTCTCCGTGTTCTGGGACGCCTACAGCTTCCTGCCCGTCCTGGGCGAGCTCGACCTGTACCTCTGGAACGAGGGCAACCATTACCGCGTCTACGAGAAGCTGGGCGCCCACCCGGTGGTTCACCAGGGGGTGCATGGCACGGTCTTTGCCGTGTGGGCGCCGTCCGCCAGGAAGGCCGCCCTGGTCGGGGACCTGAACGGGTGGGACGGCAGGCGGCTCCAGATGAGGCCCCGGGGCTCCTCGGGCGTCTGGGAGATCTTCGCGCCCTACTTCAAGCCCGGGGACCTGTACAAGTTCGAGATCACAGCCCAGGACGGGACGGTCCTGATGAAGTCCGACCCCATGGGCTTCCGCATGGAGCAGAGGCCCAAGACCGCCTCGGTCGTCTTCGACCTCTCCAGGTACCGGTGGGGCGACGGGGCCTGGCTGGAGAGCCGCGCGAGGCGGTCGCTCCTGACCGAGCCCATGAGCGTCTACGAGGCGCACCTGGGCTCCTGGCGGCGCCGCGAGGACGGGAGCTGGCTGAACTACCGGGAGATTGCCGACCAGCTGGTGCCCTACCTGAAGGACATGGGCTTCAACTGGGTGGAGTTCCTCCCGCTCGCCGAGCACCCCTTCGACGCCTCCTGGGGATACCAGGTCACCGGCTACTTCGCCGTCACCTCCCGCTTCGGGACCCCTGACGACTTCAGGTTCCTGGTGGACCGCCTCCACCAGGAGGGCATCGGGGTCATCATGGACTGGGTGCCAGCCCACTTCCCCCGTGACGCCTTCGCCCTCGAGTGGTTCGACGGGACCCACCTCTACGAGCACGCGGACCCCCGCCAGGGGGCGCACTCCGACTGGGGGACCCTGGTCTTCAACTACGGCAGGAACGAGGTGAAGAACTTCCTGGTCGCGAACGCCCTTTTCTGGGTGGACCAGTTCCACGTGGACTCGCTGAGGGTCGACGCCGTGGCCTCCATGATCTACCTGGACTATTCCCGCAAGGAGGGGGAGTGGATCCCCAACCGCTACGGCGGGCGCGAGAACCTTGAGGCCATCGAGCTCATCAAGACCCTGAACACCAAGCTCTACGAGCTCCATCCCGGCGCGTCCACCATCGCCGAGGAGTCCACCGCCTTCCCGGCCATCTCGCGGCCCGTGCATCTGGGCGGCCTCGGCTTCATGTTCAAGTGGAACATGGGCTGGATGCACGACATGCTGGACTTCATGGCGAAGGACCCTGTCTACCGCCGGTACAACATGGAGCGGCTGACCTTCGCCCTCCTGTACGCCTTCCACGAGAACTTCATCCTGCCGCTCTCCCACGACGAGGTGGTCTACGGGAAGAAGTCACTGTGGGACAAGATGCCTGGTGACGCCTGGCAGAAGTGCGCGAACCTGAGGCTCCTCCTGGGCTACATGTTCGCCGAGCCGGGCAAGAAGCTCCTCTTCATGGGCGGCGAGTTCGGCCAGGTATGGGAGTGGGACCACAGCACACAGCTTTCCTGGCAGCTCCTGGACGATCCGGCGCACCAGAAGCTCCTGGCCTTCACGAGGGACCTGAACCGCCTCTACCTGAACCAGCCCGCCATGCACGAGCTCGACTACGACTGGCGCGGTTTCGAGTGGATTGACTTCCGCGACAACGACTCCACGGTGGTGAGCTTCCTCCGGAAGGCCAAGGATTCCTCTGAGCAGGTCTTCTTCGCCTTCAACTTCACCCCGGTGGTGCGGAGGGGCTACCGCCTGGGCTGCCCGGGCCCGGGCTGGTACCGCGAGCTCATAAACTCGGACTCGGACATCTACGGCGGCGGGAACGTGGGCCTGGGCGGGGGCTGCGAGGCCCAGCGCGTCACGGCCCACGGCAGGGAGTGGTCCCTGGAGCTCACTCTGCCCCCGCTGGGCTTCATCGCCTTGAAGCGCGCGTAAGGATCTCACATGGCTCATCAGGTTATCCGGAACGCGCTCGTCTATTTCAGCCCGACCGGGGCGACAAAGACCATAGCCAAGAGCATAGCCCAGGGGCTGGCCATCAACCCCAGGGAGTTCGACCAGACCCTCCCCGCCGACCGCGAGAGGAGGATCGCCCTGGAGGACGCGGAGTTCATCCTCCTGGCCTTCCCGGTCTACGGGGGAAGGCTCCCGGCCCTCGCCAAGGACGTCTTCACCCAGCTCCCCCGCGGCAAGCGCCCCGCCGCCGCCGTGGTGGTGTTCGGCAACGTCGGCCCCGGGGACGCGCTGATGGAGCTCTACGACCTGTGCGCAGCCCGCGACTTCGAGATCAAGGCGGCGGGGGCCTTCGTGGGGGAGCACTCGTACTCGAGCTACCTGGGCCGCAACCGCCCGGACGACGCCGACAAGGAGCGGGCCCGGGTCTTCGGCGTTGGCATCCGCCAGACCCTGTTCGGCAACTCGGTTATCGGCCGCGAGGCGCTTACCAAGCTCTCCTCCCTCTCCTGGACGCCTTCCGAGCCCCGGCAGGCGCGCACCTTCATGCTGAAGCCCAGGAGCTGCGAGGTCTGCCGCTTCTGCATCCAGTCCTGTCCCGTGGGAGCCTTCATCGGAGGCGACCCGAAACGCATCGACCAGGACAAGTGCATAGGCTGCGCCGCCTGCATCAAGCTGTGCCCCCACAAGGCACGGACCTTCGGGGACGAGGACTTCCTGGACGACGTGGCCCTCATGGTCGCGAACCACGCCGACTCCAAGCAGCCGATCGTCTTCCTTCCGCCCAACCTTCCCGAGTACCTGGGCGGCTGACCGCCGCCCGGCAGGGCCCAGGATCCCCCCGAGACGCCGGACTGGCCGTCCGGCGGGGCCCGGATCTCCCCGAGACTCCGGCCTGGCCGTCCGGCGGGGCACGGATCCCCCCGAGACGCCGGCCTGGCCCGGTTGGACCCCGGATCCACCCGAGACGCCGGCCTGGCCCGGTTGGACCCCGGAACCACCCGAAACGCCGGCCTGGCCGACCGGCGGGGCTCCGTATCCTTCCGAAACCCCGAGACTCCGGTCTGGCCGTCCGTCCGGCCTGTCCCTTGGGTGGCCGTCCGTCAGTCGTCACTGCCCCGCCCTGCAGGCGGACGGGAGCTGCCGGCATTTTCCAAGTTGCGCCCGACCGGCGTGTGTCGTTTCCAGTCCAGAGGTTGCTGACGCCAGGCTTGAGACAGAACACGCTCTGACTCGGGGCGGAATCACCCGTCTCCAGGACATCTGTTTCGCATCGGGACGGCAGCGCCAGCCTTCCGGACATCCTTCCCTTCAGGACGGCAGCGCCAGCCTTCCGGACATCTCCCCCTTCAGGCCGGAACCGCCAGGTTTCGGACATTCCCCCCTTCAGGCCGGCAGCGCCAGGCTTTCGGACATTCCCCCCTTCAGGACGCCAGCGCCAGGCTCTCGGACATTAAATCTCCCCGTAGAAGAACGGAAGCGCCCGGCTTTCGTGCATCACCTCAAACAATACGGACACCAGAACCCGGCTTCAGGACATCCAACCCCCCTTGCCAGGGCGGAAGTGTCCGGTTTTCGGGAATCAGCCTCTAAAATCAGGACTGCTGAATCCGGCTTCAGGACATCAGCCCACCCGTCTTGACGGAAATGTCCGGATTTCGGGCTTCGGCCCCCAAAATCAGGACAGCAGAACCCGGCCTTCGGACATCAGCCCACCCGTCTTGACGGAAATGTCCGGATTTCGGGCTTCGGCCCCCATAATCAGGACAGCAGGACCCGGCCTCCGGACATCAGCCCACCCGTTAAGACGGAAATGTCCGGATTTCGGGCTTCGGCCCCCATAAACAGGACAGCAGAACCCGGCCTCCGGACATCAGCCCACCCGTTAAGACGGAAATGTCCGGATTTCGGGCGTAAGCCCCTATAATAAGGACTTCAGAACCCGGCTTCAGGACATCAAGCACCCGCGCAAGGACGACTTTGCAAGTTTTATTGGCGTTGGTACCTGTCGGGATCGTATCGCCACGCTTATGAGCGGCAGAAAAGATCAAATCCATCCTTCCTGCGTGAGAATTTTGTCGCATGATGCCGCATCCCCTTGGGGTTCCGGTCGACAGTCTTTGGCTGGCCACGGACTTTGGCGTATGCCCGGCTTCTTCTTCTTTTGTCGGCTGTGTAAGACAGACAGAATTTTCCATTAAAAATTTTCCCTTCTGTTGCGTTTGGGCCTGAATTTTTAAATTGGCTGGTCTGGAAGCGTCCGGCTGTCTGCCAGGATTCGGACGTCCCGGCCCCGCCTTCCTCGAGGGGTGACGGGGCGCCATTTCGGTCATTGGCCGACCGGATGCCGCCGGCAGGGCTGCCTAGAAAACGTGGCGGCCCAGCGCTCAAGCCTTCACCGCTCCCAGGAACGTCTATGTCGGTTTTCCGACACCCCGGCCCAGGAAACCTGAGAACTTCAAATGACCGAGATCTTGAAAGAGCCGCCCGACAGCGGAAAGAAGCGGGCAAACCCCGGTGCTGATCCTACCGGAAACGATGCAGGCACCAGGAGGGCCGCTTCCGGCGGTGCCTTGCCGGCGGCAGACGGCCCTGCAGGCGGTCGCTCGGAGCCTCAGGACCGGAGCGGGACCGATTCGGGAGGCGCGAAGGACGGGCCGGGTTCCTCCTCGGAAGGACCTGCGCACTCCGGAGCTTCCCTGCAGGGCGGTGCCGGCTCCGCCGTTCCCGGGCAGGCTACCGTCATGGTCGTGCGGAGGGCGGGGGGTGCCAGGGCCGGAAGGGGGCCTTCTGGAGACCCCGAGGGCGGAGGGCCGGCTGGCCGTGGCATCCCTTCCGTATCAGATGCAGACGATGTTCCCGGTTCAGCCGGAGCTGCAGGAGTTGAAACTGACGTCCCGGCCAGCAAGGCTGTGTTGCCAGGGGCCCGCATGGCAGGAACGCCAGGGGCCGGCTCGACAGGAGCTCCAGGGGCCGGCGTGGCAGATTCTCCAGGGGATGGACCGGTCGGCAGGGACGGATCGACTGTGCCAGGAATGGCCGTAGCCGTCGAGGGTTCCCCGGCGTCCGGGCTCGGCGAGGGCCTCCCTATGGCATGGACTTCCCCGGAAGGGGAGGTTGCCGACCCGGCGGCCTCAGGCGGCGGTGTTCAGGTTCCGCCCGAGACGTCTGCCCCGCGCAGGACTGTCGAGATACCCCCGCCTTCGCGCCAGAGGGCGGTCAGGGAGTCTTTCGTGCCGGAAATCTCCGGAGCCAAGGGAGTTCAGGGCGTTCCGGGAGACAAGGAGGGCTCCGGAGGAACCGCCCGGGGGTCCTCCGGCGGCGCTAATTCTGCCTCCCGGTCGGGCGCCTCCGGTCCTCGTGAGGGGGACATGCATGAGGGCGACCCGCAGAAGGGCACCCAGGACTCCGGGGGGCAGGAGGAGGGCATGACCGAGGAGCCCGCCCGAGACGACGGCCAGGGGGGCAGGCCAAAGAAGGGCAAGTACCAGCACAAGGTCGCCAAGAGGCCCCCCAAGCGCGTGAGGAGGGTCATCACCAGGGCAAACCCCGAGGTGCTTCAGAAGCTGGAGGAGCTCAAGGAGACCGAGCGCCGCCTGTTCCCCGATGCGGCGGCAGGCCGCGAGCGCCGCGAGGCCGCCGAGGAGGCTGAACGTCTGAGGGAGGAGGCCCGGTCGGCTTCCAAGAAACCGGCGCCCCTGAGCCGCAAGGCCAAGAGGGATCTGAGGAAGTACGGCGTCACTTCCCAGGGGGCGGGCAAGCCCTATTCGTCAAGGAAACTTCTGAACTTCAGGATGCTGTTCGCGGAGACCCCCATAGAGGAGGCGGGGGACTGCGAGGTGGCAGCCAACATGCGGCTCCTCTTCCTGGCCCACGCAGACCACAACATGCCCGACACACTGGAGAAGTTCGTGGCCTACCTCCGGAACAGCCTGTGCTCCGGGATCTCCGGCGAGCAGCTGGAGAGGGTGATGGACATACTTGTGAGGCACGGCTATGTGACCGTCTCGAAAGGAAAGATAGCC
>JAISFP010000214.1 GCA_031263525.1 Deltaproteobacteria bacterium | reverse complement strand
GAGCCGAAAGAAACCGAAACGGCGGGGCATCCGTTCAGAACCTCATCTCCAGTTCACTTTCGTCTCAGTTCACGGAGGGAGTCGCCCGGGGCCTGGAGGGAGGTTGCCTGAGCCTGAGGCAGGGCTCAGGCTGCTCATGGAGAAAACTTTGGCCGAGTCCGCGGTGAGGTTCTGCTGGGTCTCCGAGCAAGGCTTGCCACGGGACACGAGGAAGGCCTGCTTGATAGTTAGGAGGAAGTCTCCCCTGCGACAGCAACAGTGAACCGATCGGAGGAAGAGCCCGGGGTCATGGGAGGGATAGAGATGTTTGTCAGGTGGTGGTACCTGAATGGTTACGCAATAACAATCGTCCGGCCCGGGCTGTCCAGGAGCGGGAGCGCCCGGTCCAAGGCATGGATGTCCGGGTTCGGAAGGAGGGACATGGCCTTCCGGGCCGGGGTCTCCGTCCCCCCCTGAAATTCCGCGCATCGCGCATCTTCCGCGAGGGATCCAGAGTTTCGTGCCGGGGCCCTGCCGCGACCAGCGGAAGCCCCTGCTGACGGTCTCCCGGTCGGGCCCCGAGTCATCCGCCAGCTTCCTCCATCCTCTCGGGGCGGGGTGGGGCGGAGGGAGCTGTCTTGGACCTGGCCTGCTCAAAGTGTATAGTCTTGGTGAAATGTCCTGAGATCCGTCCCGCCTGAGGCCGCATCACCCCTGCGGGGTGCCTGGCCGGGCTCGGCAGGCCGTCCGGCCCGCCGGGAGGGGCCAGGAGGGTCCGGGGCTCCACGGGGGGCTTTCTGCCCTGCGGACAGGCTCCGGATGATTCTCGGAACTCTCCGGGCTTCGGAAGAAGGGTCCTGACTTCAGAGGAGATACTCTCAGGGCTTCAGAAGATAGACTTCGGATTTCAGGTAGAATCTCTGGACTGGCAAAGAATAAGGGAGGGTCTTCTATGGGCGGAGTAAGAGATCTTTCGGGGAGGGACGGCACGTCCGGGACCCTTCCGGCACCGTCCGGCCGGGATACGGACGGGGGGCGCGGGAAGGCCGCCGTGCGCAGGGCTCTCCCCCCCGAGGCCCTGGGCCGGGCACAGGGGGCCATGATGGGCCAGCTGTGCGGGGACGCCCTGGGAAGCCAGGTGGAGTTCATGAGGCCGCACCTGATAGCGAAGCAGTGGCCGGGCGGCGTCCGGCAGATCCTTCCGGGAGGGGCCTGGGATACGATGGCCGGCCAGCCGACGGACGATTCCGAGATGGCTCTGGCGCTCGCCAGGGACATCGCCGCCAGAGGGTCGTATTCCCCGGAGGGGGCCATGGCTGCCTACTCGGCCTGGTTCGGATCCAAACCATTCGACTGCGGGGGCACGATAGCCGCGGCGCTGTCGGGGACCCCGAAACCCGAGAGCCAGGCCAACGGCGCCATGATGCGGGCGAGCCCCCTGGGCATCGCCGGGGCCGGCTTCCCGTCTGGGGAAGTGGCCTTTGACGCCGCGAGTGACGCCCAGCTGACCCACCCCAACCCCGTCCCGATCGCCGCCAGCTCCCTGTACGCCATGGCCATAGCCCACGCGGTGGAGTACGGCCCGGAGCCGGCGGAGCTTTACGGGCTGGTTCTGGGCTGGGCGCGGGAGATGGGGATCCGGGGGCCCCTTATGGACGCGGTAGTGGCGGCGGGAACCGCCAAGCCCTCGACCTTCGTGAAGAAGGCCGGGTGGGTGCTCATCGCCTTCCAGAACGCCCTCTACCGCCTGGCCAGTTCCGCGTCCTTCGAGGAGGGGGTGGCGGGTACCGCGGGCGAGGGCGGCGACGCGGACACCAACGCCGCCATCTGCGGGGCGCTCCTGGGCGCGGTCCACGGGCTAGACGCGGTGCCCGACCAGTGGGTCCGGGCGGTCTTGACCTGCTTCCCCAGGGAGGTGCCGGGGGTGAGGAGGCCAAGGCCGGCCGTCTACTTCCCCGGGGACGCGCTGTACCTCGCGGGCAGGCTCATAGGCGTGGAGCTGGGGGCCTAGCCGCCGGCCCGCCGGCCCGGAATGGGGGCATGCTGCCCCGGACGGGCTCCCGTCCGGGATTTCGGGGCGGGGGACGACATTCCCCAGGCGGGCCGCTTTCCGGGCCGCGAGTCCGGGCTCCGGGCGGATCGCGCCTCCCGAAGGCCAGGTTCCTGTGCGGATCGGTCCCCTCTGCGGGCCAGGTTCCGGGACGGATTGCGCCCCCTGCGGGCCAGGAACCGGTGCGGATCGCCTCCGCAGGCCCCTTTTCCGGGGCGGGTCGCCCTCTCCGCAGGCCAGTTTCCTGGGCGGATCGCCCTCTCCGCAGGCCCCTTTTCCGGGGCGGATCGCCTCTGCGGGCCATGCTCCGGGACGGATCGCGCACTCCGCAGGCCAGTTTCCTGGGCGGATCGACTCTGCGGGTTAGGCTGGGGGACGGATAGCGCCCGCCGATGGCCAGGTTCCGGGGCGGATCGCGTCACCTCCGGCCCGGTTCGGGGACGGATAGCGCCCGCCGATGGCCAGGTTCCGTGACGGATCGCATCCCCCCCGCTTCTGGGACGGATAGCGCCCGCCGCTGGCTAGGTTCCGGGGCGGATCGCGCCTGCCGCTGGCCAGGTTCCGGGGCGGCTCGAGCCCACCGGTGGTCAGGTTCGGGGGCGGATATCGCCCCCCGATGGCCAGGTTCCGGGGCGGAACGCGTTACCTCCGGCCCGGTTCGGGGACGGATAGCGCCCTCCGGCGGCCAGGTTCCGGGGCGGAACGCGTTACCACTGGCCCGGTTCGGGGACGGATAGCGCTCCCCGGTGACCAGGTTTGGGGGCGGATAGCGGGTCTCGCGGGCCAGTTTCCTTGGAGGATCGCGCCCTCAGGAGCGCGAGGGCAGGGCACCCAGTTGTCCGGTACCCCTTGTCAGGCGGACCTTGATCAGCCGCATTATTACCCCGGAAATTGAATCTGGCCCTCAGGCTGGGGCAAGAGGCGAGAGGGCTTTGGGCAGGGGCGAGCACTGAATGGGTGAGAGCTTTGGGGGAAGGGTTAGGGGCGGAAGGGAAGGGCAGGGCCAGTTTCACGGCCTAGCTCACAGTGAAGAGGGCCCATAGGGCCAGATTTAATTTCCGGGGTAATAATCTGATATGATCGTGCGTACGGCGGGGGCGCCTTGCCCCGGCCGCTCCGGCCGGGACGCGAGGAGAGGGTGCCAGGCCCCTCCCGTCCCTGCGACACCCGGCAGCCTTGGAGGTGTCACGTGCCTCTTCCCGCAAAGCCCTTCATCACAAGTCTGGCCATGGTCCTGGCCCTGGCGCTTGCCGCCTTCCCGGCAGCCGACGCCGCCGCCCAGCAGAAGCCCGCCGTCCCGTCCGGCCCCTTCACCATCGACAGCCTCCCCGAGGACACCCCCGTGACCGCGAAGTACAAGGCGGGACTGAGGCTGTTCGCCGTTGTCCAGGCCGTCCACACGATCTGCTCCGAGTGCGGGAGCTCGGAGGTCTGGGAGCAGTACGAGCGCCGCAACGGCAATTCCGTGGGCCTGGCAGTGAGGCAGTTCGGCCTCGGGGGCGGCGTCCGCGAGGAGCAGAAGCGGGAGGTGGACCGCTACGCCCAGAAGGTGAGGCAGGACGCCTACGCCGCTACCGCCTGCCCCGGGCTCCTTGAGGACGTCAGGACCCAGAAGTGGGACATCTACAAGGCCGACCGCTTCAAGGCCGACTACGAGCTAATTAGATCGAAATAGGCACAGAGGCCGGGGAGCCGGGCGGGGGAGCTCGGTAGCCCCCCCCGGAGTCCGGTTTGCCGGGCCGGGGACCGTGAAGCCGGGGCGGGTGGGCAGCTGAAAAGCGGGTCCCTCCCGAGCCGGGCGGGAGCCCCCTGAATCCGGCGGTCCGTGGAAGTCCCTGGAACCTTGCGGGGAGGTCCTGGCCGGGGAAGCCCCTGTGGAACCTTGCGGGGAGGTCCTGGCCGGGGAAGCCCCCGGAGCCTTGCGGGGAGGTCCTGGCCGGGGAAGCCCCCGGAGCCTTGCGGGGAGGTCCGGGCCGGGGAAGCCCCAGGATCCTTGCGGGGAGGTCCGGGCAGGGGAAGCCCCAGGATCCTTGCGGGGAGGTCCGGGCAGGGGAAGCCCCTGGAGCCTTGCGGGGAGGTCCGGGCAGGGGACGCCCCTGGAGCCTTGCGGGGAGGTCGGGGCCGGGTAAGCCCCTGGAGCCTTGCGGGGAGGACCGGGCCGGGGAACCCCCTGGCGCCGGGCGGGGGGGTGGG
>JAISFP010000059.1 GCA_031263525.1 Deltaproteobacteria bacterium | reverse complement strand
TCATGTTAAGGGCGAAGGACACGTGTCCCCATTACTGACCTGGGACTAAGCGTGTGACCATTTCTCCCTGGCCTCGGCGCTTTCCCCTCTGGCAGGTATTGTTTTGGCCTGAATTTTGCAAAAAGAAATCTTTGCACTCATACCGCACATGTCGGACGAGGTGTGAGTCGAATGCCTTCCAGTGGCAGAAATGACACAATGCCTACCTGAGAATCCTAAGCCTCCACCCCCCCCCGTGAACAGATACGAATGTGTCGCTACAATCCGGTGGACAGGGGGGTTCAAATTCATGACCACTTACTTCGCGGACAGGCGAGTCAGGGGCATCCCGGGACTCCAGAGTCTCAACGACCCTTCGAGGGTGAAAATTAGGGCAGCGTACGAGGCACGCATTTACTGCACCTTCGAGCTGTTCATTCTCCCGTTGCTTCCTGAGCTGGCATTGCTCGTTGCAAGCCGTTACTGCCAAGACAACGGGCGACCGACCACGGACCTCGAAACTCTCACGGGACTCTACATCCTCATGGTGATGATGGACTGGACTGTCGAGACGGCGTTGGAGCGCATCCAGGAGCCCAGCGGCAGGATCCATCGGGCCCTGGGCCTGCCGGAGAACCCGACCGACGCTGACATCATGTTCAGCGTGAGGACGTTTTACCAGTTCATGAAGAATTTTCAGGAGGTCGACGGGCCCAGTCAGGCATTCCTGAAGATCACGCTCTTCATATTGAAGAAGTTCAACGTGGACGTCAGGATCGTCCGCATGGACTCCACTGACGTCGAGTCCAACATCAGGGACCTCCGCCGGCACCAGCTGATCAGGGTCACCGTCCAGCTGTTCATGAGGGAGTTCGGGAGGGCCTACCCCAGCTGGCTCGGCGAGCTGGACCGGGGGCTCAGGGGCAGGTTCGACGACTCCCGGAAGATCGGCTACGACCCCCTCGGCCAGATGGACAAGGAGAAGAGGACCGTCGCCACGGAGCAGATGCCCAGGGACGCCGTGTCCCTCGTCAGGCGCTTCCGTCACGACCCGAACTTCTGGGGCATGGATTCCTTCCGGTCCCTGGCGAGACTGGTCCGCGAGCAGTGCGAGGTGGTCCCCGGCGCCGACGGCGGCGAGCCCGCAGTCCGGCTCAAGGAGCCCGGGGACGTGGGGTCGAACAGCCTCCAGAGCCCCCACGACACGGGGGTCACGTACAACGGGCACAAGAAGAAGAGCTGCCGTAAGCTCCAGGCGGTGGAGAACTGCTCCAGGACCAGGAAGAGCAGCCTCGAGATGCCGTTCCTGAGCATCCTGCTAAACGTGAAGACCACCGGCGGCCACGAGAGCGACGTCCACGCCGTAGCGGACGTCGTCGCCTTCCTGAAGGAGATGAACCTGCCCGTGGAGTTGTTCCTCGTCGACAACATCTACAACACGGTGGCCAACCGCGAGCTCGTCAAGAAGGAGATCGACGCCAAGATGATCACCACGGTCTACGGCGGCCTGACGGACCCCTCGGGGAACGCCGGGGAGCAGGGGACCTAGCCCGGGCTCACGCTCGCTGACTTCACGACCGACGAGTCCGGCCCCGTGACCGAGTGCCCGCAGGGGCAGAAGGCCCGGACGACCATGAGCGCCAGGGGGGACGCCTGCAACGTCCACTTCGAGAAGGACGTCTGCGTGGCCTGCCCGTTCGTGGGCCGGTGCCCCGTGAAGGTCGGGAAGCGCAGCGCCTCGATGAGGTACACCCTGCACAGCCTCCAGTGCGCCCTGAACCGCGTCCAGAACCTGACGCCGGAGAACAGGCATGTTGCCGGGATGCGTAACGGCATGGAGGGGACCATCAGCGAGCTCAAGAGGGTGGAGAAGGCTGGCCATGTCAGGGTCCGGGGGGACGGGCAGGTGAACGCGACGAACTACCTGAAGGCCCTCGGCCTGAACATCAGGCGACTTCACCTCTACCTGCTGAAGCTCAGTGAAGTTCTGCCTGAAGGCGTGAGCCTCAGGCGGGGGCGTATTAACCCAGACCCGGTCACCGCCCCGGCCGGAACTTGACAGGAAGGAGGCAGATGGAAAACTTGACACAACCGTAGAATTAGAACTGGCCAACCAGCCGGGGGGTCAGTCAGGGGAGAGTTGCGTCGAGAGCAATTAGCCCACTCGGTCGGTCATGCCGTCGGAGGCGTGATCTGCCCTATCCCATCTGGGAGGGGGGGGGTTTTTACAGTGAAATCTAAGAAGACCGCTTTGGACCTGAAGGAATGCCGGTCTGACTCTGGCGGAAGGCCGTCCGGGCCCCGGCGGAAGGTCGTCCGGGTCCCGGAGGAAAGCCCCACAGGCCCGGAGGAAAGCTGTCCTGCACCAGGAATGAGGAAGAGCTGGCTCCTGCTGTAGGTTCCCCCGCTTTCGTCCGTGAACAGATACGCATATTTTACCGGTCGGGGTGCCAGATGGCTGGGATGAACATCTCATGAAACGCCCTGCGGTCTCCATGGACGGGGTCTTGGACCGGCATAACCGCGTATGGCGGCCCACGGAGTAGCTCGAGGTCGCGCGGACAAGGCGGTCCGGCAGTTAGGGCACGCGGGAGGGCATGGCCAAGTTTTAGCGAAGGAGGGGTGGAGTGACGGACGGGGGAGCGAAACGGCGGAATGGCGGTCGGACGGGGAGGCGGAGTGACGGCAGGTCCGGAATGGTTCTGAGTCTGAATCGTATCGGAACGTGTCCGGATCCGGATTACGAGTCGAGGTGAGGAAGTCCCTTGGCATCCGGGTCAGAGCCTGCGGAGGCTGTCTTATGGCTCTTCCGCCCGATCTCTGCCAATCGGAACCAGCCGGCTTCGGGGTCGGGGTTGGGAGACACGGATGGCACGGGGGGCGCATAGTCCTCCACTGCGCTTTCCTTCAGTCCATTCAGCGTAAAAAGGTCGTAGGCACACTGGTAGGAGGCAACTGCACGGACAACTATGATCTCGTCTTTCAGGAGCTCTGCCGATTCAGCGCCCTCTTCATAGACATCTTCCCGGACATTATCCCCCCTGGCTTCATGGGCCTCTTCCCCGACATCGCCACCCCTGGCTTCATGGGCCTCTTCATCGTCAGCTTCCTGGCGAGTGTCGGGGGCTCCGGGACTGAGTCTGGTCACCTCGTAGTTTCTGTCGGGTTTCAGGACGGCGAGCCGGTCCTCGGTCCTGAAGCCCAGGAGCTGGTAGGTGGATATCCAGGCGCGGCCGGTGGCAGGTGGGAGATTCCGCGCGTCAGTGCCGAAGAACCGGGAGCGGGTGTCCCAGCCCAGGGCCGACAGGAGCGTGGGGCCGACGTCCAGCTGGCTCGCGAGCGTGCCGATCCTTTCGGACGCAAAGAACTCCGGGCCGTAGAACAGGGAGACGATGCCGTAGCCGTCGGGCGGCAGGTATGTCTTGCCGGCTATGGACGACGGATGATCCCCTATGAACAATATCACGGTATCGTGGAACCAGGGCTTTGCTCTCGCGTAGCGGACGAACTCCCCGGCGGCATGATCCGCGTACCGCACCGCTGCCTCGCGGGTGCCCTGCGGGAGGTCGATCTTCCCTTCCGGGAACGTGAAGGGGCGGTGGTTGGAGGTGGTCAGGAGCACCTGGTGGAACGGGACTCCTTCCCGGTAGCTCAGGTCTGCCAGCCGGACGCTTTCCGAGTACAGGTCGCCGTCGCACTGGCCCCAGGCGTTGGAGAAGGTCCTGCTCGCGCCGGAGAATCCCAGCTTGTCGGTGACGCGGTAGCCGTTGGACTCGAAGAAGGCGTTCATGTTGTCGAAGTAGCCGATGCCCCCGTACACGAAGTCCAGCGAGTAGCCCCTGCGCCTGAACGGCGTGCCCAGGGTGAAGAGCCCGCCGTTGTCCGGCCTGCGGACTATGGAGCTGCCCGGGGTAGGCGGCACGGAAAGCATAACTGCCTCTATGCCACGCACTGTCCGCGTCCCGGTGGACAGCATGCGGGTGAACGTGAGCCCGCGTTCCGCGAGTCCGTTAAGTTCCGGGGTGAGCTCGCCCAGCCAGGAGCTCCCCATGCTCTCCATGATGACTATGATCACGTTCGGGCGCCGTTCGTGACCTTTCGCGGATGACGAGCGGGAAAGCGCAAACCCTTGCTGAGCGCCCGGTTCAGCAACGATGCCGTATTCGCCGCCCGGTTCGGCAACGACGCCGTATTCGCCGCCTGGACGGAACGCGTTTCCGTTTCTGCCGTCTTGCCAGTAGCCGGAAGCGTGTCGGTCCCCGGCACCGATGTCAGCCTTCTCTCGTTCAAGCAGGCTGAAGGCTTCGCGGGTGTCCATGGTCCTGTAGAAGGCCCTGTAGTCCAGCTGGTTTCCCAGGTATGCCGAAAAGAGCTCGTAAATGCCATTTTTGGCGAATTCGTTTTTGTTCCTGTCCGGCGACACGGACAGAGGTGTGAACAGAAAATATACGAGCGACGCCAGAACGCAAAACGACGCGAAGGCGATCAGGCGGCCTCCCGGCCCGAAGGCCGGGGACGACGAATGACGATCAGAATTTTCTGTTGCGTTGTCATTCGTTTTCTTGAGGCATAGCCAGACGAGAGCCGTCAGCAGCGACGACACGATGACGACTCCTGTCATGAGCCGTCCCAGAGGGTACGACTCCATCGCGTTGTCCATGAGCTCTTTCGTGTATATCAGGTAGTCCACGGCTATGAAATTGAATCTGCATCCGAACTCCTCCCAGAAGTAATATTCGGAAAGTGCCGTGAACACCGAGGCCGTGGAGAAGAGGAAGACTGTAACGAGCGAAAGGCACCTCCCCGAAAGCCTAGACATAAATTTTTCCGGGATAAGCAGTATCAGAAATGTGGGAACTATAATGGTGAAGACGAGCGCCGCGCAGTCGTTAAGCATGCCGGTCGCAAATCCGGAAAACGTGTCAGCCGAAAGCGGAAGTTCGGACGAGAAGGCAACGAACAGGACGGCCCTGAGCGTGAAGTTCACGAGCAGGTACAGGAGCGCGAGCAGAGCTATGAGCCTGATTCGAAACGACGACAAAATATGTCTATATTTTTCAGTCATGTCCTCTCCGACGTGAGGCGACAGAACGGCTGTCAGCTTCACGGGAGGATAAGACATTTGATGTATTATTGTTTCCGCCTGATGTAATTAAATGTAATCTGTATGTAACAGATTTGTGACACTTGATGTCTCAATATTTTTCCTTCATTCTTCATATTAATTGAGATTTATTTCCCGATTTGCGGAATAAGTATTCGTATTTTTGGTTAATGGTTTTTCACATTAGGGATGAAATTTTAACAATTATAAAAGAGTTATTATAATTTTTACTATTAAATTTTAACAGTTATTATGTTGTTCAAGCATTATGATCATAAATTGTATAATTAATCGAGTAAATATCACAAATATAAGTTAATAGTTAAAGCTAAAGTTAGTGCTTCTTTGCTTTTCCGCTTTTTCTTTGTTTTTCCGTTTATTACCCGTTTAATGAAATGTCGGAATCTTCTTCCATATTTTAGTAGCGAATCATAACGAATAGATACCATGACTGGATGTTTGTCCGACATTTCCCCCCCTGGACTGATAGCCAAATTCCGACATTTGATTAAACGGGTAATATCTTTGCTTTTCCCTCCGCCTTTGCTTTTCCCTCCGCCTTTCCTTTTCCCCTCCGCCTTTGCTTTTCCCTCCGCCTTTCCTTTTCCCCTCCGCCTTTCCTTTTCCCCTCCGCCTTTCCTTTTCCCCTCCGCCTTTCCTTTCTCTTCCGCTTTTTCTTTGGTTTTCTACTTTGATGTATTCCTCATTTCCAGCATTTTCGCTTTTAGACTTTATAGCTATCCAATTTTTTAACTATTATAATTTGTTATTTTTTCAATTTTTTTTACTGCCTGACTATGGAATTTATGGATTTAATGTTCATTTCCTTTTGTCGCAACATGGAATTGTAAAATTTAATAATCATTGATCCGTTTTCTGGGTATGGCGTAAACTGATATAGTTTTAGTATAAGTATTTCTATTTATTTTTATCATCCATCCTATCTATTTCCGCATTTCTGTTTTTCCCGTCTTTCAAGATCGCCATGGCAATCAGATCCGTCAGGTACAGCGCAAGGAACATCGTGACGAGCGTGTGCGTCAGGAAGTGCTGGCCCCTCGCCATCTGGTAGAGCCCCATGGCCCAGCCCGCCGCAATCCCCAGCGCCAGAAGGAGCCGGCTCGCGCGTCTTCCTGCCGGGAGGAAACGAAGGGCGACGAGCGCGAAGCCGCCGCTGGCATGACCTGCCGGGAAGCTGCGGCCTCCGGCAGTTGTCCAGGAGCTCATGAGATGGCCCAGAAAACCGACGTGAGGGTGGCTTCCCCCGTAGGGGACGAGATCCGGCGGTCCGTACACCCCGCTCAGCGCCTTGAGGGCGGAGACCGCAAGCGGGACGGCGGCGATGGCGAGCGCCGCCGCGAGGAATGGCCGTCTCCGTTTCCGCAGGAGCTCCGGAAGATCGCCCGGCAAAAACGAGACGGCGAATGCGGCGAGAAGTGCAGTGCCGGCCAGGGCCACGAGGATCTTCGGGCCGGTGTAGAGGAGAGGCCCGTGGGTCCCGTGGAACGTTTCCGTGATGAGCCAGCCGCCGTCCCGGTACAGCGGACGCTGGGCCAGCCTGTCAAGCGCGGGCACGCTCTCCAGCGCCGCGAACAGCACGGCCCACAGGAAATGCGCCAGCGGCCTGAACTTGAAGTCTCCTTGCCCGCCGGTCGGGATCATGCCGCGTCATGCCCCAGCGCCGTCACTCGTCGCCGTCCTCGCCGGCGGGGAGCGTCACCGTCACCCTGAGCCCCGGCAGTGCGTTCTCGGCCGCGATGTTGCCGCCGTGCTGGATGGCCGCCTCACGGGCCAGGGCAAGCCCGAGGCCCGCGCCGCCGCTCTCCCGAGAGCGGGAACCGTCCACCCTGTAGAAGGCCCTGAAGATGTCCTCCAGCTCCCCCTCCGGCACTCCCGGCCCGAAGTCCCTCACGCCCACCGTCACGTGCCCGTCGTTTAGCGAGGCCGCTATCCGGACCTCGCCTCCCTCCGGGCCGTAGAACATGGCGTTCGCGATGACGTTCACCATCATGCGCTCCAGCCCAGGGGCGTTCCCGTACACCTGGAGGCGCTCTCCGATGTCCGCCGCGACCCTCCTCCCGGTCGCCTCCCCCTGGAACGCGAAGTCCTCGGAGAGCAGACGCAGCATGGCGCCAATGTCGACGGTCCCGTTCCCGCCCGGGGAGAGAGCGCCGGCCCTGGACTGCTCGAGCAGGAGGGAAATGGTCTCGTTCATCCGCGCCACCTCCCTCGCTATCCTGTCCGCTATCTCCCGCATCCATTCCCTGTCTTCAGCCGCCGCCCCGGTGACCTTGCCTTCAGCCAACTCCCCGGTGCCCTTGCCTTCCGGTACCTCCACGGCCCTTCCGGCATCAGCCGCCTCCCCGGCGTCCTTGCCTTGTGTCCTCTCCCGGGAGCCCTTGCCTTCCGTCACCTCCACGGCACTTCCGGAGCCCGTCACCTCCACGGCCCCGCCCGCTTCCGTGACCTCCCCGCCTTCCCCGCCTGCCGTGCCGTCCTTCCTCCCGTCCGCCCGTCCGCTCCTGCGGGCGAGAATGTCCGCCGCGACGGAGATCCTGGTCAGAGGCGATCTTAGCTCGTGCGATATGTCCCCGAGCAGCCTGCGCTCGCTCAGCCTCTGGGCCTCGATGGTGTCGGCCATGCCGTTGAAGCTCCGGGCGAGAACGTCGAAGGCGTCCCTGTCGTTGGACGTCTCGGGGAGGCGTACGCCGAGGTTCCCGCGGGCTATTGCCCTGGAAGCCCTGGCGAAGCTCACGAGCTTCCGTGTGAGGATCCTGGAGAGGGCGATGCCCCCCGCGATCGATGGCAGCGCGATCCACAGCGCCCAGGTGGCCGCCTCCTGCTGGTGCCCGAACTCCCCGCCTGCGGACTGGATCGCCAGCTGGGTGAGCGGCTCGGCAACTACCTCCACCACTCCCACCACGACGAGCAGGAAGGCCGCGAGCAGCGCTGCAGCCTTGACGGAGAGGGGCATGGAGTCCAGTACGGCCCTTATGCGGGTCTTCACGGCTCCGCCCCCAGGACTTCCGGGACAACCTGGACATCAAGAACTTCCTGGACTTTCGAGACATCCGGGACATTCTGGACTTCCGGGACTTCCTGGACTTCCGGGGCTTCCGGGACTTCCGGGGCAGCCGGGACTTCCGGGACCCTCAAGTCCGCTGGTTTTGTCCGGGAACGCGCCCTCACCGGGAAGCCCCCGCCATGAGGTACATGTAGCCTTCCCCCCTCACGGCCTTGATTCGCTCGCCCCCGTCCTTCCGGGGCCCGAGCTTCCTGCGGAGCCTGCTCACCAGCATGTCGAGGCTGCGGTCGGCGGCGTAGGGCAGGTGGCCGAAGACGGCCTTGTAGAGGAAGTCGCGGCCCACCACCTCGCCGGCCTTGTCAGCAAGGTGGTTTAGGAGCCTCAGTTCCGACACGGTGAGCTCCTGGGTCCTGTCCCCTATGTCCACGGACAGGGAGTTCCGGTTGATGGCGATGTCCCCCACGCGCCTCGTCGAGCCCCCCCTGTCCTGGCCGCCCGGCGCCGCCCGCCTCAGGATGGCCCGGAGCCGCGCCACGAGCTCCCTCGACCCGAATGGCTTGGGGAGGTAGTCGTCGGCTCCCATCTCGAGCCCCACGACCCGGTCTATCTCCTCGCCCCTGGCGGACAGCATTAGCACCGGAAGCGAGGAGGTGCCCTCGGAGGCCCTCAGCCGCCTAAGGACCTCGAAGCCGTTCATGCCGGGGAGCATGACGTCCAGGACGGCAGCGTCGAAGCCACCCGCCGCCGTCATCGCGAGCCCCGCCTCGGCTGTCGCGGCATGGGCGCAGGAGAAGCCCTCCTCGGCCAGGTAGCTGTCCAGGAGTCCGAAGAGCTCCGAATCGTCGTCTATGATAAGGACACGTTCCATCGCCTGCCCCGGTCCGTCAGGACGTCATTTATTTTGCAGCATAATTCTTCTGTGCCGTGAGAACATGTCAGCATGGCACTCTGCTGAATCATGCCCCTGTCCCCGGAAAAGGATCCCGATATCGTGCACCGTGGCAGAGGCGGGCCGTCTGGCCGCCCGGTCTTCGGCCTGCCTGAGGGGGCCGGCTGGCCGACCCGGTCCCCGGTCGCCGCCCCACGAAGCCTTCTGTGTGCCCTTTCCCCGGTTACCAGCCCTGCGTCAGAGGATCAGCACCAGCGCCCCGGAGGTCACGAGAAGCCCGCCGGCGACGGTCCTGATGCTGGCGGGCTCTCCCAGGAGCAGGAACGCGAGGAAGATCGTGAGCGCCACGGAGAGCTTGTCCACGGCGGCCACCTTGGACACGTCCCCAGCTGCGGGGCTTTAAAGAAGAAGAGCCAGGAAAGCCCCGTGGCGACCGCCGACAGGAACAGGAACAGAAAGGTGTTTGGAGGGATCGCGCGTATGCCCTTCAGGGCGCCGGTGGCCAGGACGATACCCCAGACGAGCACGAGCACGAAGCTCACCCGCAGGGCGAGGGCGAGATTCGAGTCCACGTCCCTCACGCCGATTTTCGAGAAGATTGCCGTGAGGGACGCGAAAGCCGCCGACAGAACAGCGTACAGCGCCCACATGCGTCCCTCCCCCGGGGCCCGTGGCCCCTCCGGACGTCGACCCGCCGCCCGGATTCGGATGCGCGGGCCTCCGGTTCCGGGCCTTCGGCCCCTGGGCACCGCGTGGGGCGGCACCGGGGTGCCGCATGGCGCGGATCCGGGCGGTCTCGTTCCGGCTATCGCATTATATCCCACAGGCAGGCCCTGGATTTGCTTTTGAAAGCCTCTGAACGTAACGAACTGTAACGCTGCGGGCCTGCTGCCGAGCCCCGGCGGGCCGCCCCCAGTTCAGGCTTCGGGCGGCCCTGACCGTTGCCGCGGCCCGGACTTGCGGGCGCCTTCCAGGACGGGTTTGGCACCTTGTTTCAAAACCCAGTCCGGCATGGTATAATAAGAATTATTTTTTTCAGCATGGGGCGGGGCCGTTTCAGGCCTCAGCCTCCCCGTGCGCCGGGGGGCGACGCTCCTCCGGGAAGGGAGAAGATGGATCCCGGCGAGAAGAAGCTTCTGGACGCCCTGATAAGGGTGTGCGACGATCTGGCCTGGGACCGCAAGTCGGACCAGGACGAGCTCTTCGAGCTCACGCGTGAGGTCCCCGGCGGCGAGGGCATCTCGCGGCTGGCCGAGTCCTTCGGCATGATGCTGGTGAAGCTCGATGCCAGGGCCATGGAGCGAGACAACCTGGTTGAGGAGCTGAAGGGCCGCATGACCGAGCTCGAGCAGGCCCGCGAGCTCCTGGCCCGGCGCAACGACTTCCTCCAGCGGACGGTCTCCGAGACGTGGAACCGTCCCTTCCTCGGCAAGGCCCCCGTGGTGGAGAAGGTGGTGCGGACCGCCCTGTCCATGGCCCAGCGCCCCATAAACACCATGATCCTGGGCCCCACGGGAAGCGGCAAGGAGGTCATGGCCAAGATGATCTTCTTCAACTCCCCCCGCCGGGAGAGGGAGTTCGTGGCTGTGAACTGCACCGCCATCCCCGACACCCTCTTCGAGAGCGAGATGTTCGGCATAGAGAAGGGGGTCGCGACCGGGGTGAGCCAGCGCAAGGGGCTCATAGAGGAGTCCAGCGGCGGCACGCTCTTCCTGGACGAGGTGGGCGACATGGCCCAGGAGAACCAGGCCAAGCTCCTGAGGGTCCTGGAGGAGCACGAGGTCATGCGGGTGGGCGGCCACAAGCCCATCCCGGTGGACCTCCACGTCATATCGGCCACCAACGCCGACATCCGCGAGGCAGTGAAGGCCAAGCGCTTCAGGGAGGACCTCTTCTACCGCCTGAACGTCCTGGAGCTGGTGCTGCCCCCCCTGTGCGAGCGCGGCGACGACGTGCTCCTGCTCGCCCGGGACTTCCTCCAGAAGCATGCCGCGAGGCTCGGCCGGGCGCGGATGAGCCTCACCCCCGAGGCGGACGCCCAGCTCATGCTCTACCCCTGGCCGGGGAACGTCCGCGAGCTCAACAACGAGATGGAGAGGGCCGCGTCCCTCGCCCCGGAGCTGACGGTGAAGAAGGCGGACCTCTCCGAGCGCATCCGCGGCTGGACCCCGCCCCTGGCCCCCGTCGAGCCAGGGCCAGTCCTGGCGACCATGCTGGCCTCCGGGACCGGGCTCGTTCTCCCGCCCGGCCAGAATCCCGTAGCGTACCGTCCGGCGGCGCCCGTCGCCCCGCCGCCTCCGGGCGATCCGGCCTACGCCCGCCACCCGGAGGGCGACCCCCACGTCTTCGGGCATTCCGACTGGGCCGGGCCCAGGCACAGCGATCAGATGGTCCTGGACGCCCTGGCCCAGAGCGGTGGCAACAAGACTCGCGCCGCGAAGCTCCTTGGCCTCACCCGCGAGGGCCTCCGCAAGCGCATGAAGAAGATGGAGGCCGCCGAGGCGGAGGGAACGGCGCGGGACTCCTAGCCTGGACATGCCAGGCGGCGTCGGGTCCGGGTTTCTTCCCGGCTCCGCGTCCTGCCTGAATTTTGTCCCGGCCTCGCTTCCGGCCTGAGTCTTGCCCTGTCCCCGTGCAGGGCCTAAATCTTGCAACGGCCCCGCTTCCGGCCTGAGTCTTGTACCGGCTCCGTGCCTGGAGCACGTTTTGTCCCTGGTCTGTTCCCTGCCCAGGCTCTCAGCTTCGGGAGGATTTTTCGCCAGGTATTTCCTGCCGATCCGGGCAATTTTTTGGCTTAACTCAATAATTAAGTGACACATAGATTTTGGATCCCCTATCTAGGGGTGTTTGGCGACAAATCGCCTTTGCTTTTTGCCTGTCATGGCTCAGTCGTCACTCGTTTTTGTTCGTCATCTGGCCCTTCTGACCCGCGCCGGCAAGCCTGTTTCCTGGCTGCCGGGCCGTTTCCGTCCAGGCCAGGCCCAATCCGGCTTCCTTCCCGCCCCAGGCTCTCTCCTACACCTTCATGCGGCACGGCGGCACCCCGGTCCATGAAAGCCGCGTCATGTAATGCAACTGTATGTTGTAGTGTCCCCGGTGCCGAGGCCCCGGAAAACTCTTTCATGATTAGGTTGCTTTTTCCTGTCACTCCAGCTCTCTTGCCTGCGAGACATCACTACCACCATCTCCATCTCCATCTCCATCTTCATCATCATCATCATCTTCATCATTAGTATCTGTTCACAGACGAAAGCGGGGGAACCTACAGCAGGACCAAGAGCTCCATCATTCCTGGTGCAGTTCGGCTTTCTTCCAGGGCCTGGACGGCCTCCCGCCGGGGCCTGGACTGTC
>JAISFP010000530.1 GCA_031263525.1 Deltaproteobacteria bacterium | reverse complement strand
CAAATTTACTCCAGACAATGGGGGGCGCCTCACTTCCTGTCCGTCAGCATCCGGTTCCAGACGAAACGGCAGCAACCGAAAGTCCTGTTTATCAGGACTTCCTGCTCTCCGTTCGGATATATCCGGAACACGAACGCCTTGTTCATCGTTTCCCCTGGTTTTCCATGTATTTCCTTATGATTTCAATCGGAGTACCGCCGACCTAATTTATATCATATCATATCACTATTATCCAAGAACGTCAATTCCTCTCGCCGCCTGCGCCCCGCCGCCGTGAGATCCGGGGAAGGAGGGCGCGATTCTTCCCCTGAGCAAGCTCCGGGGGATTCCTCGCGTAAGCATAGTTGAACCGGGGCCTGTCCCGGCCTCCCGATCCGGCCCGCGGCCTTTTTCCGGGAGGGCCGCGTTTGGCCGGACCGTTCCGCTTTCCGGTGACGCCTCCTTCACGCGCGTGGGCCGAGGGTGCCGCCTGGAAGCGTTCCGGTCATGAAGCGGGCGGCGCTCCGAGAACGGTCGGATTGCCGGGCGGCATGATGCAGGTGGAATCCAGCTCAGGCTCAGGGGTGCCGGCCCAGCGCCCCAGGTGGAGACCCGAGCCGGACGCGTGCCCTGCCGTGCCGTCTGCCGTCCTGTGGCGGGGGAGCGCCGTCCCGGCGCGAAGGCCCGGTTCCGGGGGCAGGATAAGGCCGAAGGGGGGGCGGGACACGATGTCCGGAGGCGCGGGCCCGTGCCCTGCCCGGGAGGACGCCGGACTACCGGATGAGCTCCAGGGAGTCCAGGAAGGGTACGCAGACCCCGCGGACGGCCGGGAAGTCCAGGAGGGAGAAGTTGTCCCTCCTGGCATCGCGGAGCGGGTCGGGCACCGCGCAGACCGCGCTCACGACGAGGTCACCCTTCATGAGGTAGCGCCTGATGAAGAGATAGGCCACGCCGCCCCGGACCCCGAACGGGTCCCGGTCTGACGTGAACATGACGTCGGCTCCCCTGGAACCGTGCTGGGCGAGGGCTCCGGAACCGCGGAACCTGCCGCCCGGGGGGGAGGCCAGGGTCTCGCCGACCTCGCGCCAGAAGGTCACTGGCCCCATCTCGGCGAGCTTGGCCCTATCCGCTTCGCCGAACGGATCAGCCAGCACGTAGAGGTACACCGCGCCTTCGGTTCTGGGATCCGGTCGCGAGGCTATTTCCACTCTGAACGGCTTCATAGGCCATCCGGAGTTGGCGGGGCCGTAATGGCCGATGCCGCCTTCCCGGCCGTCGGGGCTTTCGGGAACGCCCCGGGAGAAGACGAGCCTCCCGCCCTCCGCCGTCTTCTCGAACCATGGGGGGTAGCGCACGCTGAAGGCTGGATCAGGCGCCTCCGGGCAGTCCTCCAGGCTCCGGAAGACCGGCCACCCGGGCTTCCCGCACGAAGCCGCGAGGAAGACCGCTGCGGCGGAGGCGGTAAGCATCAGGATGAACGCGGGGAGGGAGGGCTTCACTAAATCTTCAGACCTCATTCAATGGAGCGGGACAGGGAACGGCGACAGGATTACATGCGTTTCGGGGATATTCCGGATTATTCCCGGAGTCCTACTGGCCTGGGGAGGGGCTTCGGTGACCTGCCGCCGGGTTCGTGCGGGAGACGAGCCGACGCTCCCGCTCCCGGCAATGTCCCCCAGCCGATGTCCCTGTCGGCCCGGACGTTCCGGAATCCGCAAGCATGCGCGGGCTTGGGGGGCGGGCCCGGGATCTCCCCGGCCCGGCGGGACATGGGCCCTCCCGTCCGGCACTCCTCGGGGGCGGCTGGGCGGGCCCGGACGATGCAGGCGGCCAGAGCCGGGACTCCGGCGGTCGCGGTCAGAGGGGGTGCTGGGGAGGGTCTCATGTGTCTTGGGGACCTCTTGGGGACGTGCGGGCATGAGGCATCGGGCGGCGGGGCTGGCGGTCTCGCAGGCGGGGAGGCGGGGCGGCATCGGGTCCGGGGCCGGACTTGCCGGCACGGCCGGCTGTTGCGGGCCGCTCGCGCGGCGGCGGAGCGCCCTGCCGATGATACCTCAATTTCTGAGTTTATCATCAAATTCCCATTTTTGTAACTATCCTGCCGTGACAGGGGCACTGGGTAAGATCTGCGCCGTTTCAGCCTTCCCCGTCCTGTGCCGGAAAGAAACCCTAGCCCGTCCGTCCGGGTCCCCCCCCCATCCGCAGTAGGAGGTCGGGCAGGGGCATGAAGCTTATCCCGCCTGCCCCGGAGTGCCGTTGAGCCGTCCGGGCGCTGCGGACTGTCCGGTCATCCGTCCCTCCTTCCGGCTGCCCGTCCGGAACGCGTCCTGCCCGGTCGCTCGGAAAGTCTTCCGGCGGCTTCGGAGGATGACTGCCGTCTCCCGGCCGTCCGTGACCGGGCGGTCAGGACCATGTGCAGCTTCGCGGCGGGAGTCGACGGCAGAGCCCATGAAGGGGACGCGCTGAGGCCGGACCGCTTCGGCTGACGAGCCGTCCGCGGGGTAGCGGGAGGGACGGAGGTAGTGAAGACGGCGGGAACACCTGCCGGGGCACGGAAGAGGAATGGATCGAGGGGGGCTCAGGGGTCATGATCGCGGCGGCCGTCCTCGGCAGGCGCGGGACGCGTCATCATGCCGGAGGCGGGGGGCAGCCAGTCGGTTCGCGGTGCCGAAGGTCGCGGAAGTCATCAAATTTCAGAGCCTGAGCATGACTGTACAGCCGGAAAATGAATCCGCCAGAAGCTCGGGCCTTTCTCGCCGTCAGCCGGGGGGGGCTGAGGAACGCCCGGTGCGGCGCGGGAGGGGGCGGACTCGTCCGGGGATCGAAGGGATGGGATCATGACGAGATCAGCAACTCTGGCGGAGGCGTCCGTTTCGCGGCTCCTGGCATTTGGGGGGTTCAGGATGCGGATGGGGCGGCAGGGCCGGAAGCCGGATGGGTCAGGGATGGGGTCCGCCCTTCACCCGCCTTTCCGGTGTGAAGTTTCCGAAACCTGGGCGGGCAGAGGAGGAGGGCGGAGGGTATCCCTTTGGGCGGTCAGGGCGACTTGCTTTTGAACTCCAGGGAGTCGGCAAAGGGCAGGAAGCTCGCGAGGAGGAAGGGGTTGTCCCTTGAGGAGTAGTTCAGGGCGGCGGCTTCCGCCGCCGGGAATCCCGCGAAGCTTCCCAGGAGCAGGTGCGCGTCCCCGGCGATTACGGCGCGCACCGCACCGAACACGGTCATCCCCCCCTGCAGGTGCGGACCGGGGATTCCGGAATAGTAAAGATCGGCGGACGGGCTGCCCCTGAAGACGAACTGCCGTGCCCCGTCGAAGGTTGCGCCGTTGCCCTTGGCCATCTCGTTTCCCACCCGGTCCCAGTGTTCCAGGACATCGTTGCCTCCCCTTGTGGCCTTGCCGCCCGGGGCGTTCACAATCCCCACCGTGAGGGACGCCACCCTCCCCGAGCGTTCCGAGAGCCGGAACTCTCCGAGGGTGACCAGGAGCGAGCCGGGCTCTGCCGGCGTTTCGGGCTGAACAGCGACGAAGCCGGGCGGGATTCTCAGACGAAAGGGGGGGACAGTGGAGGGAGGGGCCTCGGCGTTGTCGAAGAGGGTCCAGCCGACGGTCCCGTCCCCCTGCGAGGCGGATGCCGGTGAGGCGAGGAGTCTTGAAATGAAGCTGAGGGGGTTCATTCTTCTCCTCCTGATGCCGGGGCAGGACGGGAGATCGGCGGCGGGATGCGGTTTCCCGCGCCGCCCCGTGAACCGATGCTTCGGAACAGTGCCTGAAAGAGGTCAGGACTGGCGGAGGTTCCTGAGAACTGGGAAACGCTGCGGGAGGGACTCAGGGGGTCAGCAGAACGGTGAGGGAGGATAGTTGAGGGCGACAAAAGGGAGAGGATGTCGCCCGATATGACATTTTGGCGTTTGAAATGGGGTGGATTGAACGGAAACAGTATCTGCCTGGTAATGTTTGGGCTTAAAAAGATAGTGAACGGATACGGAGAGGATGAGTATCCGCCATGTCGCCATTGTGGAATTTTAGAAGAAGGAAGAGTGGGCTACTTGAAGACGGTTACAGAGAGCGTCAACAACATGATTGAGACTGTTATAAACAATCCAAGGAGGTTGAATTGTCTCTCGGAAGAAGACAATTGTGTCTTGATTATGGAAATATCCGAATTGATTGAGGAGATGTCCCCCTTCATTGAGGAGATGTCCCCCTTCATTGGGGCTACCGTATCTTTGATGTCGTTCTTGGTCGCAAACTTCTTCAAGGTGCCTGTGAAACGACCCGTCTCGTTCTGAAGCTTCGATACCTTCAGGATCATTTCCATCTCGAATGCCGAGTAGTATCCTGCGGGAGGTGAAGGTGCAGACGGCCCGCCGGAACCAGGAGTGACTTCCGGAGTAACTTGTTTCGCGTCAGCCATAGTTTCAACCCTCCTTCGACTGAGAATGATATTAGAACTGTTAAAAAAAGTCAATAATAGCCCCGAGTCCCCGATTCCTCCCGGGGGGGACTGGCCAGCTCGCCTGACTAACGGATATCGTTTCCCGGTTCCGGGAGGTCGGAATTGCCTGCGCAGGTCGGGTTCGGGTGCTTCTCTTAGGAGGAGGTCCTCTCCAATTTCCTGATTTTACATTTATGTTCTTGATATTGCAGAGGTTTGCCGGTGGACGGGGGAGCGGGAGGCGTTCTGAAGCGGCTGTGCGGGGAGAAAAAGGAGGCTGGAACTGTTCAAGCATAAATTCAAGAGAGTCGAGGAAAGGGAGGCAGACATCCTGTAATGCCAGTTTTGTTAGCATGTTGAAGGTGCGCATATCCGTGTCCCTGGCAGATCGTACTGTTGAACAGGAAAGACTGTTCCTAAAGCGATCCCTTATTATTGCACGCTGGATGAGCACTTCCACCACCACCTCCAACTCCGGTTTCTTCTCCAGTTCCATAGCCGTAGCAGTGCCGGGTTCCTGCGTCACCGGCACCGCGAAGTCCATGTCGGCGCCCGGCATCCTGCTGAAGTCGAGCGGTCTTGTGCCGGAATGCCTTCCGCCAAGACCGGAGGCTATCCTGAAGGAGTTTCGGTGCAGAAGGATTCATGACTCAAATGCGCGAGTTCGCGCATTTCTTCCGCGCCCATCTCATCCAGGAGCGCCTCAAGGATGAAGCGGTCTGAACCTTCGGGGTCAACCCCATAGGCGAACGTGAGTCTGGGCGGGAGCCAGCGGTGCCATGGCACTGTCAGATCACCAGACCGGCGGAACGACGGGGGGAAACGCACCGTGAACCCGGGGACCTGCTATGGAAGCCTGGACTCGCCGCTCATGGAGGTATGCCATCCTGACTGTCCCCAGACGGGCAGGGCAGGAATCAGAAGGATCATCAGGATAATGAACGCCGCGCCCGTGAGGGCGAGAAAGGCCAGCAGAACCGTTGAAGGCGCTGCTTGTGCCTTGAGAAGTTCGGGGGTGATTAGGTTTGCCTGGACCGAATAGGATTCTAAAGATTCCGGATTGGGTAAGACTGACATCAGATTTGCGAGAGGAAACCCCCGTACCGTCACGGGGATGAATCACGACCTCATGCCATGTGGCGGTGGAGTTATCCTGCTTCACCTGGCTGGGCAGGATGGCAGGAGGGCATTGTACTGAAGGTTACGCAGTATTCCCGGGAAAGATGTTCCTGACCGTATTGAACAAGTCGTTCATAAGCTTTGTCGACAGGGAATTCAGTTGATGTCCTTCGATTTGGAAGACTTGAATGGCATCCGCGCCATGGTTGCCCGTGCTGGATCGATCGGCATGGTTAAGCGCGTCCTCTATGTTTAATTTTTGAAGTGGGATTTCCCGGTATCCGTGAAGATAGTTTTGACCAGCTCCGGCTTCGTGTTTCCTCATGAATTCCAGGAATTTATTTACTAGTAGACGCGCTGGAGTAGTTGATCCGAAGATGGATGATATTTGAAACTAATGCAATAATTTCAATACTGCAGAAGCTAACGTTAACAGAAGGTGAAAAAAGTTTTTCGTAAGTTTTCTAATGTTTTGGAAACTGCGAACCAGTTATATTTTTGGAGTGTCATTTCTGTCAGTTCTGAGTATGACTGAAGCGCAAGGAACATGGAGTGTCAGGAATCGTCAGATGTTGTGAGACAGCCTGTGACGGCACTGTGCTGACCTTCCAACTCCGGTACTATGCCGTAGCCAAGTTTGAGGGAAGGCTGGAATCCTGATGTTTGGTCTTGCGGCCCGAAGGTTCACTGCAATTCTGGTGGTCTAAAACAGTTCTGAACCAGTCTCTCATGGCAGGTTTTTCATCTGATATCAAGTTCCAATCACTGTCGCTTGCTGGTGCTGTTGGAAAATTCCACTCCGTAATATCTGCGGCACCCAGGACTGCGCACTGCCATTCTTCAGGGGTAAAGTGATGCTTCGGGCAGTCACGTCTGAGTTTCTCCGAATCTGAGCTCCACTAGTTCCCGGACCGGCATTCCCTGCTCACAAGAGTCCAGGAATCGTTGGGCAGGGAGATGCGGTCTTCAGCATGGAAAGGAAATGTGCCGTTTTCGATCATCCCGCATCGGAGATGGGTTGTTATATCGATTGTGTACCGGTATGATTTGAAAGATACTCCGTGACGGGCGTGAGAGTTTTCGGCAGGGTGATTGGAACAGACGAGGTCGGACATGTGGACTGCGACCGTATCCGGACCGTTTGGTGACTGGGCGATGAGAGGATCAAGGATCGCTGCAACAATTACCCAGTGAAGGAGGTGCCCTAGTTCGGTTCATGAACCATCCTCTGTCAGGGGAATATCGGATCTTCTGGGCGGCTGCGTCCGATGTCAGTTAGAGCAGTGGCATTGCGATTTCGAGCGCTGTGAGGGCGGGTTGGAAGCGGTTCTTGGACAGATCGCGTCCTCGGAGAGAGGAATAGGACGGGTGGATCCGAGTCCCCGTGCAACGCCGAAGGGAGGCGGCCTCCCTCCTGAAACTTTGCCACTGGACGCGACGGTGCCGGGAGCGGGGTCCCGAGGCGCGAAGCGCCGGGCTGAGCGTCCGTTGACGGTTTCGATGTTTGTCATGGCATCCCTCCCGTTTCACCAGCTAACGGCGGAACCGGATCGAGTTGAACGCCGGGACACCGTACTTCCTGGTCAATGGATTGTCCAGCGAGGTGTAGCCACCGTCTTCGGCCTCCCGATCCGGGTAGATGCACATGCAGCTGAAAATGAAGTGCATGTTCTCCACGATGATGTTACGCATGGCGATGAACAGGGTGATCCCGGATTTTCGGATCATGCCCTTCTTCCCTGTCACGCAAATGTCCGCCCCCTGGCAGCTGTCCGTTGAGATGTTCTCCATGTCGTCCAACCGGTAGGGGTAGGGCGTTGATGTCGTTGTATATTTGAGCATGGTGTAGTTTTTGTAACCGAGATTCTTCACCAGGTCCAGCTCGCTCTTTGTTATGGCGGAACGGCTTATCTCCATCTTGGCGGATCTCTGGATCATACCGTCTGCCAGGAGAAAGGTCTGGATCATCTCACCCGGGAAATTTTTTAGAGGACGTGCTCCGCCCATCGGAATGAGGTCAGGGTGGTAGCCCATGGTGAAGGAGGGGGCAGAGTCGGGTAGCGTGATCCTGCTATCGAAGACAGGCCACTCCTCAGTTGAGGCATCGGTGCCAGCGAATGCTGTGGGGCTGTATAAGCCATTGAGGAATTTGAAAGGAAACATGATGAAGTCCTTTGAACGCCGTTGGTTACCTGGTCAAACCGGGCCTGGTCGTATCACCCCGGCATGTGCATAGGTGTCCGTGATGATTAGAGTCCCTGGCGAGTGGCGGCACTTCCTTTCGGGACAGCACATTGTTCCACAGTCAGCGAAGAAATGGTAGAGGTGTCTAGAGATTATAATATGTAAAAGTATATTGACTGTTAAGATGTTCGATTTTTTTATCACATCTTCCATAAAGAATATGCCATATATTTTTAAGTGGCCTCAAAGTTTATGTCCCATATTAATTATTTCAATTTTCATTAAAAGCATAGCATGTTAAAATTTCAACATGTGAAAATTTCCAAATGATTTCGTAAAAATTATAAATCATCGACAATAATTTTTTAGCATCTTCAAATTTTCTGCGAAATTTGCCCGCGTATGAAATTATTCAAAAGATGACTGCGTTAAGATTTTACGATGTGTCTCCTAGATTTATGGAGCAATTTATATTAATTAATAACAGTTAAGTGATTTGTTATGATTTTTAAAACCTGATAGAATCAAAAATGACAAATTTACAGACTTTCGTAATATTGTTGAAAGAATATTTGTATTTAATTTTCATTTTCGCGGGGTTTTCAATTTGCTGAAACAGTGCTCGGCGAGTTAAGCGAAATTTCAAAGATTTATCTTGCATATATTATGATTTGCCGGGTTTGTCTTTGGTGATACAGTTCAATTCATTGACAGGTTGCCAGTATTTACTGGCATTTTACATCAACACGGTCGAAGCAAGTTCTGTCGTGGAATATTCTGGTGTCTGGCTGAGTTTTCGTTTCAAGTTCAGAAATATTCCTTTGTTATTTTGATGAATTGTTTATCACGAATTTAAAATTATTTGAAATGTATAACTAATATTTCAAAATATCATGGAGCGTAATCACTCAGCATTGTCAGTGTCTTCGTCAGAATCATGTGTTATTTTGTTAACTATCGCAAGGAACTGTTGTCTATCATGTATCATTAAGTACTTCGAAAATATAACTATGACAGTTGAATATTAATTTCAATTTATAGGCATTTCTATTGGCGAACGTCAAGGCATATCAATGACGAAACCGTTAATAGTCGGCTAGGAATTTCTGATGAAGCAATGGATGAGCCGGTAGCTTCCAAAATAGTGGCTGGACTGTCACCTGCCCCTTTATCTGGTACGATTTCATTATTTCTCTGGCTCTCTGAAACCTCAGACTGGGGGAAGGAAACGGTCCAAGGCAGCTCCGCCGACTTCTTACGGTTTCGTCATCAATGTTCTTTTGAATTCTGTTTGCTTTGCTCAGGTGCCCCAGTTGATTCGAGTTTTGTATTAACGGCGGAACGTGAACGATTCGGGAGCAGGCTGGCAGAACTCGGTGAAGGGTTGTCCTGCGGGCAGTATCCTCACCGCTTTGATATTGTTGACTGATAGCAACGCAATCGTCTGAAAAAAATGCACGTTTCCAGCGATAATGGCATGGAAGTTTCCGAATATTGATTTCTGTTTTCCGATGTTGACACTCTCTCATTAGCTAGAATAACTCTCATTCCTTATGGTATTTTTAATTTCTCAAAATCCCATCTAATTATAGCTAGGTTTTCCAGGGGTCTTTACCCCGAAAGCCCTAAAGATCGAACGCTGGGCCTTCGTAGGGTGGGAGAATACCGCTCCATATCGATCTGAGAAAATTGTCTTCCGGTACGTTCCAAGCCTCATCATCATCTCTGCCAGAGAGTACTTCCGAGAAAGTCTGTCTTCTTTAGGAAAATTCATGCGGCCTTTCCAGGCATCGGCCATGACAAACCTA
>JAISFP010000481.1 GCA_031263525.1 Deltaproteobacteria bacterium | reverse complement strand
GCTTTGGTTGCTGCCAACTGGTCAACCTTCCTTTCTGCCTCCACCTACCTATTTACTCATCGATATTGAAAAAAACTCTCGGCTGGGACTTAAAGGGGGTAGGGATCCTGAATGGTTACAATTTAAAAATCATGATTTGTAGATAAAATTGATTGTAGTGAATTTTTTGGAGTCAAAGCTTGGTGGTTTTCGGCACTGAAGTTTGGAGGAAGCAGGGTAATGGTTGATTATGGATGTGAAGTTAAAATTTTTCTTATGGAATGTTGATTGAGCATGGCAAGAGAGTGTGCCTGGACCGATTTCAGATGTTATTTCTACATGAATGGCAAAGCAATATGTAGTGAAAAATGAATAGTGTTAAATTAAAAACTACAGATTTGACAGTTGCTGGACGATTATGTGATGAAAATTTTAATATGAATGTGATGATGATTTGTAGTTAAAATGATTGCAGTAGGAATTCAATGTCTGAAAGACAGATGGGATAAGAACTCATGTTTCGGCACCGGTCAGTCATACGGAATTGATCAGTTGCGGCGAAGGGATTGCATGGGAGCCGAACTGACGATTTTATGGAGAGGCATGTCGAAACGTTGTGCCTGGCATGATGTCTGACTGATGTCAAGGCATAATGAAGACTTTGGCGGCAAGGCATTTTTCCGATCGGCAAGTGTCATGCCGGGCGGTCAGGCATGGGGAATTCAGGATTCCGCTCAGCCCGGCACCGGAAGTCAAGCCGGTTGGGTATCCCGTCAAGTTCTGTCAAGTTAGGAGTCTCGGGTTGTAGTGAAGTCAATCCGATACCATCACCTCATTTGTCACGTGAAGCCCATACACACCTTGGGGGACATTCCGCCTCGTCATGCCAGTCAGCCACGTCAGGGCCGTCCGACCCGACAGGCATATCGGGCTCGGCAGGCATGTCGAGCCCGCGGGATCGCCCGGCCCATCAGGACCGTCCAGTCAACCCCGACAAGCCTCATGCTTTCCGGATGTCCGTCCGTTCAGGCCGTCCCGTGTTGGGGGGATCCTCTGGCCCGTACTCTTTCCTCCCGGATGGAACGAAAGGGAGCGGGGGGGCCGGCTGGTCCGGGACTGGAGGATCGGCCGGCGGAGGAAGGGGACGCATCCGGAACTGTGTCTGGCCGGATGCGCCCGAATCACGGATGCATCCGGGATTCGCCTGCGATGCGTCCCGGATGTTTCCGGGATGCTTGCGGGATGCTTGAGGGATGCGTCCCGGATGCATGCCGAGGCGTCCCTGCCCGTGCAGGCATCCGGATTATTTTGTCCGGCCGGCGATGTCCGGGTGAGGCATAGTCCCGGAATGCCTAATCAATGCCTGCGGTCAACTCGCTTACGGACGTACGATCGGTTTTCGGCTTCCGGTCGGGCGGAACGGATGAATGCCGGATGCGCAAATAGACGCAGTCTTTCGTGCCGAGAATCTTTTGAAGGATCATTTTCGGCGCTGCCCCTGCGGGACCGACGGACGGATGCACGCAGGTATTGGATGTTCGCGTCAAATTTGCTGAATGAGACGTAGTGACTCGGTTTGCATTACAAAATTGTTTTGGATAACATGCATGTTGCCTGACAAATCGCGAGTAGCTCCGGACATTTTCAGAACCCGGCAGCCTCAACCGATGGTCCAGGATTTCCGGCGGCGTCCCAGCGTGCCGGAGCCCGCCGGACGAGGCGGGCTCCGGAACGTGGCGGCGCCCTTGTGCGCCTGCCCCCGTCCGTACGTGCGGAAGGGGAAGTAGCCGCCGGAGCGGCCGCTGGGGGGCCGCGAGGCCCCCCGTCACGTCGACAGCAGCAAAGGAGGTCACAAGGTGGCTTTCGTTTTTGAATCGGGGAGGCACCCGAACAGGTATCTCTACCTGGGGTACTCCTACCGTGACTTCGAAGGGAGGCCCCGCAACAGGCGGGTGCGGGTAGGCAGGGCGGACGTCCCCACCGGATGCCGCGTCTACCTGCCCGGTGTCGTCGGGGCTGACGAGATTGACAACATCGTGATCCAGCCCGAGCTGAAGGCCCGGATAGCCGAGGAGGACCAGGAGGCCCGCGAGTCCAACCCCGAGCTCTTCGGGGAGGGCGCCGACCAGAGGCGCCGCGAGATCCTGAGGCTCAGGCGCCGCCTCGCGCCCATGTTCACCATCAACGACCTGGAGGGGGCGGTCTCGCTGGAGGGCGGCGTCTTCTCAATCCTCGGCAGGGCCTCGGCCAGGGCGGGCCTGCTCGGCTCGCTCATGAGCCGGCTCCCCGACTCCTGGCAGGGCATCTACGCCCTGGGGGCCTTCCTGGCCTCGCGCGACGAGGGGATTGACGCCGCGGACCTGTGGCTCAAGGGTTCCGAGGGCCCGGAGGCGGACCTGACGCCCGCGGGGGTCCGCGCCATCGTGGAGGGCATGGACATGAGGCTCGCCCGCATGGTCCCGGCTGACATGGCGGCGAAGGCGCCGGACCAGCCCCTGGCCCTCTACCCCCTGGGCGACGGCGGGGCGCCCCTGGCCGTGGGGTCGCGCACCTGGCTCCCCGTGGACCCCTTCCGCGAGGGCGGCCCGTCGCCCGCGGCGCCGCTGGTCATCCCCTCCTTCGAGGACGCCCCGCCCGCGAACATGAGGGAGCTCGTCTCCCGCGTGGGTGCCGAGTACTACGTGTGCGAGGCGTACACGGACCTCGTGGAGGCGGTGCGCACCGCCCCCGACCTTGAGCCGGAATCCTCCCCGAGCCCCCTGCGCGGCGGGGCGATCCGCTTCTTCCCCGAGGAGGCGGGCGGTGGGCCCGTGTGGCTCATGGTCGGGAACTGGAACCCGGACAGCCCGGCCTGCGCCCTGTCCAACGCCGTGATCGACCCCGCGGTCGCGCTCGGCCACCTGAGCCTGAGGCCGTACCTGGAGCAGATCCGGATCAAGGCCGACCTGAGGCTTTCCGAGTGCCTGGGCCGCGGGTGGCGGAGGAGGCTGGGCGACCAGGCGAGGATCGTGAAGTTCGTGGCCATGTCCCTGGCCTCCCTGGCCTGGAGGGCCTGGCGGTCCTCCGCGCCGCTCCGCGAGCTCCCCCCCTCCGAGGTCCTGAGGCAGCTGGCCGGCATCAGGCGCCTGCGCATCAGCCGGGTCTGCTACACCAGGACCCTCACCGAGATCCAGAAGGTCATTTTCCTGGCCTTCGGGCACTCGGAGTCGGAGGTGGCGAGCATCTCGGGGCAGGCGAGGCCGCTGGCCGACTGCCTGTCCGAGCTCTTCCCGCACCCGCGGTACCGCGCGGTCCGGCAGGGCTAGGCCGGCAGGGAGGGGATTCCCGCAGGGGAAAGGCCGCGGGCCCGGACGGGCCGCGCCGGCGCCGCAGGGCGCGCGAAGGAGGACTTGAAAAGGTTTCCGCTCAAGAGTGACCAGCGAGTCGGCGCGGCGACGGCGCCGCAGGAGATGCGAGGGCTCTGGCCCACAGGAATTTCGGATGGCGGCGACCGCGAGGATTGACCCTCGTGCAGGCCGCACGGTCAGCTGGCACTGGCGGATACGGCACCCTGAACCTCACCTAAGTCCCGGGACGACCGGGCGGCCGGATCGCGGAGGGCCCAGACGAGGGCTCACGGGCCGGCTTCTCAAGCCGGACGGGAAGTGGCCGTGAAGGCCCCCCGGACGGCACTGCCGGAGACCGGCGGGGCAGGCCGGAGCCCCGCCGGCGTGACGGAAGCGGGAGATGCCAGGCGGCGGGACGCCCGCCGCCGGCCTCTCCCATCTTCCCGCTCGCACGGCCGGACCGGCATGCGGGGGCGGCATCCCGGACAGGGCGGCGAGCCTGTCAGGGAGCCGGCTCTCAAACATGCGCGGCGGATGATGCCGGGAGGAGACTGCCGGGGAGGCGGCCCGTCATCATTCAGTCCGCGTGAAGCATCCTCCCCGCCTGAGCCCCAGCGTCCGAGCGGCTCCCCGCCAGACAAGCTCCCGCGGTCGGCACCACTCCGGGCTCGGAACTCCCGCGGCCAGGCGGCTTTCCGGGCCCGGAGCTTTCGCGGCCAGGCGGCGTTCCGGGCCCGGAACTACCGCGGCCAGGCGGCTTTCCGGGCCCGGAGCACTCGTGGCCAGGCGGCTTTCCGGTCCCGGAGCTCTCTCGGCCAGGCGGCTTTCCGGGCCCGGAGCTCTCTCGGCCAGGCGGCTTTCCGGGCCCGGAGCACTCGCGGCCAGGCGGCTTTCCGGGCCCGGAGCACTCTCGGCCAGGCGGCTTTCCGTGCCCGGAGCTCTCGCGGCCAGGCGGCATTCCGGCCTCGGAGCTCCCGCGGCCAGGCGGCTTTCCGGGCCCGGAGCTCTCGCGGCCAGGCGGATTTCCGGGCTCGGAGCTCTCGCGGCTAGGCGAATTTCCGGGCTCGGAGCTCTCGCGGCCGACGCCGTTCCGGGCTCGGAGCTCTCGCGGCCAGGCGGCATTCCGGTTTCGGAGCTCCCGCGGCCAGGCGGCTGTCCGGTTTGCCAGAGCACGAGCCCCTGTGAATGCGACTCCGGAGAGCTCGTCCTCAGGCAAAGTCTTTCCGGCATCTGCGGCACAGCTCTTTCTCTGGGGCGATCAAAGAAATGCGGCAGTTCTTCCTGAGTCAGTCTGACTGGAAAAGGGAGAAGGATTTTTAATTGATCATCCAAGTCCATGTCAGACACTTCATGCTTGGAACTACTAGAAATTTTCAGCAGGAGTTCTTGTGTTATAACGATCCGAATAATTAAGCTCACAATTTTTAAGTATTGATCTTCAGGCCCTAGGCTGCTTAATTTGTCACATTCTCACTTGGCAGTATTTACAGTCAGCATGAATGATGGTTTTCAAAAATATATCTAAGCACTTAAAAATATATTGCGCGGAATAGTGTTTCCAGATTAACCGTATAAAATTTATGGAGCGGCAGTTTCTAAATTGAATTTATGACGAGTACCGGGAAGAACAGCTTTTGACAGAACTGCGTATCCATCGAACGTGTCTGTTAGGACCTCGGAGCAGCATATGTCGAGGCAGGTTTATGTTCACCCTGCAGAAGGGGAAGCGGCAAGCATTAAAGCTAGACTACGCTTTATGTAAAGTTTTACATAAAGCGTAAACTAACCTAAACGCCTGGTGTGTCCCCGTTCAGTACCTGAATAGTTACAAGAGTTTTTCGAAAAGGTGTTGAAGGGCTCCGCAGGAGCCCGGACGGGACGAGGCAACGGCAGAAAAGGCGCGGAAGGGTTCCGCAGGAGCCCTGACTGGCCTCGGCAACTTCCGAAAAGGCGCGGAAGAGCCCCGGATGAGCCCTTGCCGGCCTCGGCAACGGCCGAAAAGACGCGGAAGAGTACCGGATTAGCCCTTGCCGGCCTCGGCAACGACCGAAAAGACGCGAAAGAGCCCAGGATGAGCCCGGACCGGAATCGGTCGCGAAGGCATCTAGGCGGCCCGGGGGCCCGGACGGAGCGCCCGGGCCGAAGGCACGCCGTGAACCAGGGCAGGATGGGGTCCCGGCACAGGAGGCGGAGTCCTGAACCGAAACCGGACCATGTTATCAGAGAACATCTAAAAGGCAAGGCTTGCTGCCAGAGCGGACCCCGCCTTCTTCCCCGGGGACATCCATGAGCCCGGATCCGTCCGAGCCGTCCCGTGGCCGCCTTTCCGACCCATGGCAACCCCGCCGGAAACCGGCTCGCAGGCCAGCGGCAGACCGGACGCGGCTGGATGTCGTGGACCGGTCGGTCACGGCTTCCGAGGGACTGTCCTGAACGTTTCGGGGCCGGAAAAGCCGGCCTGGACCGGAAGGCCCGCCGGGGCCGCAGAGTGATCAGAGGCTATCGGAGCTAAGGCGCAACTTGTTAAGCAGTCGGCGTTTCTTTCTGTGGATACGCCGCCCCGGGGCTCCGACACCGTCCGGAGTCTGTTCCGAAGGCCTGGTCAAGGCCAGCCCTCCTCCCTGAACATGATGGTCATGATGTTCAAGATGATCATGACGAGAATGAATGCGCCCCGGGACGAGGCACAAAAAGAGCGCCGGTGGCGGACGGCGCTGAGATGAGAAGGAATGTCAGAAGGAATGCCTGTATGTCGAGGAGAACGTTCCGAATCCACACAGTTTGAAGCGTAGCGTCCTGCCGGGGCAGACCCGCAGGGCTCCGGGAAGGCCGGCGGAAGTCGTCCGGCCGCTACCGGGAAGGACGCGAAAAAGACCCATCCCGCGAATGGGGAGTCCGTGGAGGAGGCTTTAGGAAAGACGGCGACCGGTGCCGCTGGGGAGGATGTCCTCCGGGGATCGGCGTCAGTCGGAGGGCGGAACCGCTGGTCCGGCGGTCGGCGGAGAGCTCTCCCCGGGGCTCGCCCTGTCGACCGGTTCGTTCGAAGGCTTGGCTGGCTCAAGGTGCAGGCCGGAAGCACGCAACAGCAGTTCCATGGACGTTTGCAACCTGACAATGTCCTCTCGCATTTGCAGGTGCATTTGCGTGACTCTGTCGCCCAACGTCTCCAGCCTGGCTTCAACCTTATCTATCCTCTGGTTTACACCACGGAAGGAAAGCACAAAGGCGGCTACGAAAATTATGAAGATTATACCCATGAAAGTCAAAAAATACCCGATCCGAGTGGACAGTTCCGTGATCCGAACGGACAACACCTCAACCTGACCTGACAAAACCTCAAACCGACCGGACAACACATCAACCCGACCGGACTCCTGCTCCCCAGTCATGGCCTTCACAGGCGTATCTCCGCCTTCTGCGGCAAGGCCAACGACAGGGGCTGTCCCCGGAGCCTGCCGGTGCAAAGCTCCGGGCAACGCTCTCCGGACATACGCGGCAAAAGCTTGATCGACATCTGCGGCCTCGTCCTCGGAAGCCGAACCAGCATGAACCTTGCCAAAACGCGACATAAAAGTCTGCTCTCGTGTCGCGTCAGTGATATTGGGGCGTCCGTCAAAGGTCTCGGCATCATGGTGGGGCATGGCAACTGTATCCTCCTTGGCGATCATGCTAGAACAAAAACGGTTCCGAGGCAAAACCTTCATTTTGTCTTGTCTACTCTCAGAATTCGGGAAGAAGGGTGCCCGGACCCGCTCCCCGAACAGGCGGACGCGGTTTTCGATGCCCTTGGCCTCGGAGGTGGCGGCGTTGAGGAACCGGAGCAGGTCCCCGACATGTCTGGCGGTGAACTTCTCCCGCTCCTTCTCGTCCGCAGTCCCTCCATGGCGGGACGGGACTCGTGCAGGATGTCCTCGGCCCGGGCCGTGAAGGCTTTCCGCCTGGCCTACGGGTCGACGTGGCCCGCGGCCACCATGTACTCCGGTCGCAGGCGGACCGGGGACGGCCCGGGGACGCCGGAGCAGGACAGCTCCCAGGGGGCCCAGCCGGTGTCCGGGGCGGGGGAGAGGGCCTCCTCGGTCAGCATGTTCAGGAACATGATCCTCCGTAAAAACACCTGTCTCTTCGGGTCCGGTTCCCTGTCCGTCCACTCCAGGCCCTTCAGCCTCACGAACATCGCGTTGAGCGTCATGTCCCAGTCCAGGAATGCCGCGACGGCGGCGTTGAAGGCCAGGAGAGCCCTGTTCAGCCGCATCGGCAGGCGGAGCGGCGTCTTTCGCGGCGGCGCAGTTCATGCGAGGGAGAAAAGTTTCTGAAGATGGCATTTTAGTCGGAAAGATCCCACAGTTGAGTTCCCCTTGGGGGGGCCCTGAACAGTAGCCAAATTCTTAAGTTTTAGGCACTGTGTAGGGAGGTATTATCCTAGAAATTAAATCTGGCCCTCAGGTATCCTTTTAAGGGCGAGATTTGGGGAAGGGTTAGGAGAGGAGCGGGAGGGCTTTGGGGCGGGGTTGAGGCAGACAGGGGCGAGGGGCAGAGGGCTTTGAGCAGGGACGAATACTGAATGGGTGAGAGCTTTGAGGGAAGGGTTAGGGACGGAGGGGGAGAGCAGGGCCAGTTTCACGGCCTAGCTCACCGAGATGAGGAACCAGAGGGCCAGATTTAATTTCCGAGGTAATATTACCCGTTTAATCAAATGTCGGAATTTAGCTATCAGTCCAGGGGTGGAAATGTCGGTCTAACCTCCAGTCCTGGTATCTTCGCACTATAATTCACTACTAAAATATGGAAGAAGAT
>JAISFP010000470.1 GCA_031263525.1 Deltaproteobacteria bacterium | reverse complement strand
CTTCTGCCGTGTCCGGCCCCCTGTCCGGCGCTCCAGTGCGCTGCCGATCGGCTGTCCGGCTCCGCGGATCTCCAGTCTTCTGCCGTCTCCTGTCCCCTGTCCGGCGCTCCAGTCCCCTGCCGATCGGCTGTCCGGCACCCAGGAACTCCAGTCTTCTGCCGTCTCCTGTCCCCTGTCCGGCGTTCCAGTCCCCTGCCGATCGGCTGTCCGGCACCCCGGCGCTCCAGTGTTCTGCCGATCCCTGTCCCCTGTCAGGAGCCCCGGCTTTCCCTCTCCTGCCGTCCCCTTTCCCCTGTCCGGCGCCCCGGCCCCCGCCGCTCCGGTCAGAACCGTCCGGAGCCTTCCCCGGGCCTTTCATTCTGCCGCCTGCGGCTTCAGCCCCGCACGGGAAGCCGCACCCGGCGGGCCCCCGAGTCCCTGAGCCGCGCACGGACGCGGCTGCTGTGGCCAAGGGCCGCGATTTCATGTACACTGTACGGTGACCCCCCCGTCCAAAGGGTGGCCGGCCGGATCTCCACTTCAGGCCTACCCCTCTGACCCGGCGCGGCAACGCGCGAGGTGCGACGCATGCCCGAAGCATTCACCCCACAGGCCCATGACGGGAGGCCCTACGGCCTCCAGAGCCCCCCGGGCGGCTACCCGCCCCCCGGCGGATACCCCCCTCCGGGGGGGGGCTTCCCTCCGTCGCCTCCGGGAGGCTCTTTCCCGCCACCGCCTCCGGGAGGCGGCTTCCCTCCGCCTCCGGGCCCCCCTTCCGGGCCGCCTCCCGGCGCGCCGCCTGGAGGAGGCTACGGCCCGCCGCCTCCCCAGGGGGGCGGCTTCCCGCCGCAGCAGGGCCCCTACGGCGGCGACCCGGCCTGGGGACAGGGCGGGGGGCCCCCCCCGCCGGCCCAGCCGCCGGTGAGGAAGGGGCTGTGGTACCTGTGGGGGGCGCTCATAGGGCTGGCCCTGGCGCTGGTCTTCCTTCTGGTCTTCTACAAGGTGTTCTACCCGGGCCTCGCGCGTGACGCCCAGCTCGCCACCATCGACCCCGGGGCCCTGCAGCAGGCGAACATCGACACCCTCCAGGCCGAGATAGACGCCTACAAGGCGGCGCTCGCGGGCGACGTGTGCCTGGCGCCCCCTCTCGCGGACTCCGCGCCGCTGTTCAGGCCCCGCGAGGGGGAGGGCGGAGGCGGCGCCGCGTCCGGAGACGGGGCGTCGGCCGTGCCCGGCCTGCCCCCTCCCGTGAACCCCGACGCCGGCGACCAGGCGGAGGCGGCCACCGTGCTGGTCCTCGCCCTGGGGCCGGGGAGCTCCGGCCACGGCACGGGCTTCTTCATAAACGACCGCCAGCTTCTCACCAACCGTCACGTGGTGGAGGACGCCATGGGCCCCGACGGCATCCTGGCCATCACCTCCAAGACACTGGGCCAGGTGGTGCCGGTCAGGGTGGTGGCGTCCACCGCCGGGACGGGCCTGAGCGACTACGCCGTCCTGGAGATAACGAAGTCCGTGTCCCACGGGAAGGTGAAGCTCCAGCCCCAGGTCCAGAGGAGGGAGCGCGTGGGCACCTACGGCTACCCCAGCCTGGACGTCCAGAACGATCCCGCCATGAAGGCGCTCATGAACGGCGACTTCTCGGCCGCCCCCGAGGTGGTCTTCTCCGACGGGGTCATCTCCGTGATCCACCGCGGGCAGGGGACCCCGTCGGTCATCAACCACACGGCGGCGGTCTCCCCGGGCAACTCCGGGGGCCCGCTCGTTAACGCCGCGGGCGAGGTGCTGGGCATAAACACCAAGATAAGGGCCGACAGGCAGTCCAACCGCCAGGTGAACATGAGCCTCGGAGCGGACGACATAATCCAGTTCCTGCGGTCGAACGGGATATCCTTCGACCTGGCGGGATCGGCCTGAGGCACCCTCATGGCGCGGACACTCATAGCCACGACCCAGCTCGCCCGCAGCGCGGCGGCGTCCGTGGACGGGATGAGGCTCATCAACGTCCACGGCCTGTTCGCGAGCCTGCTCGCCCAGGAGCTCCCCACGGGCCGCGAGGGGCTCCTGAGCGAGCCCAAGGAGGACCAGGCCGCCGGCGAGCTCAACTGGTACACGGACCTGCCCGGGCCAGTCACGGCCGCGGAGGATCTCCCCCGCGGCGAGCAGCGCTTCCTGGAGGAGTCCCTCGCCGAGAGGATATCCGAGCTGGAGAAGCTCGCGGCGGAGCTCAAGGTCTCCACCGCCACCAACCGCCGGGTGGCGGGCCACATGGTCGAGAAGCTCGTCCAGTCCGCGGCCGACTGGAGGCTCTTCTCCGTGGGCGGCCAGCCCGTCGTCTCGGGCTGGGGTCTCGAGCCCGTGATCGGCGGGCCCCGGGTGTTCGGGCTCCTGACCGAGGAGGAGTCCTGGGGGACGGCCCCCCAGCAGGGCGCCGGCTGGCCCCCCGGCGGCCAGGGCTTCCCGCCCCGCGATCCCGCCTTCCAGCCCGGCGGCGGCTGGGGCCCCGGGGGCTTCCCGCCCCCGCTGACCGTGGCGGCCGCCGGCTTCTGGAGCTGGAGCTGGCTCAAGTTCCTCGCCGCCCTCTTCCTGCCGCTTCTCCTCCTTCTCCTGCTCCTCCTGGTCCTCTATCCCGGCTTCTACGGCCTGGACCCCTGGGGCGGGCCGGCGGTCGCGGCGCTGGGCGACGGGGACCGCGAGCGGGAGTCGGCCATGGGCCGCGAGCTCGCGGACCTGAAACGCCGCTACCACGCCCAGGTGGCCGGCTGCAGCCCTGACAGCCCCTACAGGACCGAGCCCCCGCCCGGCCCCGGCGACCCGGTGCTCCCCCCGAGGAAGGCGCCCCCGTCAGCGGGCGACGCGGGCGACGCGGACGGCGTCGTGCCGGGCGGAACGGCCGTCCCGGACGGAACCGCGGTCCCGGACGGCACTGCAGTGCCCGACGGCGCCGTGCCGGGCTCCGAGCCTGGCTCAGAGACCGTTCCGGACGCCGCTGTGCCCGGAAGCGAGGTCCCGGGGGAACAGCCTGCCGATCCCGGGGCGGACGGCCTTGGCGACAAGGGGGCCGAGGTCCCGGAGACGCCGGCGACCCCGGAAGATCCGGGGACGGACGGCCCGGGCGACCAGCCCGAGCCGCAGCCGGAGCCTCAGCAGGAATCCCAGCCCGAGCACCAGCCGGAACCCCAGCAGCAGCCCGAGGATCCCGGTGCCGACCAGGGCCGGGAGGATCCCCGGCATGACCAGGCCCAGGAGCAGAACCAGCAGCCCCAGGTGGACATACCCGAGTCCGCGAGGCGCTCTGGCGACGTCACCTTCCTGAACGGGTGCTGGAACTCCCGGGCGAGCCTCTACAACAGGCGCACCAGGGCCCCCCTGAACTACAAGTACTGCTTCAACAACGGGAAGGGCCGGGTCTCCATCCAGGTCCAGGACGAGAAGGGCCGCACCGTCGACAACTGCGCCGGCACGGCCACGGCCCGCATGGAGAACGGCAAGCTGGTCATAATGGACGACGGGAGGCCGGTCTGCGAGGAGGGCGGCACCTACCGCGCCACCACCGTCACCTGCACCCCGCAGGACACCCGCACGGAATGCTCCATGCAGCAGGAGGGAGGCGGCAAGGGAACCAGCACCGAGTTCAGGCAGGACGGCCCGCCGGGCCAGGGCGGCCAGAAGGGCTAGGCGGAGGCCGGGTTCCGGCCGGGTTCCGGCAGGGATCCTGTCGGATTTTTGCCGGGCGTCTGTCGGGTTCAGGGAGGGCATCTGCCGGATTTCGGCCAGGCGTCTGCCAAGGTCCGGACGGGAGCCTGCCGGGTTCCGCTTCGGAATCTTCCGGGTTCCGGGGACGCTCCTGCGGCTCGCCGCAGCCCGTCCGATGCCGCACGCTTCTGCCCGATGCGCCGGCTTCAGCGCGATGTGCCGGCGTTCGCGGGTCGTTTTCCGGGCGTCCCGACTGAGCTGGGCTCCTTCCGGTCTCCTTCCGGCGTCGTTCCTGCGTTCTCCCGAGCCGCGGCGGCATGCCTGTCTCCGTGCGGAGCTCTCCGGAGCCGCGGCGAAAGGCGCGTGTCCGTCAGGCGTTCTCCGGAGACGGCGGCGTACGGATGTCCATGCGGCGTTCTCCGGAGTCATGGCTTTGTGCCTGTGTCAGGCAGGCGTTCCCCGGAGTCTCGCCGAAATGCAGGAGTTTTGTTCTGAGTTCGCCGGAATCCGGTACATGTGCCTGTTTCCATGCGGAGTTTTCTGGAATCCCGAGGAAGAACGGGCATCTGCTGGCTCCCTTGTGAGCCCGGACGGTGATCTGCAGACCGTACGTTTCCGGCTTAAGCGTTGACGTAGAGCCGGTGTCGTTTTATCTCTCGCAAGTGTTCTGACGGAGCGGGGTCATCCATGCTTCTTTCTGGCAGCCATTACGACATGCCCCAGTCCATACGGCGCCGAATGATGTCCTGACGGCGTGCATGTGTCAATCAGGCTTTGTCTTCAGTCCCGACCGAGCATTGATGCGCGTCCTGTTTTCTTTTCCTTCCTGACGGGACAATGACGTTCTTGCGGAGATGCCGGACATCCCGACGACATGCGGGTGTCCGTCCGCTGATCACGATAGTCCCGCCGTCGTCACGCTCGACCGGACGTGCCGGACATCTCAACCTTCAGACGCTAGCCGCGAGGCCCAGCCATGCCGCTCCAGTTTCTCGCGAGCTCGGATCTGACCCGCACCCATGCCGAGTCCCCGGGAGGGGTCAAGGCGCTGGGGGCCTACGCGGCGCTCGCCCAGCTTGCCGCGGACGAGATCTCGCGGGATGCAGCCGACTTCCTGGCCGAGCCCACCGAGCGGCACGGGAAAGTGGACTGGCACACGGCGCTCGAGGGGCAGGCCGTGCCCTTCGACGTCCTGGAGGGGAACGCGAGGGACACCGCCCTGGACGCCCTGTGCTCCATGGCGGCCAGGTACCGCGAGCTTTCCGAGAGGCTCAGGCTCTCCGGGTCCGAGTCCAGGGCCACCGCGGGCCTCATAACCGAGCGCGTGGCCAAGGCCGCGGCCGCCTGCGCCGTGGGCGCCAGCGGGCCCACGCTCTTCATGGTGGGCGGGAGGCCCGTGCTTGCCGGCTGGGGTCTGTCCACCGCCATGTCCGGGCTGGCGGCCGAGGGCTACGAGCTCACCGAGGACCAGTCGGATCTGGCCGGGAAGATACTTGCGGGCCTGAGGCCCCCCATACCCGACCCGCGCCACGTGCCGCCGCCTCCGGAGCCTCTGCCGGCCCCGGAGCCGGAGCCCGCGCCGCATGCCGAGCCGCCCGCCCCGCACGCCGAGCCGACCGCCCCGTACGCCGGCCCGCCGGAGCCCGCCGCGGAACCCGTCCTGCAGGCCGTCGTCCCCGCCGTCCTCGTCGAGCGCCCCGCAAGGCCTGTCTGGCGGACGGTCCTCGCGATCCTGGGCTCGCTCCTCCTTCTCCTGCTCCTCCTGGCACTCCTGGCGAGCCTCCTGGACAGGCCCCGGACCTTCACGCCGCAGGCGGCGTTCACGCCGCAGGCGGCGGGCGAGGGGCTCGTGATACCCGAGAACGTCGAGGAGGCGGGCTTCGGGTTCCTGGAGGGATGCTGGCAGTCCGGCGGGGGCATCGTGAACAGCAAGACGCAGCTGCCGGTGCTGTACGTCCACTGCTTCGCCGGCGACGGCACCGCCCAGGTGGTCATAGACCAGAAGACGGAATCGGGCGAGCATCTCGACTCCTGCGTCTCGACAGCCGCCGCCTCCGTCGAGGGCGGGGTCCTGTACATCCGCGGCCACCCTTCCGGCCACCGCTGCGTCAGGCACCCCGAGGAGACATACGGCGCCACCACCGTGGTGTGCCGGGGCGGGGACGCCGGCGGCAAGGCGGACTGCGTCATCGAGGGGAGCACGGTGAGGCCCATAGACACGCCCTTCACCCGCCTCGAGAGCGGCTACAGGCCCGGGGGATCGATCCTCCGCGACGCCGAGTAGGGCAGGGGCCCCGTGGCGTTCAGGACGCTCGCCTCGATGTCGACGGTAGGTCTGTACCCGGCGTCCGTGGCGGGGGTGAAGCCCGTGTTCAGCCACGGGCTCCTGGCAAGGGTGCTCGAGGAGAACATTTCGCCGGGCGCGGCCCTCTTCCTGGCTGAGCCCCTGCCCAGGGACCGAAAGGGCCGGATTGACTGGGTGACGGAGCTTGACGGCCCCGTGCTGGAATACGGGCTCCTGACAGGCCCCGGGCGGGACGCCGCCGAGGACGCCCTGTGCCGCAGGGCGGGCGAGCTCGCGGGCCTGGGCGCGAGGCTAGCGGGGGCGGGTTCGGGGGAAATCCGGACGGCGGGCATGATAGTGTCGCGCCTCGCCGCCGAGGCGGCCTCGGCCGCGGCCGGCATCGGAAGCCCGCGCAGGATTTTCGTGGTCGGAGGCGTCCCCGTCATGGCCGGGTGGGGCCTGGCCGACGCCGGGCCCGCCACGGAGCCGCCGCCCCCCGGCCACGAGCTGACGGAGACGGGGGCGGGCCCCGGGGGCGGCCTCGGCCTCTCCCCGTCCGAGGCGGCCCTGGTGGCCAGGATCCTCCGGGGAGAGATGCCCCGCGACATCCCGGGGCTTCCCGCGCCTGCCGCGCCCGCCCCGGCCTGGCTTCCGCCGCCCGCCGCTGCCGGGCCCCCGCAGCCAGCGACCTCCGCGCCTCAGCCCTTGCCGCCGCCCGCTGACGCGTGGCCTCCGCAGCCTGCGGATTCAGGGCCGCTCCCTTTGCCCCAGCTGCAGCCGCCCCCGCCCCCGCCTTACGCGCCTCCGGAGCCGGTTCTCCTGGCCGTTCCGGCCCGGCGGACCGGGCCCCGCGCCGTCCGGGGAAAGGGCGAGTCCTGGAAGAGGGCCTTCGTTGCCGGCCTCTGCGCCTTCCTTCTGGCGCTCCTCCTGATCCTCCTGCTGGCCCCGGACCTGCGGCGCGCGGCATGGACCGTTGCGGGACCCGGCGCCGGGGAGGGAGCGGCCTTCCCCGGCCCCGGAACGGAGGAGGGACTCCGGCGGGAACGGGACGCGCTCCGGAGCAGCTACGCCTCCCTCATGGCGGGTTGCCCCCCGGGCGCGCCAGGCTCGGGACCCGGCCCGGGACTGGCCCCGGGAGGGGAGTCCCCCGGTCCCGTGCCGCCAGGTGCCTCCGGAGAACCCGGGCCCGCGCCCCCCGCCGTGGACTCGGAGCTCGCGCTCCCCGAGGGTGCCGAAGACATGTCGTTCCTGGAGGGATGCTGGAAGTCTGACGCCAGGCTCGTGAGCATGCCTGAAGGCCTGCCCATGATCTACTACTACTGTTTTGGTTCCGGCCCTGTCCCTGCACCAGGACTCGGCCCGGGCCCGGGAGACGTGTCAGGACCCGGACCGGGTTCAGGCCAGGGCGCCGGAGTCGGACCGGGCACGGGAGGCGTGCCAGGACCCGGATCCGGTTCAGGCCTGGGCGCCGGAGTCGGACCGGGCACGGGAGACGTGCCAGGACCCGGTTCAGGCCAGGGTTCCGGAGTCGGACCGGGCACGGGAGACGTGCCCGGACCCGGTTCAGGCCAGGGTTCCGGACTCGGACTGGGCACGGGAGACGTGCCAGGACCCGGTTCAGGCCAGGGTTCCGGAGTCGGACCGGGCACGGGAGACGTGCCAGGATCCGGTTCAGGCCAGGGCTCCGGAGTCGGACCGGGCACTGGAGACGTGCCAGGATCCGGTTCAGGCTCAGCACCCGGCCCCGGTTCAGGCTCAGGGCCCGGATCCGGTTCGGCGGCGGTTTCCGGCCGGGTCAGGGTCGAGGTCTTCAACAAGGACGGCACAGTCTTCAAGACGTGCGCAGGGACAGGAACGGCCTCGATGGCTGCCGGATCCCTCACTATAAAGGACACGGGCGCGGCCTGCACCGGGGGAGTCAATTTCGTATCCGTTCACCGGCATTAGTTGCGGTGAACGAGAGATCGGCCCGCATTTAAGCTTGACGTACGGCCTGCATCTCATTTTTGGGGAGGCGGCCTCGTGGCCGGCCTCGGTGTCGCG
>JAISFP010000436.1 GCA_031263525.1 Deltaproteobacteria bacterium | reverse complement strand
GCTTGACAGTTTGGAGGAAGTCTCCCCTGCAACACCAACAGTGAACCGATCGGAGGAAGAGCCCGGGGTCATGGGAGGGATAGAGATGTTTGTCAGGTGGTGGTACCTGAATGGTTACCACTTGTTAATGGGGATGACTGGCATGCCCGGCCCAGGTGCCCGTCTGGAAATCTCGAGAAACCAGTCCGTGCCGCCTGTGCCGTCCGACAGGCGCGTCCGCCCGCAAACGTATGCGCTGGCAGACTGGTTCCCCCGCTTCTCCCGCAAGAGCTATGCCCTCCGTCAGGAACCGTAAAAAGGCGCAGGAGGCAGGGGGGCGATCCGCGGGAAGCGGGAAGTCCGGAAGACGACTGGCCCGAAGGCGGTTGGCCCTTGGCCCCTGAACGTAATGCAGAGGCTTCCCTAAGAAATTCCTTGCGGCTGAAGAATGGTCTTGCCCCCGAAGAATGCGACGAGAGAGCCGGCCAGTGCGGCGATCTCCGGCGGGGGCGAGTCGACCTCCGCCATGCGCCTAGGTGCGGCCGGCTCTTCAGGTTTCCGCCGGGCAAGGAATCCGGCTCAGACGCCGTTAGGGGCCGAGACGTATTCCCTCCGCCGCAAGCGCCTTCCTGACTGTCTTGGCGCTCATTCCCAGTTTCCCGGCAATCTGGGTCAGGCTCCAGCGGGCACGGCCGTCCGGGGGGGGCCCGCTCGCGAGATCCCTCACCTGACGGCACGCCTCTGGGAATGACCGCGTGACGTGCTGTTTCTTGGACAGGAGGCCTGCCGGGCCGAGTTGGTCAAACAGTTGTACCCACCGCTTCACCGTCTGTCCCGCGACGCCGAAAATCTGCCCTGTGCCTTTCATGGTTCTTCCGCCGAGCACGGCCAGGACCGCGCCGGCGCGGGCGGCGATCTCCGGGGAGAGCGAGCCGCCATCCGCCATGCGCTTCAGCGAGCTCAGCTCTTCAGGGCTCCGCCCGGTCTGGATCCTGGCTCTGAAGTCGTCTCGTTCGAGGAGTATTCCCTCCGCGTCAAGCGCCTTCCTGACCGTCTTGATGCTCATCCCCAGTTTCCCGGCAATCAGGGCAAAGGTCCAGCGGTCACGCCCGTCCGGGGGAGGCCCGCTCGCTAGATCTCTCACACGCCGGCACGCCTTCGGGAATGACCGCCTGACGTACCGCGTCTTGGGCTCCAGGACTGCCGGGCCGCGTTTTGTAAACAGCTCTACCCACCGCCTCATCGCGGGTCCCGTGACGCCCAGAACCTTTCCGGCGCCTGCCATGCTGTCGCCCCGGAGGACGGAAAGGACAGCGGCGGCGCGGGCGGCTGCCTTCGGGGAGGAAGCGTCTCCCTTCGCCATTCTCTCCAGCACGGCCAGATCCTCCCTGCTCCGGCTGCCCAGGAGCGCGGTCCCGGTTTCTTTCTGGCCGAGAAGTATCCCTTCGGTCTTTAGCGCATGATCTACCTTCTCGACGCTCAGGCCCAGTTCCTCGGCAATCAGGAGCCTTGACCAGCGGTCATGACCCTCCGGAGGAGGGGCGATCGCGAGTTCCTTTACCTGCTGGCGCTCGCTCTGGAGTGCGGGGGTCTTGGACTCCAGCCCGGCAGGACCGTGACTGGCAAACGAGTTTGCCCAGTCCATGGCCGTGGTTCTCGAAATGCCGAAACGCTCTCCGGCGGCCTTCATGGTGTCGCCGTTCAGGAAGGCGACGAGCGCGCCGGCGCGGGCGGCGACCTCCGGGGATGAGGCCCTGCCCTCTGCCAGACGTAAAAGATTTGCAAGATCGTCGCTGCTCCGCCGGGCCAGGATCCTGGTCGCCAGGTTATGGTGAGGGAGGCGTATCCCCTCCTCCGCCAGCGCATGCTGGACCGTCAGGACATTCCTGCCTATCTTCGAGGCAATGAGGGGAACTGTCCAGCGGTCATGTCCATCCGGGGGATGGCCGCGGACGAGTTCTCTCACCAGCTGCCGCGACTCCAGGACTGCCGCGCCGTCGGGTTTTTGGTGCGCCGTGATCTGGACGAGGCATTGCGGGCCGAGCCGGGCGAACGAGCTGGCCCAGCGCGAGACGGTGAGGCTCCTCACGCCGAAACGGTTTGCGACGGAAGACGTGGTCTCGCCGCCGATGACCGCGAGGACCGCGCGTGCGCGGTCCGCGATGAGGGGTGTCTGCGCATGGCCTTCCGCCATGCGTTCCAGCTCTGCCAGATCCCCGTCGCTCCGCGCGGCAAGAATCCTGTCCGCGAAGCTTTCCGGAACGAGGCGTATGCCTTCCGCATCCAGCGCCTTGATGACGGTGTTGTGGTTCAGGCGCAGCTCCCTGGCGATGAGGGCCGCAGACCAGCGGCTCCGGCCCTCCGGCGGGGGCGAGAGGGCGAGAGCTCTTGCCAGCGGCCGGGCCTTCAGGACGGCCGGGCCCTCTTCCGGTGTCATCCGAGAGAGCCCGTCCAGTCCGAGACGGGCGAACGAGCGGCCCCAGCGGGCGGCTTGCACATTCGTCATGCCGAAGCGCTGGGCGGCCGCGGTCAGGGTCTCGCCGTCCAGGAGCGCCGCGACAGCCCCCGCCCGGGCAGCGATAACGGGTGTCGGCGCATGGCCTTCCGCCATGCGCTCCAGCTCGGCCAGCTCCTCTTCGCTCCGCGCGGCCAGAATGATGTCGACGGAGTTCGGCGACGCGAGGCGTATCCCCTCGGCCTTGAGCGCTTTGCGGACAATGGAGAAGCTTATCCCGAGCTCGGAGGCGGCGAGCCGCTCCGTCCAGCGGTCCCGGCCATCCGGAGGGGGTCCGGCCACGAGCTCCCTGACCAGCCCGCGTGCCGTCATGGGACTCGGGTTCCCGACACGCGAGGGCAGGCGGAACCATGCCGGGCCGCGTCTGGAGAACGCGCGGACCCAGTTGCTGGAAGTGCGCGGGTTCACGCCGAACCTGATGCCGGCTTCCCTTACGGTTTCTCCCCGGAGAACGGCCGCGACCAGGCCTGCGCGCCTCGCGATGTCGGGAGTCGGCGCGTGGCCTTCCGCCATGCGTTCCAGCTCGTCCAGATCCTCCTGGCTCCGGGAGGACAGGGCGGCACCCGTCACGCCCCAGAAACGCTCGTGAGGGATTCCGGCGGCCCTGAAGGCGTTGGAAGCGGTGGACGGCGAGATCCCGAGCTCACGCGCGACGGCGGCGCCGCTCCACTGCCGGGCGCCGTCCGGCGGGGGGCCGGAGACGAGCCTGGTCACGGCCTCCATGACGCCGGGCGAGACGGGCGAGGGGCCCGTTCTGCGCCGGCGGGTCCCGCCGGCAGTGCCGGCGGCGCCCTCCGTCAGGCCCCGGAAACTCCGGCGAGGGATTCCGGCGGCCCTGAAGGCGTTGGAAGCGGTGGTCTGCGAGATCCCGAGCTCCCGCGCGGCGGCGACGGTGCTCCACTGCCGGGCGCCGTCCGGCGGGGGTCCGGAGACGAGCCTGGTCACGGCGTCCATGACGGCGGGCGAGACGGGCGCGGGGCCCGTTCTGCGCGGGCGGGTCCCGCCGGCAGAGCCGGCGGCGTTCTCCGTCACGCGGGAATCCGGTCCGGGCGCAGTTCCAGCGTCGGAACGGGTCCGGTCCGCCGGCGCGGGTCCGGCATACGGTCCGTCCTCTGCCGCAGGGGGGGAAACCGCCTGGCCGACCGGCGCGTTCCCGGCGGAATGGCTGACCTCGGGCGAGACGGACGGAAAGCTGCCGCGGGGAAAAAGGCCGGCCTCCATCAGGGCCTCGTGAAACTTCGCCGCCGCCGGCGGCACGCATCCTGGCGCCGGCGTCTTCCCCCTCGGGCCGAGTGATTTCGCGGCCATCTCGCGGGCGGCGGCCGCCCGCCCGTCCGGAAGGGCCTTCAGAAGACCTTCCGTGCCTTCCGCGGCGAAGGCGTCAGTCCACAGTTTGACAGCTGCCGGGGACGTGAGAAGCTTCAACGCTATCCCGACGGACTCTTCGCCTGCAAGCGCCATCGTGACAATTTTCGCCCTCAGCGCGATGTCGCGATCCGGGGAGGAGTCCGAGGCCCAGAACTCGAGAGTGTCGAGCTCTTCCGACGAGCAGCCAGGCGGTGCGGGGGTCTGCGGCATGTCAGCCTTCTCCTCACGTCTCCATGGGGCGTTTCCGGGCCCCTGCATGACTTTTCCGGCCCTCGGGGGCCTGGAAACCTCCCCCGGCAATGAGGCGGACCGGCAAGCGACCTCCGCGCCGTCCGGGTCCCTCCATGAATCCTGGAACTTTCCGCGGCCTCGGCCCCGGCTCGTCTTATCTGCCGGTTCAGTTGAGATCAGCGACGATCTCGCCACGGGCTGCCCTGCCGCAGACTGCAGGACACATGTCCTGGCACTTTGAATCAAACTTTTCATGGGAGAGGACTTGAGGCCCGCGTCCCGGCACGAGGCTCGCCGCGGGATGACCGAGATGCCCCTGGTTCCCGGAAGCGGCCCCGTGACGGCACCCGGGCCGGTTCTGGTTCCCGGACGGTCGTAAACCAGTTTACAGCCCCGTCGAGGCAGACGTCAAGGGCGAGGGCAATTCTCCCGGCTCGCGCGGCGTCCGGGGTGAAGGCATTGAGGGACCGTGCCGGAGCCGTGCAGGAAAAAGGCCGCCGGTCACCGGGAACCGGGCAGGGCTCCTTCCCGAAGATCGCGCGTCAGCCGAGGCGCGCCCAATTCCGCAGTTTCCCGGAGGCGGAGGCATACGGCGCCGGCTGAGGCAGCAAACCAAACAGGATGTTCCTGGACGTCTGCTTGCTGACTGCTCCGTCTGACGACATGGGCGTCCTGACGCCCGCGACCCGGGCCGGCGGGAGACCTTCCCGCACCTCTGGCAGGCAAGCCGGTACCCGCTGGGGACGGGCCTTGCCTTCACGGGAAGGCAGCCCTTTCCTCCTGGCGACATGACGTCTCGGCTCTGCTGGGGACGAGGAGGAGGCCCCCTTTCCCCAATGCGACATGACGTCCCGGCTCTGCTGGGGACGAGGCGGAGGCCCCCTTTACCCCCCGGTGACATGACGTCCCGGCTCTGCTGGGGACGAGGCGGAGGCTCCCTTTACCCCTGGTGCCAGGTAGTCCCTTCTCGACGGATGCCGTCCGCCTCTCCCGTGAACAGGCCGTCCCTTATCGGCGGATGCCGTAAGGTGACTTGAAGGAATGCCGGACGGCACATGGGGTGAGGCAGCCCTGATGCTGAGGGAGGCCGTCCTCGGACGGCGGCACCGAAGGTCTGAGCCGGGAGATCGGGCCGGGAGGAGGAACGGGCCGCGCATTCCGGACGGGAAGACGCCTGCAGCCGGACTTGAACGGATGGAGGCGGAATTCGGAAGGAGCAGGTTTTAGAAATCAGCCCGTCAGGTCCTTTCATGTCATTCGGGAGGGGCCGTCCTGGTGTTCTCGCGCGGCAGATCAGACATTCAGGAGCGTTCCTGGCACCCCTTCATCTGCGTTCAGGGAGCTGCACGGGCCGTGTCCGTCGGGTCACGTGACCGCAGGACGGGCTTCCCCCCCGGGGGTAGGCAGGCGGCGGAAGCTGTTTCGGCCGGACGTTCCCGGTCTGGCCGTGCAGGGGGAGCCACCGCGTGACCCGGGCGAACCGGACGCCTCGCCTCGCATGCACAGGCCCGGGATGGACGTGGCTGTCGGCCGGAGGAGCCGGCCGTCCGAGTCCGGCATTCGGGGAAGGGACCGTCAGCGTCAAAATTATTCGAAGGGACGCGCCTTGCCGGCGGACACCGCCGGTTCACCCGGATATTGGCGCAGGAAGCAGACCGGCAAGAAAATTTCAAACGAGCTGGTCCGACTGCTCACGTTTGACGGAGCGATTCCGGAAAGCTTTGTTACGTCCGACATGGTGACGCGTCGGAGGACGGAAGTGACCGCCCGGAACTGAGCGCGATCTTCGTGGAGGGAGCGTCCCCCTCTTCCATGCGATCCTGCACGGTCGGCTCCTCGAGGCTGCGTACGGCCAGAATCCTGGACCCTGCGAAGTTCTGGGCAAAACCAATACTCCTCCTCCGCAGATGCCTTCCTGACTTCATTGACGCTCAGTCCCGGCTTCCCAGAGACTGGAGGCAGGGTCCGGCAGTCACGTCATTCCTGATGAGGGCAGCTCGCGAGCTCTTTCGCCATCTGCCGCTCCCTTTGGAAAGACGGCGTGACGTCAGGTGCCCTGGGCTAGAGGCCTGCCGGGCCTAGCCTGGCAAAGGAGCGGGCCCAAGCTCTCACCGTCTGACTCTTGAAGCCGAAAAGCCTTCCGACGGCAGATGCGGATTCGCCGTCGATGATCGCGATGACCGCGGCGGCGCGGACGGCGATCGTCGTGGAGGGCGCGTCGCCGTGCGCCATTCGCTCAAGCGCGGCCATGTCTTCGCGTGTCCGGCAGGCAAGGATCTTTGCCACGACGCCTTCCTGGGTGAGACATATCCCCTCCGCCGCAAGCGCCCTCTTGACGGACCAGACGCCCAGTCCCAGCTTTTCGGCTATCAGGGGCTTGGTCCAGCAGTCATGTCCTTCCGGGGGAGGTCCGCTTACTAGATCTCTCACCGGCTGGCGAGCATCCGGAACTGTCGTGCCGCGAGGGTCGCTCGGCGTCGGGCGCACGAGCCAGTCCGGGCCGAGCCGGGCAAACGAGCTGGCCCACCTGGAGACGGTAGGCTGCGACACGCCGAAGCTCCTTCCGACGGAGGCGGTAGTCGCGCCGGCGACGAGCGCGTCGAGCGCCCCGGCGCGGGCCGCGATCTCCCGAGAGGGGGCTCCGCCCTCCGCCAGGCGCTTCAGGACGGCGAGGTCGTCGGCGCTCCGCGCGGACATGATTTTTTCAGCGGGCGTCGGCTGAAAGAGGCGGATCTTTTCCGCGTCGAGAGCGAGCCCGACCGTAAGGAGGCTCAGCCCCAGAGTCGCGGCTATGAGTTCGGCCGTCCAGCGTGCCTGCCCCTCGGGGGGAGGTCCGAGAGCCAGATGTCGGACAAGCGGGCGGGCATTCAGGACGGCAGCTTCGACGTCCTCGGCTGTCCGCGACAAATCTGCCGGACGGAGCGGGGCGGACGGACGGGCCTGCGCGCCGGCCTGGTTCGCCGTAATGCCGAGGCGGTGGCCGCCGGCGGCACCTGGCTCGCAGGTAATCCCCGCGGCGTCCGTCCCGGCGCGGGAAAGGATTTCCAAGGTCGGCGAGCCGCCCGCCGCCATGCGTTCCCGCTCGGACGGCTCCTCGTCGCTCGGTCCGGTCAGGATCTGGCAGGAGGAGCTCGGGCGGAGGCGTATCCCCTCGGCCTTGATCGCGGCCTTGACAGTGCCCGGACGCAAGCCCAGCTCGTCGGCAATGAGACGCAAGGTCCAGCGGTTCCTGCCGGACGGGGGGGGACCGCTCACGAGGGCCCTCACCATCGGTCGGGCCCTCATGACGGACGGCGGCTCGGCCAGAGCCGTCCGCAGGAGCCCGGCCGGTCCGATCGCCGAGAAGGAGCGGAGCCAGTGGTTGACCGAATCCCTGGTCATGCCGAATCGGCTCGCGACCTCATTGGAGGTCTCGCCGCGCAGGCAGGCCGCCACCGCCGCGGCGCGCCGCGCAATTTCGGGAGTGGGCGCATGGCCTGCCTCCATGCGTTCCAGCTCGTCCAGATCCTCCTGGCTCCGTGACGCAAGCTTGGGCCCGAGGACAGGGAAACGGACGGAGGGGATTCCGATGGCCTTGAAGGCCAGTTCGGCGGCGCGCGGGGGAATCCCCAGCACCTGCGCCGCGCGGCTGGCGCTCCAGTGACGCGAGAACTCGGGAGGGGGTCCGGAGACGAGCCTCTCCACGGCCTGGATGACGTCCGGAGATATTATCTGGACCGGCGAGCCTGCCGCGGGGGCACAGCTCAACGTCTCGGAGGTGCCGTCCGTGACGGTCCCGCCGGGCTCCCTGACGGGTGCCGGACCAGATTTGACATTGCCAGTCCCGACGGCAGTTTCGGAGGGACCCTCCCCGCTGGACGCGGATCCGGCTCCGTACGGCGGGAGCCTCGGGGACAAGCCGGGCAGGCCTCCGGGCAAGGCCTTTTTCCCGAGCATGCCAGGCGATATCGCGGCCAGTTCGCGGGCGGCGATCACACGTCCTTCCGGAAGTGCCTCAAGAAGACCTTCCGTGCCGGACGTAGCGAAGGCGCCTGTCCACCGCTTGACCATGGCCGGAGCCGCGAGAAGCCTCGTGCTTATCTCGAGGGTATCACCGCCTTCGAGAGCCATCATGACAATCCTCGAACGCAACGCGAGATCGTGGTCCTGGGCGTTCTCCGAAGCCCAGATCTTGAGCGTTACGAGCTCCTCCGGGGAGCGTTCCGGCGGCACGGGCTTCCGTGTCATGTCAGCCTTCTCCTTCTGTCTGTCAAGGCGGCTCCGGGTGGCGGCGCGTCTGTTTTGGACTGCCGAGGTCCGCGAACCTCGACACGGCCAACCATGGACCTTGTCCGGGAAATCCCGTCGGCCGGGGTCCTGCCATAAACTCTGGACATTTCCGCGACCCAGGCCATGACCCGGGCTTTCGTGCCGGTTCAGTCCCGTACGACGGCGCCGCTCCTGCTGCGGGGGGCACGGTACCGCGCCGCCTCCGTGGTCCGCAGTCTTGGCCGGGCCTCTTGCTTCGGGCCAGTTCCCGGCCCGGACAAGCTGCCCGCGCCTGGTCCTGGAGCTGGGCGGCAGGCCGGCTCCTGGCGCCGGACGAGGGGCCGGCTCCTGGCCCCGGACGAGGGGCCGGCACATGGAGCATGACGCAAGGCCCGCGCCTGGACCTGGATGCACGGTCCGTACATGGCTCCCGGAAGCTGTCCTCCTGGGGGGGGACCTCGGCCAGATTCATGGGTCAAGTCTGAACTTGAATTTCAGAATACAGTCCCGCTGCGGCGCCGTCAAGGGGGAAGGTTGGCCATCACGCCACACGCGGGTTCATGAGTCCGCTCAGTTGCTGACCGTCCCGGTGCCGCGTGGAGAAACCGGCGCTCTGATCTTGGAAACCTGCCCGGCTCTTTCCGGAAAACTCCGTGGTCTCCCGTGCGCGGGCTGTGCCCCGGTGTTCCGGATGCGGAAGCAGGCGACAGGTGTCAGGGCGGAGTTCGAGTACGCGTGAATCGGTCAATCCGTATCATGATGGCGCCATATTGCGCTTCCGGATAAATATTAGAAAATGTTGAAAGCTTTTCCCACATTATGGGAGCGAGTCATGGCAAAGAGATACCAGATCTGGGGCCTTGCACTGATTTCTCATCCCTGGAACGATAGCCAATATTACCCCGGAAATTAAATCTGGCCCTCAGGCAGGGGCAAGAGGCGAGAGGGCTTTGGGCAGGGGCGAGTACTGAATGGGTGAGAGCTTTGGGGGAAGGGTGAGGGGCGGAAGGGAAG
>JAISFP010000401.1 GCA_031263525.1 Deltaproteobacteria bacterium | reverse complement strand
GCTCCAGGACGCCGGACACTCCGTCGAGCTCCAGGACGCCGGACTCTCCGTCGAGCTCCAGGACACCGGACTCTCCGTCGAGTTCCAGGACGCCTGTCCCTCCGGTCCGCTCCAGGACGCCGGACTCTCCGGCGAGGTCCCGGATTCCGGCCCCTCCGGTCCGCTCCAGGACGCCGGCCCTTCCGGCCCGTTCCCGGACTCCGGCTCCTCCGACGAGCTCCAGGACGTCGGCATCTCCGGCCTGTCCCCGGACGTCGGCCCCTCCGGTTCGCTTCTGGACTTCGGCCCCTCCGGCCTGCTCCCTAACGCCGGCCTCTCCGGCGAGCTTCAGGACGGCGGCACCTCCGCCTCGTGCCCTGACGCCGGCCTCTCGGCCTCGCTCCAGAACGTCTGCCACTCCGACGAGCTCCAGAAAGCCTGCCTCTCGGCCTCGCTCCAGAACGTCTGCCACTCCGACGAGCTCCAGAAAGCCGGCCTCTCGGCCTCGCTCCCTGACGCCGGCCTCTCGGCCTCGCTCCCTGACGCCAGCCTCTCGGCCTCGCTTCCTGACGCCAGCCTTTCGGCCTCTCTCCCTGACGCCGGCCTCTCGGCCTCGCTTCCTGACGCCAGCCTCTCGGCCTTGCTCCAGGACCTCGGTCTCTCGGACTCGCTCCCGGACGCTGGCCCCTCCGGTCCGCACCAGGACGTCGGCATCTCGCTCTCGTTCCCGGACGAGGGCTACTCCGGTCCGCTCCAGGACGCCGGCATCTCCGGCGAGCACCCGAACGCCAGACTCTCCTTCGGGTTCCTGGACGCCGGCCTCTCAAGCGGAGGTTCCAGCGTCGGAACCGACACCTTCGGGGTCGACAGCTGTGACCCCGTTCCCCGGCCCGGCTTCCCTGGCCCGTCTGGCGAGGACACAGGCAACATGGCTTCCCGCTCCAGAAGCGGAGGATTCGGCACCGGCTCCAACACCAACATATCGAGGCACTTCATGGAAGACTCCGACCCCTGGACCTGGTCCTCCGGCTTCCGCGCGGGAGGCCACGACCCCCGGACCGGCCGCTCCAGCACTGACGGCCCTGACTCCGACAACATCGAGGCCGCCTTCGGCGGCGGAGACACAGGAAGCGGCCCCTGCGCCTCCGGGCTCGACGGGGAAACCTTCGCTCCCTGGCCCGGCTCCTCCCGTCTGGCCAGCCGCGGCTCCGGCAACATAGGCTGCGGCTCCGGCACCTCCGGCATCCGTCGCGGGGACTCCTGGCTCGGTCGCGACACCTCCGGCGTGAGCGCGGGAGAGTCAGGCTCCGGCGCCTCCGGCATCTCCGGTTCCGGCGGAGGAGACTGCCGGCGAGAGCACGGCGCCTCCTGGACTTCCAGGATTGCCGGGACTACCGGATCAGGGGGCGGCGGTACCGGAAGCTCCCCCGGCCTGCCCGGCCCCGGGTACTTCGCCGGGGCCGGCAACCCCGCCGGGGCCGGTTCCTCCAGGGAGGAGGCGGAGGATCCGGGGAAGATGAAGGCCGACGCGGACTCCCCGGAGCCCGCCGGCCTCGCGAGGATCCTGCTGGACAGGGCCCTGCTCGAGAGAAAGAACAGGCTGTTCGGGCGGGTGCTCAAGTATTCCCTGCCCCCATTGGCCGTGGCGGTCGTGACGCTCGGGCTCCTGGCCATGACGAGGCCGGGCCCCGTGTACTTCGCGGTCACCCCTGACATGAGGATGGCGGAGCTCGTGCCCCTGGACGAGCCGCTCATGTCGAAGCCGGCCGTCCTGAACTGGGCGGCCGAGACGGTAATGAGGGCCATGTCCCTCGACTTTCTCAGGTGGGAGGAGAAGCTCCGTGACGTGGAGCCCGACTTCTCGCCCCGGGCCTACGACACCCTGGTGGCCTCGCTCAACGAGAGCGGCCACATCGCCAAGCTGGTGAACAAGAGGCTGAACATGTCGGCCGTCCTGACGGGTGCCCCCGTCCTAACGGATGCGAAGAAGATCAACGGCAAGATGACCTGGGTGATCAATCTGCCGCTGGAACTATCGTACCAATCCTCCGAAGGGGTGGTCTCCAAGGGCAACGTGAAGGCTGAGGTGTCGGTGGAGCGCGTCTCCACGGCAAGCCGCCCCCGGGGCGTCGTGATCAGCCAGCTGGTCCTGAGCAGGGCCCGCTAGATCTTCGCGCGGGACGGGGGATGGGCACCCCCGGTCCCGCGCGGGGGCGGCGGCCTCCCGCCGGGGGGCGGGAGGCCGTTCGGCCCGGCCAGGCTGAACGGGGCCGGGCCGGGGGAGAGGGAGGCGGAGGTCCGGGCCTGCCGGGGGGCAGGCATCCGGCACGGCCGACCGTCCGGCGGGACGCGAAAGGCAACGCGTCCCGCCGGCGACCCCCCCCTGCATGTCCTGCCCCCTGTCCCGGACTGCCGGGAGGGGGGACGGAACGGAACGAACTCCCGCGGCGCGCGGCCGCCTTCCCGAGGCCGCCCGCGAGCGACGGGGGACAAAGGTGAACTTCATGAGCATTCTGAACAGCTTGAACAGGGTGGCGGACGGCATATTCGAGCTCGTGGGTGGGCCGGCGTCGAGCTACTGCCTGCTCGAGAGCCTGGACGACTTTCACACGCTCTGCGCCGCCGACGGGTCGCTGGTCACCGCCTTCGCGGTGGAGGGGACGCCGGAGCCGGTCTCGGACTCTCTCGCCGCGAGGGCGGCGGAGGCGCTTTCAGGGAAGACCAGGGCGATATTCGAGCGGGGCGGCCACTTCGTGAAGGCCGTATTCGACTACGATCCCGACGCCGGGCCCGAGACGGTGCGCGGCATGATGGCCCCGGCCCGGCGCGCCGCGTCGGAGTGCGGGCTCGACATGGGGAGGACCCTGGACGGCTGGGAGTCGGCCCTGGGCGTGCTGTGCGCCAGGGAGAGCCTCGCGGTGACGCTGTGGACCACGTTCGGGGCGCTCGCCCCGGCCGAGCGCGGGAAGGCCGCGCGGGCCTTCGCGGAGGCCGGCGCGGACGGGATCCTGGAGGGCGCGGCGGAGCTCAGAAGCGCGCACGGCGGAGCCGTGTCGGCGCTGTCCGAGGGGCTGAGGCAGGCGGGGCTGAAGGCCCGCCTCATGCCGGCGAGAAGGCTCGTCCGGGACATAAGGGCCGCCATGTACGGCCCTGCTGTCCCTCCGGACTGGGAGCCGAGGCTTCCCGGCGACCCCTTCCCCCTCGTCTGCCCGGAGCCGGGCGGGGAGGCGCCGATTTACCCGTCGCTCAGGGATCAGATCTTCCAGTCCCCCTGCCGGACGGTGGAGCGCGACTTCCTGCTGGCGGGGGACATGCTCCACGCCCCCTTCTTCCTTTCGCTCCCGCCCAGGGACCCGAGGCCGTTCTCGAGGCTGTTCGCGGCCCTGAGCTCCCGGAGCCCGAGGCTCCCGCTGAGGATGGCCGTCTCCATCGGCCCCGACGGGCTCGGCGGCACGGGCGCCAGGGGGGCGCTCGCGCGGATCCTCCGGTTCAGCTCCCGCGACTCGCGCCAGCTCGCCTCCGCCATCGACGGGGTGAGGGCAATGGCGGACGCCGGCAGCTGCGTCTGCGCCCTGTCGTTTGGCTGCGACACCTGGACCGACCTGTGCGACCACGAGGACCTGGGCTCCGCCGCGAGGAGCCTGAGACGGCAGCGGGGCGAGCTCGTGAAGCTCGTGGGCGGCTGGGGCGAGTCGGGCTGCCAGGAATGTCCCGGCGACCCGCTCCTGGGCGTCTGCGCTGCGCTCCCCGGCCTCATGCCCCACGGCGGCCCCGCGGCCAGGGCCGCTGCGCCCCTGGAGGAGGCCTGGGGGTTCATTCCGGTGAGGCCCGCCTCGCCGTGGCGCACGGGCTCGCTCGTGCTCCGCAGCCTCGACGGCAAGCCCATGCCCTTCATGCACAATTCCTCGGTCCAGAGCTCCTGGGTGGATCTGGGCATCGCCCCCATGGGGGCCGGCAAGAGCGTCCTCCTGAACACCCTTAACCTGGCCTTCATCCTCCAGGCCGGGGGCGGGCGGCTCCCGCTCCTCTCGATAATCGACGTGGGCCCGAGCTCGAGGGGGTTAATCGACCTCGTCCACTCGGCGCTCCCCCCGTCCAGGCGCCACGAGGCCCTGTTCCACAGGCTCCGGCCCGTCCCGGAATCCTCGGTGAACCCCTTCGACACCCCCCTGGGCTGCCGGTACCCGCTCCCCTCCCAGACGGCCTTCCTCGAGAACCTGCTCACCCTGCTCGCGTCGCCCCCGGGCGCGCCGCCCCCCACCGGCGTGGGCGGGCTCGTGAGGCTCTGCATCGAGGGGGCCTACCTCGAGCGCGACCGCCGGCCCGCGCCCTTCACGCGGGAGACGGATCCGGAGATCTGGGACCTCGCCCTTTCCGAGGGCCTGGTCCCGGACGGCCGCACCAGCGTCTGGGAGGCTGTGGACTTCCTGTTCGCGAGGGGTCACGAGCACGAGGCGCACCTGCTGCAGCGCCACGCCGTCCCGACCCTGCTGGACGTGGCCGCCCGCACCCGCACGGATCAGGCGGTCGCCGCGGCCTACGGCTACACCATACCCGGCACGGGCGAGGACGCCGGCTCCTACGTCTGGCGGACGCTCGCCGAGGCCGCGAAGGACTTCCCGGTCCTCTCGAGGCCAACGGCCATGTCGCTGGGCGACGCCCGGGTGATGGCGCTCGACCTGGACGAGTGCGCCCCGAGGGGCGGCGGCCCCTCCGGCGACCGCAGGGCCGCGGTCTTCTACATGCTGGCCCGGCACGTGTGCGGGTCGCGGTTCTTCTCCATGCCGGGCGACGAGGCGCTGGCCCCGCCCATGTACAGGGCCTGGCACGCGGCGCGCATCGACGAGATCCGCCGAGAGCCCAAGCGGCTGTGCTACGACGAGCTACACCGCGTGACCGGCGAGCCAGCGGTCCGCGCCCAGCTGACAGGCGATCTCGAGAGCTTCACCCGCGAGTCCCGGAAATGGGGCATATCGGTGGGCCTCTACAGCCAGAGCCTGGACGACTTCCCGGAAGTCTTCCTCGAGCTCGCGAGCACGGTATTCCTCCCCGGCGCGGGCACCCGCGCGGGCCTCGACCGGCTGACGAAGACCTTCGGCCTGACCGACGCGTTCCGGGACTCGCTCGGGCGCATCGGCAAGCCCGGCCCGGACGGCGCGGGGTTCGGGGCGATCTTCAAGACGGACTCCGGCCCATCCGCGCAGCTCCTGAAGAGCACCCTTACCCCGGAACTGCTGTGGGCATTCTCCACCACCCAGGAGGACGCCCACGTCCGCGCCTTCCTCTACGCCCGCTTCGGAGTGGAGAGGACCCTCGGCTTCCTGGCCCGCCGCTGGCCGGAAGGCGTCAAGCCCGAGGTGGAGAGGCGAAGGGCCATGGCCGAGGACGCGCGGCTCCCCTCCGGCGGACGCGGGGTGATACCGGATCTGGCGGACGAGCTCGCCACCGAGATGGCCGAGGAACGCAGGAACGGACGTGGCAACGGCTGAAAGGGCTGACTGGCGTGGGAGCCGAAGGACAGGGAGCCGAGGGACAGGGAGACGAGGGACCGAGGAGCGGAAGAGCTTAAGAGCGGAAGAGCGGAGGGGCTGAGGAGCGGAAGAACTGATTGACTTGCGGCTGGGAAGGTATAGCGGCTGAGTAATGGTGGAGCGTCGGAGCGGATGAGCGGAAAGGGGCGGGTCGAGAAGACGGTCGAGCGTAGGGAGGAAGGACCTGATGAGGGGAAGGATGAGGGGAAGGATAAGGGGAAGGATAAGGAACTGAGGAAGGGAAGACCGGAAGGGCTTGGGGCAGGGACGGACAAGGAGCGGAGGAGCGGACAGGTCTGCAGTGGAATGGGCGGAGGAGCAGAGAGCGAAGGAGGGGAAGAGGGACGGAGCGGAAGGGTTTGGGGCTGGGACGGACAGGGAGCGGAGGAGCAGAGAGCGAAGGAGCGGAAGAGGGACGGAGCGGAAGGGTTTGGGACTGGGACGGACAGGGAGCGGAGGAGAGGAAAGGGGCGCGGTCGTGACGGTCGGGCCGGCGGATGAGCGTGACGGCAGATGAATTTCTCGGGATTTCGGGACACTCTCACCGGGTGTCCCAGACGACGTGCGGACAGTCAGACGCAACGGGGCGTCCTGGCGGTCCGCCCGGCCCTCCCCTCGGGGGGGGTGACCATGGCCTCTTTCGAATTGTGTGTAGCGGACAGCGGGACGCCGGGCCGGAAAGGGCCAGTGTTCATGGCTTAAGCCGGTCCGGCGTCCTTCTGTGACAATGAATTTCCACCTGTTGAGCATGGCGGCAGGTCGCCGCAGATGTCCCGAAAGCAACAGGTAACAAATCTAAATCTTGCTATGAAAAACATAGTTGTTTTAATAGTTCATAACAACTTTCAAAGGCAATTTCAAAGGTGCCAATCTTAAAGTAATAATTTCGAAAAAAACTAATGAATAGGGGTTGAAAAAAGTTGAATTTTGTAATATAAATTTAAAGAGGCCATTCCAACATTCCAACATCTCAATTTTCAATATTTTTAATGTTCAAAAATCAAACATCATAATGAAAGCAAAAATATAACTTTTGAGAAAAAACCAAAAGTTTTATTGAAAAATTCCATTTTCAATGTGCAAACCAAAAATTATTATAGCTTTCAATAGTCTTGAAGAACATTCCAATGTTTTCATCGTAAAGCAACTTTATCAATACAAATTTCAAGTTTATAACGACTTTCAAAATATCTTTATAGAAATCCTTAGCCTTTAAAAATCATAAACCAGTTTGTATCCGTATCTTCATGGCCATCAGTTCTGACGAATCTGACCATTTTTCCGGATCATGATGTCGCGGATCACAAACTGAAAAAATATGGTCTTGTCCGCCCCGGGCAACTAAACGGACGCGCGGTCTGCCTCTCGGCATCGTATCCTGGCAGCCCGTCAGGACCCCGCACAAGGGGCTCTAATCTCACCTCCATGTACTTAGAGGACAGCTGGACGCCGGGCAGGTTAAGGCCCGCGCTCAAAGTGGCCAGAAACCTGGCCGGCGTCCTCCTGTGACCCTTGAAAGTAAATTTTTAAAACTTTCAGATAATTATCATAAGCATTTAAAAAGGTTTTAACAAGACTTCAAGCATTGAAAAAATAATTATAAAATTCTTTAAATATTTCATTATCTCTGTACGTTTCATGCCTTATTTTCTGTCATTTAGGCTTGACATCTGGCATTGATGCTGTATGATATGACTCAGGCACTTTGAATTTTGATGATTGCATTTTGCATTATTGTTCAGCTGATTTTGTTTGATGCTTTGTACTTAGTTCTTATTATTGCTTCTCGCATTTTTAAATTTTTTAACTGAAATTCTGATTGATAATATTTGATCAATGAACTTTTTTTGTTGATCATTCAGTCTCCGTTTCTTTGATCTTAGCTCTGGCATTAGGTCTCCAGTTCTTTTGGCTTCGTCCTTCGTACTCTGTATCCGGTTCTCTGATCTCATAATTTTGATTATTTAACTTTTTAGCTTTTAACTGTCGACTTTCAACTTAACGTTTCATATCGGTCTATGTCTATTTGACTTTTGACATTTTAACTTCGCATTAGGCGTTCGGAATCCGTTGCTCTGACTCCTGTCCTTTAAAGTTCGCCCTATGCATCAATCGTTCAGGTCATGCTCCATGATTTAGATTTTCAATCTTCAGCTGGCAATGTATTTTCTGCCGCAATGTCCATGCGTTTCCATGCGTTTCCATGTGTTGGACTTTTCGACAGTGGCAGATTTCGTATGCCTTCCTCCGTTGAATTTGGTTCTGGCAGCCATTGACTCTCTCGTCCTCCTGTCATGACAGCTCCGCTCATTGGCCTTGGCTTTCAAGCATTACGCTCTGTCACGCCTCATGTGTCATCGCTCACGGGCTGACGGCACTGAGACTTTTCTCTCCGTCCGTAAGCCATCACCCTTAGCAAGCCAGCCCCAGCAGAAGGGATGCCTGGCCAGCCGGGGCACTCGGCCCCAGCGGGGGACAACTTGACCGTGTATAGGTACGGTTTTTCCGAGCACATCATGGTAGGCCGCATAGGCACCACGAGCATCGAGGTCCAGGCCGGCGTCAAGACCGTGCGGCTGACCCTGGGCGCGAAGCTCTTCCCGCCGCGCAGGTCGGACGGGCCGAACGTCACCTGGTACGACATGACGCTCTGGGGACGCAACGCGGAGACGTTCAACCGCATGAACTTGCGGCCCGGGGACCCCCTGGGCGTGAGGACCTCCTCCCTGGAGGCCTGCCTCTGGAAGGACCGCGCGGGCGAGTACCACGCGTCCCTCAAGGGCAACGTCGACAACTTCTGGGACCTGAGGACCAACCCCAGGCCCGGGGAGAGGCCGGGTAGCAGGCCGAGCCCGGGCGGAGGGTCCCGGGCCGTCCCGTTCCCGACCGACGAGGAGCTGGCGGCGCGGGACTGGAAGCCCCTGAACCACGCCGACTACGAGACCTTCGACTTCGACGGCCGCAGGAACCCGCCGGAGGTCTTCCCCGCGGCGGCAACCGCCTCCGCCCCCGAGACCGGCCCCCAGCCGATACCTTCTCCCGCCGTCTTGACCGGTCACGTGCCGGCAGCCGGCACCGCTTCAACCCCTGCGGACGGTACCGCCCCCGGACCCGAGACCGGTCCCGCGCCGGCGCCCGCCTCCGCGCCCGGTGCAGGCCAGGAAGGCAGTCCCGGCCCGGATGACGAGCCGCCGCCCTGGAGCGGACCGAGGATGAGGTGAGGGGCACGGAATCCCTCCGGCCCTCCCGGCCCCATGGGTTACCTGACCCGTCCCGGCCCTGAGGACCTCAAGGTCCATGTCCCGCCCCAGGGCGAATGCCCGGCGGCATCCACGTTCCTTATGTAGGCCCGGCCCGGTGCCGCGCCGCAAGCCCAACAAGAAAGGTCCACGCCATGCGACCCGTCATGCTGACCGTCATCGTGCTCCTGGCCGCCCTCCTCGCGGCAGCCTCCGTCCCCTCCGGCGCCCTGGCCCAGGGATGCCCCTGCGCCGGCGTCCAGTCCATCATGCTCTCCGCCGCGGACCGCGTCGTGGCCGGCATCGCGCCGCCACTCGACAGGACCGTGCGCGAGGCCGCGCAGTGGGGCGCGGGGGAGCTCCACAAGGACCTGGCGTCGCTGCGCGAGGCAGTGCTGTTCACCTCGAAGACGCTGGAGACGGCCGTCATGGCCGCCGACAAGAGCGCCGCCGAGCGCCAGTCCGAGAGGACATACGAGGCGGGGAGCCAGCCGCCCGCGAACTGCGGGAA